>NZ_NHSK01000089.1 GCF_016653355.1 Rhodoplanes elegans | reverse complement strand
ACGCCTCCACCTCCTTGCGACGAAGCCGCTTGCGCAGCACCGGCTGCTCGGCCGCGTCCACCCCGTGCAGTTGAAAGATATGCTTCGACGTATCCATTCCGATGCGGATACTCTGGCTCACGGACGGACCCCTCGTTTGAGATCTTCACCGACCTCATTCTGGCACAGCGATGCCGTAGGGGGCCGTCCACACCATCAACCCCTGTCTGTCGTCAGCTACCGGCACCGGGGGTATGGATCCCGGGCTCGCGGACCTGAAGGTCCGCGCCCCGGGATGACGAGCGACTACGGCCGGCGTCGGACAGCTCCGTGCCCCGCCCGGTTAACCTAAACCCTTCCTTAAAGCTTCGCGGGCAGGATCGAGCCTGATCCTTCAGGCATCGTGTCAGTCTCGCGTGAGCCATGGTCCGCATCGACTTCAACCGGCTGCGGTTTCTTCTGATCGACGACAACGCGCACATGCGTCGCATCCTGCGTACGCTGCTGCACGGCTTCGGCTCCCGCGAGGTCTACGAGGCCGAGGACGGTGCCGCCGGGCTCGAGGCGTTCACGCACAACATCCCGGACATCGTGATCACCGACTGGGCAATGCCGATCTTCGACGGGCTCGAGCTCACCCAGATGATCCGCCAGCCGGGCGCCAACGCCAACCCGTTCGTGCCGATCATCATGCTGACCGGCCATTCCGAGAAGAAGCGCGTGATGGCGGCGCGCGACTGCGGCGTCACCGAGTTCCTGGTCAAGCCGATCTCGGCCAACGCGCTCTATCAGCGCATCTTGACCGTGGTCGTGAATCCGCGTCCCTTCATCAAGACCAAGACCTTCTTCGGCCCCGACCGGCGACGCCTGGTCAACCCGAACTATGTCGGCGTCGAGCGCCGCAAGGGCACGGCGAAGGCCGAGATCATCCCGCAGCAGGCGCTGCTGGAGCGGGTGAAGATCACCGAGTGAGCAGGGTGACCCGATGACCTCCGGGCGAGGCGGCGGCAAGACCGGAAAGCCGACCGGCAGGACGTTGGCTGGCGAGTCTTCCTCGAACAAGTCTTCGTCGAGCAAGTCTTCGTCGAGCAAGACTCCGGACGCGCCGAAGGTGACCAATTACGGCGACCACGCCGTGATCGTGCCGAAGAATCTCCTGCGCAAGGCGTGGGCCCGCAACGCCGCGCCCGGCCTGCCCGATCCGGTCGCCGACGCCGAGCGCGCGCTCGCCGCGCTCTCCGGCGAGTTCGCCGGCTGGATGGACAACGAGTGCGAGCGCCTCGACGCGGCCCGCAAGGCCGTCAAGGCGAAGGGCTTCGACGCCGAGACCCGGCAGGCGCTATATCACGCCGCACACGACATCAAGGGCCAGGCGGCGACGCTCGGCTTTCCGCGCGCCGCCGCGGCGGCGGCGAGCCTGTGCCGGCTGATCGAGCGCACCATCGACAGTAAGCGCATCCCGCTCGCGCTGGTCGACCAGCATGTCGACGCGGTGCGGGCGATCGTGCGCGAGCACGGCACCGCGCGCGCCGAGATCCTGGCCGACACGCTGTCGGCGAAGCTGCGCGAGATCGTCGACGAGCACCTGAAGAGCGAGAACGGCGGCCGCCTCCCCGACGACGACGAGGTGCTGAGCCCGCCGACCGTGCCGCGCAGCGAACTTCCTTAGAGTGATTCAGCACGGTTTCGACCGACGCCGCCCCACCCTCCGCTCGTCCCCGCGCAAGCGGGGATCCAGGAGCCGCATGCCGTGTCGCCCCCGCGTCCCCGCCTTCGCGCGAAGGCATGCACACATCTCGACAAGCTGCGACGTCGTCGCCGGGCTTGACCCGGCGACCCATCTCGCTGCGACAGAACGCATTTTGATGAAGGTGATGGATGCGCGGGTCGAGCCCGCGCATGACGCTCTCATGCGAGGCACGCGATGTGTGCATGCCGCAGCGCCTTCGCGGGGACGAGCGGAAGTCGCGTCCCATCCATCACAATCAAAGGCCTACGCCGCGAGGCGAATCCGCATCAGGTCGGCGACCAGCTCCTGCTCGAGCTTCTCGCAGGCGATCAGCGCTTCTTCGCGCGCCGCCTCGGCGGCGAAGCGGCGCAGCAGCGCGAGCAGCGGCTCGACCTCGCCAATGTCGGACTGCCCGCAGGCGGTGAGCACCCGCTCGACCATGCGGCGGTGCAGGCGCGCGGCGCCGTCGAGATCGGGCCCCTCGCGCCACGCCTCGAGCGCGAAGCGGAACGCCGGGAAGGTCGAGCCCGGCAGCCCGGCGCGCGAGAAGATCGCGCGGAAGCCGACGCCGGTACGGTCGTGGATCAGGAGGCGCACGCGGCGCAGCGGCAGGCCGGCGAGCTCGGCCAGCGCCTCCTCGAACAGCCCGACATTGCCGGACAGCAGCGCGCGGAGAATGAGCCCGGCGGTGAGCTGGCCGCTGGCGCGCAGATGGCGCACGAGCGGCGCGGCGCCCTCCTCGCCGGCGCGCGCGGCGAGCGCCACGGTCGCCTTCTCGCAGGCCTCGCGGGCGACCGTGCGGGCGTGGCTGCCGTCCATCCAGGAGCGGCCCGAGACGAAGGCCGCGAGCGTCGCGGAGAGCCGGGCGATCAGCGCCTGGCGGCACGCGACCGGCAGGTCGGGCCGCCCGAGCAGCGCTTCGCGCATCGCGCCGAGATCACCGAAGCGCTCGACCAGCCGGGCGAACGACAGGGACGCGATTTCGGCCTGCGGATTCTCGATCAGCACCAGGCAGGCTTCGGGGCCGCCCACCTCGGCGATCGCGGCGGCGACGGCGCGCGGCAGCGGCGCGCGGCCGGCGATCGCGGTCTGCACGGTGTCGCCACCCGTGGCGGCGAGGTCGACCAGCTCGGCGTCGATGAACAGGGGCGACGACGCCAGCACGACGGCGGCGATGTCGGGACGGTCGTGTGCCAGGAGGTGCACCACGGTCGACGGCGCCTCGCGGCTCGGCGCCAGCACGCCGGCGAGCGCGCCGCGCACCAGCGGCGAGACGTCCTCGGCCAGCATCACCAGCACGCCCTCGACGGCGTCGCGCTCGTCGTCGGGCAGATCGGAATAAAGATAGGCCCGTGCGAGCGCGCTGGTCGCCTCGGCCCGCTCGCCGGCGGGCGCGGTGCGGACCCACTGAAGAAACTGGCGGACGATCATGCTGCTGAACCCGACGCGACGGAGGGCGACACGGAGGAGATTTTCAGAACCCGCGAACCTCACGAGAGGCAGACGAGTCCCGCCATGCATCAGCCTACGGGCGCGCCCTTAACAAAGGGTTCACCATAAATCTTTGTGTTTGTTGCTGATTTATTAACGCCGCGAGACCACCGACGGTCCGCGTAGCGGCGCCCTATCCGCGCCGGCCGAACAGGCCGCCGGCGTTGGTGCCGGGAGCGGAGAACAGTTCCGAGGCGCGGCTCGGGTCGGGGACCGCGAGGGATGCGGGGGCGGCCGTGCTCGCCGCCACCGGGGTCGCCGCGACCGGTATCGGCGCGACGGGAGACGGGGCGACAGGAGATGGGGCGACGGGAAACGATGCGGCCGGCGTGTAGGCGACGGCCGACGACGCGACCGGGCGCGTGGGCGACGCGGGCGCTGTGACGGGTATGACCGTGATCACGGGGGCGCGCGCCGGCGCGACATTCGGCGGAGAGGCGGCCGACGCGGGTGCGTTTGCCGTGTAGGCCGAGCGGGCCATCGCCGCGGGCACGGCCGCGACTGGCGTGGTTCCTGACACGGTGCGCGGTGTCGCCTGCGCGGCGACGCCCGAGAGGGCGGCCGCGACATGCGGGCGGGTCGACCACAATTCGCTGACGATGTCGGAGACGGCGCCGCGCTCCGGCCCACTCTGGAACAGGCTGTGGAACAGCGGCCCGGTCGCCACGGTGCGGGCCGGCTCCGTCTGGAGATTCGCCGTCGCGGTCGCCGGAACGCGCCGATCGCCGCCCTGCCCGGCTGGCGCGACCGACACCACCGGGCCCGACGCGCCCGAGCGGCCGGCGGCGGCGTTGCCCGTCATCGCGGCCGTGCCGGCGACGGCGCGGTCGTAGCGCCCCACCAGATTTCCGTAGACCTGGGCGAAGCTGCGCGCCGTGCCGTCGCGCTCGTAGAAGATCGACGGGTTGGCGGCGGCGGCGTTGGGGAAGGTCTCCGCAGCGACACCGCTCGGGTTGCGGCTGGCTTCGGTGATCAGCCGGGCCGCGCCCCCGGGTCCGAGAAAATGGGCGATGTAGAGCTCGCCCTCGTTCGGCGCCCGGCCGATCAGCGCCTCCACCTTCGCCGCGTTGCGCTGCGTGAAGGCGCCCGCCATGACGGCGTTGGCGCCGGCGTCCCCGCGCAGATTCATCACCGCCTGCTGCAGGCTCGGGTCCGTCACCTCGTAGCGGCCCGACGCCGTCTTGGTGATGGCGTCGGCATACTGGCCGAAGCCGAGCGCGGTGCCGGCCTCCTTCAGCATCATCAGCCAGGTCTGGTCGATGAACTGGAACAGGCCGCGCGCCGACGATGTCGTCGACGCGGCATTAGGGTTGAGGTCCGATTCGACCTTCGCAGTCGCCAGCAGATAGTCGAAACTGGTGCCGGTCGACTGCGCAGCGCCCCGAATGGCGTCGTTGACGACCCATCCGGAGGTCGAGGAGCTGGTGCCGGAGACGGGCAAGGTTCAACCTGCGGCGCGGGCGCGAGACGGGAGCGAGGACGACACCGCCGAGGCTGCGCCGGTTATGGTAAACAAAGTATGAATCGCGCCCTGCTCGCCCACCGGCAGGACTCACGGCGGCAGCGAAGGCGCGGCACGGAGACGAGCCAGAGGGGGACCACAGGAATGTCCTGGACGACCGCGGTCCGGCACCCGCGCGGCGGGATGTATTTCGAGGATTTCGTCATCGGGGAGGTGGTCGAGCATCGCTACCGGCGGACCGTCACCCAGATGGACAACATGCTGTTCTCCAACATGACGCTGAACCCGCAGCCGCTGCACATCGACCGGCACTTCTGCGAGAACGAGACGCAGTGGGGCCGGCCGCTGATGAACTCGCTGTTCACGCTCGGCCTGATGATCGGCATGTCGGTGTCGGACCTCACGGTCGGCACCACCATCGCCAATCTCGGCATGACCGACGTGGTCTTTCCGCATCCGTTGTTCGAGGGCGACACGCTGCGGGCCCAGACCGAGGTGATCAACAAGCGCGAATCGTCGTCGCGCCCGAATGCCGGTATCGTCGAGTTCCACCATCGCGGCTTCAACCAGAACGACAGGCTGGTCGCCGAATGCCGCCGCCAGGTCTTCATGCTCAAGCGTCCCGCCTGAGGAGACACCCCGCATGCGCTCCCTGCTGTTCGTGCCGGCCGATGCCGAGAAGAAGCTCGCCAAGGCCATGGAGTGCGGAGCCGACGCCGTCATCGTCGATCTCGAGGATTCGATCTCGCCCGACCGCAAGGAGGCGGCCCGCACCGCCGCGGCCGAGTTCGTCGCCGCGGTGGCCGACTGGCCGTCGCGCCCGCGCATCCTGGTGCGGGTGAACGGGCTCGACACCGGCCTGACCGACCAGGATCTCGACGTCGTGATCCCGGCGCGGCCGGACGGCATCATGCTGCCCAAGGCCGAGGGCGGCCCGGCCGTGATGCATCTCGACGCCAAGCTGGCGGTGCGCGAGGCGGTCGCCGGCCTCTCCGACGGCCATGTCGCCGTCTATGCGATCGCCACCGAGACGGCGCATGCGCTGTTCGTCGCCGGCAGCTATCGGGGCGCCAGCCGCCGCCTCGCCGGCCTCACCTGGGGGGCCGAGGATCTGTCGGTCGATCTCGGCGCCGAGGCGAACCGCGACGACGACGGCCGTTTCCTCGACGCCTTCCGGCTCGCCCGCACGCTCTGCCTCGCCGCCGCCGCCTCGGCCAAGGTGCAGGCGATCGACACGGTGGCGGTCGACTTCCGCGACGAGACGAAGCTGTGGCGCGAATGCGAGGAGGCGCGGCGCGACGGCTTCACCGGCAAGATGGCGATCCACCCGGACCAGATCGGGCCGATCAACGCCGTGTTCACGCCCGACCCCGCCCAGGTGGCGAAGGCGAAGGCGATCGTCGCCGCCTTCGCGGCGCAGCCCGGCGCCGGCGTCGTCGGCCTCGAGGGCGTCATGTACGACCGCCCGCACCTCGTCCGCGCCCTGGCGCTGATCGCCCGCGCGAAGGAGATCGAGGAGACGGCGTGAGCTCGGGCGGTGGATTGGCCCGGCGTCATTCCGGGGCGCGGCGAAGCCGCGAACCCGGAATCCAGCCATGAGCGCCGCGGTCTCGGCTGGATTCCGGGTCCGGTGCTGCGCACCGTCCCGGAATGACCGAGTCTCGTCTCACCCCGGCAGCACGGCTTCCAGAATCTGCCCGGTCTCCGACTCGGTCATCAGCAGCGTGCGGCCGTCCGGCCGCAGCACCGCGTTGGTGAGGGTGCGGCCGGCGCAGCTCCGGATGCGGAAGAGCGGCTCGCCGAGCCGCGACAGCACCCAGGCGCTGCCGTGCCCGGGATCGCAGACGATCAACCGACCGTGCGGATCGACCACCAGCCCGTCGGGCCCGGACAACCCGCCCGGGAGCTGGGCGAACAGCTGCGTCTTCGCCGACAGCGCCGCCGGCGCCAGTGGCACCCGCCAGATCTGAGCGGCGCGGGTGAGCGCCAGATAGGCGTGGGTGCCCTCCGGGTTGACGGCGACACCGTTCGGCGAGGCGGCGTTGCCGATCAGCCGGTCGAGCCGGCCGTCCGGCCACAGCCGGTAGAGCCGGCCGCTCGGATCGTGCAGCCCGGTCTGGCCCTGGTCGGTGAACAGCACCGAGTCGTCGGCGAGCAGCGCGAGGTCGTTCAGCCCCTTGAAGCCCTCGCTGTTTACCGTGGTGCAGACCGGATGGATGGTGCCGGTCTCCGGATCGATGCGCAGCAGTCCGCGGCGATAGTCGGCGACCAGGAGGCTGCCGTCCGTCCGGAGCTTCATGCCGTTCGGCCAGCCGTCGTACTCGTGCACCAGGCTCCAGCGGCCGCTGCCGTCGACGGCGAAGATGCGGCCGTAGGGGATGTCGGTGACGTAGAGGGTGCCGTCCGGCGCCAGGCACGGCCCTTCGAGAAAGCTGTCGATCGCGGCGCCGGGCTTGTTGGCGGCGCCCCATTCGTTCGGCCGGGGCGTGCGGAACGCGTCGGGCAGCCGCGCGAAGACGCGGCTCTCGACATCGACGGGGGGTGCGAACCAGCTCATGGCGACAGTCTACTGCAGCTTGATGTCGGCCGCCTTGGCGATGGCGCTCCAGCGGGCGATCTCCGACTCGATCAGCGCCTGCGCCTGCGCGGGCGTGTTGCCGACGGCGTCCATGCCGAGCTCGGCGAGGCGCTTCTTGGTCTCGGGCTGCGCCAGGCCGGTGCGGATGTCGCGGTTGAGCCGCTCGACCACGGCCGGCGGCGTCGCGGCCGGCACGGCGAAGCCGACCCAGAACTTCATCACCATGCCGGGCAGCCCCGCTTCCGGAGCGGACGGCACGTCGGGCAGCACCGGCGAGCGGGTCTCCGCGGCGACCATCAGGGGCCGGAGCTGGCCGGACTGGATCAGCGGCAGCGCGGTCGGCAGCGAGGTGACCAGCACCTGCACCTGGCCGGCGACCAGATCCTGCAGCACCGCGCCGGCACCGCGATACGGCACGTGCACGAGGTCGACGCCGGCGAGACTCTTGAACAGCTCGCCACCCATATGGGTGTTGGTGCCGTTGCCGCCCGAGCCGAAGAAGTACTTTCCGGGGTTCGCCTTGAGGAGCGTGATCAGCTCGGCGACCGTGTTGGCCGGCAGCTTCGGATTGACCACCATCACGTGCGGATTCTCGACCGCGGTCGTCACCTGCACGAAGCTCGTCTTCGCATCGAAGGGCAGCGTCGGGATCAGCCCGGCCGCGATCGTGTAGGACATCTCGAGCGTCAGCAGCGTGTGGCCGTCCGGCGCCGAGCGGGCGACCGCGCTCCAGCCGACCACGCCGGCGCCGCCGGTGCGGTTCTCCACCACGGTGGGCACGCCGAGCGGCTGGCCGGCCGCCTGGGCGACGATGCGGGCGACCGTGTCGGTCGAGCCGCCCGGTGCGAACGGCACCACGAAGGTCACCGGACGCGACGACGGAAACGTCTGGGCCGGCGCGGAGCCGGGTGACGACGTGACGGCGATCACGCCGGCCGCGAGAGCGAGCGCGCGGACGATCGACAGCATGGCTTTCCCCTGGGCAGTCCTGGACGGGATCTTCGACGAAGGACGCGACGAACAAAAGACGCGTCGCACCGAAGAGGCGGCACTCCGAAGCCGCGGCGCGACGAAGACGACGGGCCGGCGCCCGCGCGGGGGTTTCTTCAGTATGACCATCGCCGCATGCCTTGCCAATCGCCGAGGCCCGGCCGCGCGAATGGCATCACGTCAGTCGAGCGATCACGTCAGTCGAGCGGCGTCTCGAACACCGGCTTGCGCGGCTCGGGC
>NZ_NHSK01000088.1 GCF_016653355.1 Rhodoplanes elegans | reverse complement strand
CCCCGGATCGCCCCGCCGTACCGGCCGGCCTGCGCATCAACGTGGTCTCGTCGATCACCGAGATCCCCGCCGCCGTGTGGGACGCCTGCGCCAACCCGGTCCCGACCGGCCCGTCGGCGAGCGCCGGCGCATCGTTCGCCGCGGCTTCAGGCGCGACTTCGGGCTCCGCCTACAACCCGTTCGTTTCGTACGCCTTCCTGTCCGCCCTCGAGGCCTCGCGCTCGGCCGTCGCCCGGACCGGCTGGCAACCCCGTCACCTGATCCTGGAGGACGGCACCGAGACCGTGCTGGGCGTCGTCCCCTGCTATCTCAAGTCGCATTCGCGCGGCGAGTACGTGTTCGACCACGGCTGGGCCGACGCCTACGAGCGCGCCGGCGGCCACTATTATCCGAAGCTGCAGGTCGCGGTGCCGTTCACGCCGGCGACCGGCCGGCGCCTCCTCGTCGCCCCCGGCCCGCAGGCCGAGGTGGCCGAGGTGGTGCTGCTCGACGGGCTCAAGACGCTGTGCGGACGCGAGGGCCACTCCTCGGTCCACGTCACCTTCATGACCGAGGCGGAGGCGAGCCTCGCCGCCGACTACGGCTGGCTCACCCGCACCGACCAGCAGTTCCACTGGGACAATCCCGGCTACGGCAGCTTCGAGGACTTCCTGAACGCGCTCGCCGCCCGCAAGCGCAAGGCGATCCGGCGCGAGCGGCGCGAGGCGGTGGAGAACGGCATCGAGATCGTGCGGCTCACCGGAGCCGCCATCGACGACGAGGCCTGGGACGCCTTCTTCGGCTTCTACATGGACACCGGCTCGCGCAAATGGGGGCGCCCCTACCTCACCCGCGACTTCTTCTCGCGCGTCGGGGCCAGCATGGCCGACCAGATTCTGCTCGTGATGGCGAAACGCGAGGGCCGTTACATCGCCGGCGCCCTCAACTTCATCGGCGGCGACACGCTGTTCGGCCGCCATTGGGGCGCCGTCGAGCACCACCCGTTCCTGCATTTCGAGCTTTGCTACTACCAGGCGATCGAGTTCGCCATCGAGCGCCGCATCCCCCGCGTCGAGGCCGGCGCGCAGGGCGAGCACAAGCTCGCCCGCGGCTATCTCCCCAACACCACCTGGTCGGCCCATCACATCGCCGACCCGGCGCTGCGCCGGGCGATCGCCGACTATCTGAAGCGCGAGCGCGCCTATGTCGACGCCGCCGCCCGCGAGCTGTCCGCGGCAAGCCCGTTCCGCCGGGACGCCATCGACATCCGCCCGCCGGCCGAGGCCGAGATGGAGGCGGACTGATGCTACGCAGTCATTCCGGGGCGGCGCGCAGCGCCGAACCCGGGATCCAACCGAGGATTCCGAGATTTCCGCTGGATTCCGGGTTCGCGCTTTCGGCGCGCCCCGGAATGACCGCAAGCTGATCAGGCGGAAGCGGCGTCAGAACTGGATGCCGATCTTGCGGCCCTTCTCCCAGACGACGCGGCTCGACTTCTTCACGGCGCCGTGCAGGAAGGTGAAGCGCTTGGGGATCGGCCCGTTGCCGGCGACATACAGGCAGGCGCCGCCGGCGCTCACGTCGATCACCTGACACTCGATCGCCGGGCTCTTCGGGTCGACGAAAATCTTTCCGACCCGGGGCACGAGACCGCTCGGGCGTACCCGCACGAACCTGCGCTTGTCGTTCATGGCCGCTCCGCGCGCCTGCGAGATCTGCGAAAGATGGCACGATCTTCCGTGGCCGCGCTTAAAGTCGCGTTAAGCAATCGCGCGCCGCGAGCGCACCCGGCGCGCCTCGCCGCGGCTTGACGGGCGGGCGCGCGGTTTGCCATCCATGCGGGGACCGATCGGTATCGTCGCGGACGGCCGCGATCGGCGCGGCCCCCTCCCCGACGACGGGAACGAGGCAGCGGGAATGAGGCAGCCCATGGCGAGCTACGACACCTCGAACGTGTTCGCGAAGATTCTCCGCGGGGATCTTCCCTGCCACAAGGTCTACGAGGACGACCGCACGCTGGCGTTCCTCGACATCATGCCGCGCTGCCCCGGCCATACGCTGGTGATCCCGAAGGCGGCGGCGCGCGGCATCTACGACATCACCCCGGAGGATCTCGGCCACGTCCACCAGGTGGCGCAGAAGATCGCCAAGGCGGCGACCGCGGTGTTCAAGGCCGACGGCGTCACCATCCAGCAGTTCAACGAGCCGGCCGGCGGCCAGGTGGTGTTCCACCTGCACGTCCACGTGCTGCCGCGCCACGACGGCGTGCCGCTGAAGCCGGCCGCGACCTTCAAGGAAGAGACGGCGACGCTCGCCGATCACGCCGCCAAGCTGTCGGCCGCGCTGGCGGGGTGAAGGGCGAGCCGCCGTTATCCGGCGCAGATCCGCCCTCGTCCTGAGGTGCTCGGGCGAAGCCCGAGCCTCGAAGGGCGCGGGCGGGCACCGAGTGCCCCCCGCCGAACGCCGCGTTGGCAGCGGCCGCATGGTTCGAGACGCGCTCCTGCCGGAGCGCTAATCACCATGAGGAGGAAGGCTGGCCCCCGAGGCGAGCCGCCGGGTGGCCGCCCTCACCCCTTCAGCGCTTCGGCCAGCGCCTTGGTGTTGGCCCGCATCATCTCGATGTAAGTCGGCGCCGGGCCGGAGGCGTTCGACAGCGCGTCGGAGAACAGCGTGCCGCCGACCTTGGCGTCGGTCTCCTTGGCGATGCGGTCGAGCAGGCGCCGGTTGGAGATGTTCTCGACGAACAGGGCCCGCACCTTCTCCTTCTTGATCAGCGTGATCAGGTCGGCGATCTCGCGCGCCGACGGCTCGGAATCCTCGGTCACGCCCTTGGCGGCCCGGAACGTGATGCCGTAGGCGGCGCCGTAGTAGCCGAACGCCTGGTGGGCCGTGATCACGGTGCGCTTGTCCTTCGGCAGCCCCTCGAAGGCCGCCTTGATGTCGCGATCGAGCGCGTCGAGCTGCTTCAGATAGGTCTCGGCGTTCGCCGCATAGGTCGCCTTGTTGGCCGGGTCGACGGCGGACAGGCCGTCCCGGATGTTGGCGACGTAGAGCTTCACGTTGCCGACCGACTGCCAGGCGTGCGGATCGTCCTTGCCGTGATCGTGGCCGTGACCATGGTCGTGGTCGTGCCCCTTCTCCTTCGGCTTGGCGATCGGCTTCAGGCCCTTGGCCGCGACGACGACCGGCCCGGTGTAGCCGGACGCCTTGGTCATCCGCTCGACCCAGCCCTCGAGCCCGAGCCCGTTGATCACCACGAGCTTCGCGCCGGCGAGCTTCTTCGAATCGGCCGGCGAGGGCTGGAAGGCGTGCATGTCGGCGTTCGGTCCGACCAGGAGATCGACCGCGACCAGCGGGCCGCCGACCTGCTTCACCAGGTCGCCGAGGATCGAGAAGCTCGCCACCACTTTTACGGGCGCGGCGGCGCCACCCGGGGCCGCGCCGGCGGGCTTCTCGGCCTCGCTCGCCGCCTGGGCGAGCACCACGGTCGGGGACATGAGCACGGCGGTCAGGGCCAGCCCGGCGGTCGCCGCCGTCAGGGTGCCGAGCAGGGTCCGCCGCGAGATCGTCACCGGGTGCCGGAGGGGCATCGGAGTCTCCTGTCATGTCGATGTAATAACGTAACAGTCAGGAGATGGTTTTGGGCCGGAAGCGGACGGCTGTCAATCGCGGGGCGGCCGCGCAGCCTCTGCGTGGTCGTCCTCCGCGGAGGCGGACGACCCAGTATCCCACCGGCCCGCGTTGTTTCGATCCAAACGCCGCGGCGTATTGGGTGCTCCGCCTTCGCGGAGCATGACGAAGGAGAGGCTCCGGACGTCGAGCTGGCGCCCAAACGCAAGAGAACCGCCATGGCGGCGGGGGCTGTCGAGGCTCGCCGCGGACAGCCTCAGTGGGTCCAGAGGCCGCGGCGCGAATAGGCGAAATTGTCCGAATAGGCGATGGTGCGGCGGCTCGGCGACTTCGGCTCGAGCACCTGGTAGGCGACCCCGTGCTGCTCGCAGAAGGCGATCGCCTCCTCCTTGGTCTCGAACTGCATGCGGACCTGCTGGCGGGTGTCGCCCGAGCTGGTCCAGCCCATCAGGGGCTCGACCCGGCGCGGCTCGTCGGGCTCGTAGTCGAGCACCCAGTGCTTGGTCTTGGCGGTGCCGGACTGCATCGCGTTCCGGGCGGGCTTGTAGATGCGTGCGATCATGAAGGCCTCGGCGACGATCCCGCGTGTTCGGTCCGCCCCCGCTGAGGCAGCCGGCAACGCCGGCGCAGCTCCGCGGGGACAGGAAAAGTCCTACGCGACCGGCGAAGAAACGCAAGCCGGTCGGGCGACGCGGCACCGGCCGCTCCGGCGTCGGCTCCCGTCGGCCGGACGGGTGGTCGGGGCAGCAGGATTCGAACCTGCGACCTGGAGTACCCAAAACTCCCGCGCTACCAGGCTGCGCTATACCCCGAAGCCGTGAAGTCGATCGTGCAGTACCGGGCGGGACTTGCGGGGTCAAGGCGGCGGCCGCCCAGGAGCCCAGGCGGCACCTCTCCCGCGGGACCCCCACGTCAGCCCGCATGAGCAATGGGTTCGTTTTGCCGAGACACAACTTCTATATGACAGATATCAACAATGCCATCTTAACGTGATTTTGCGGGTCCGGCGAATTCGTCTCGCTCGGACCGGCGAATTCGGCGGCCGCCGCGTCCCATTCGAGCTGATCGACAATCGCTGAGCGGATGCCCGAACAGCGGCCGCGAATTCCGAAGAGTGTTCACGGAGAGGACGTGCGGGTAGCATTCCATTGACCGAATTCACTCTATGGTACCAATGTTATGTCCGCTGTTCACGCGGATCGACACGCGGAGACGTCACGATGATCGCACGATCCCTGTTCGGGTCCCTTGTCCTGTCCATCGCGATCAGCGGTGGGGTGGCGCAGGCGATGCCGCTCGCCCCGGTCCCGGAACAGACGCTCGTCGCGCCGGCGTCGTTCTGGGCCAAGCCCTACCCTTACGGCTATCGGTGGCGGAAGACGCCCTGCGTTCGCACCGTTCCGAGCTGCACCGAGGCGGTCGTCGCCGTTCCGGCCTGCGAGCTGCGTTGGAAGCGGGTGGTCGTCTGCCGCTGACCCGATCCTGATGGCGAATATGCCCCGGCGTCTTGCGGCACGATGCCGTGCGACGAACGCGGTGAGGCGAAACCGGACAGAGGGCCGATCCGGGAGAGGCACGAATCAGGCGGAGGCACGGAGCGGAGAGTCGCGCGGCCGGTCACTCGGCCGCGGACGTGTCGCTAAGACCGGCCGCTGCAGAGTCGTCTCCGTCCACCGCGATGGTCCGTACCACCTCGTCGATCCGGCGCGTGCGTTCGGCTGCTTCGAGGGCCGCGACGACGGCGTCGCGAACATGCCAGCGCTTCGCGCCTCCCTTCAGCGCGTCGTCGATATAGGCCGCATAGGCCTTCACGGCGGACTCGATCTCGGCGTCGCTCGGCATGAGTCTCTCACATGTTGATAATGTTATATTCAACCAAGTCACATTTGGCGTGTAAAGCGAGGCCGACCGATCGATGCGTCGGGAAGGCCGTCTCGCGAACTCCGACGCGTCGGGGTGGCCCGACCGAACCGCGACGAATTGTGACGCGCCATATCGCGGTGGGCCGGGAACCATCGGACCGGCGCCGCGTCGAGCCCTGAGCGCAGTTTTGGCCGAACAGCGCCGAACCTTGGGCCTGGGCCACGGAGAGGGTTTCCCGATGCGATTTCTCACCGTCGGTCTGTCGAGCGTGGTCGCATTTGTCGTGACGTTCGCCGATGGGAGCGCGCGCGCCCAAGGCGTGAACGAGCGGATGATCACCGGCGCCCCGCCGTCCGGTTCGACAACCATCATCGTGCCCGGCCCGGAACCGCGCCGGCCGACCGCCGTGCCGACCGGCCCGCCGCCTCAGGTCTACGCGCCGCTCGGGACCTACCCGCCCCCGCCCTACGACTATGGGCAACGGCGAGCGCGTCCGAAGATCATCGACCGGCGACGGTGAAGGCGGAACGGCTTCCCTCGCAACCCTGTAGCCCCGCCTCGGCCAAAGGAACCGCCAGCGTGAGGCCGATCGGAGCGTCTGCCGCGAAGCGGTGGCCGCCGGGCGCACGCGCCGACCGGCACACGCGACCACAGACTCAGGCGCTTCGCCTCTCCGCCGTGACGGGTGCGACATCCGCTGCAGCGACGTCGGTCGCGACGACCGCGCCTGCCGGTGCCCGCGTGTCTCCGGTTCCCTCGAGGTCGGGAACGCCCGTGGCAGCGGCGGGCGCCACCATCAGACGACGCACGGCCTGGAGATCGTCGACGCAGGCCGCGATCTGGCGTCCGGCCCAGTTCCTGACCGCCTCGTCGAGCCAGCGCTCGGTCAGCAGGAGGTCGAGCTTGGCGCGCGTCCGACCGTCATGGCATCGCCGCCGATCGAGGGGCCGCTCCGCCGCGAACTCCCGCGCCGCCCCGGCCTCGCAATCGAGCAGCGCGCCGAGTTCCTCGTAGGTCAACCAGATCTGGGGCACGGGCACCTCCGCCGAGCAGTTGACGAGAGATGTCACGACTCCGGTTCAGAAACGGTTACGGGCTCCGAAGACACCGGCACCGCCGATCTGCGCTTCGATGATCTCCAACACACGGGGCGAATGCCACGGCCATTCCGAGCGTCGCAAGGAGCTGGCAAGGACGGCGCGGTCTCGATCCGCCAAAGGTTGTGCGTGCAGCGCCGACCGGCCGTCACAGAAGCACTGCGTGCGCTCGCCTCGTCCCGTGCCGCGCACGCCGTCAGCTCGCCGGCTCCCGGCTCACGGCCGGCTCCTGCGCCCGGAAGACTGCGACATAGAGGGCCGGCAGAAAGATCAAGGTCAGCACGGTGGCGACCAGGAGGCCGCCCATGATGGCGTAGGCCATCGGCCCCCAGAAGATCGTCGGGGCAATCGGGATCATGCCCAGCACGGTGGAGATCGCGGTCAGCACGATCGGCCGCAGCCGCGACAGCGAAGCGGCGATCACGGCGTCCCAGATCGACCGCCCCTCGCCGCGCTCGGTCTCGATCTGGTCGATCAGGATCACGGCGTTGCGGGCGATCATGCCCATCAGCGCCAGGATCCCGAGGATGGCGACGAAGCCGAGCGGCTTCTGGAACAGCAGCAGGGCCGCGACGATGCCGATCAGCCCGAGCGGAACGACGCTCAGCACCAGCGCCAACCGTGAAAAGCTCTGGAGCTGGATCATCAGGATCGTGACGGTGACGAACAGCATGGCCGGCACCACGGCGAACACCGAGGCCTGCGACTTGGCGCTCTCCTCGACGGTGCCGCCTGTCGCGATGCGATAGCCGCTCGGCAGCCCGCGCTGGACCCAGGCGACCTTGTCGGCGAGCGCCGCCACCACGGCCTCGGGCGAGGCGCCCGCCGCGACGTCGGCTTGGACCAAGAGGGTCGGCAGGCCGTCACGGCGCCAGATCAGCGGATACTCCTGCTCGTCCTCCAGCGCGGCGAACTGGCCCAGCGGCACGGTGCGGCCGTTCGGCAGGCCGACCTGCAGGTTGCGCAATGTGGAGAGCGAGACGCGCTGCTCGTCGGTCGCCCGCACGACGACGTCGACCAGATAGATGCCGTCACGCATCTGGGTCACGGCATTGCCGGAGACGACGCTCGCCAGCACGCCGGCGATCGCCTCGGAGGAGAGGCCCAGGAGCCGCGCCTGATCCTGATCGACCCGGATGCGCACCTTGCGGGCCGGCTCCATCCAGTCGAAGTTGATCTGGCGCACCCGGGTGTCGCCTGCGATCGTGGAGGCGAGCAGCATCGCGGCGGCACGCACCTCGGCCAAATCCGGGCCGCTGATGCGATACTGCACCGGCCAGCCGACCGGCGGGCCGAGCTCCAGCGGCACGATGCGCGACACGGCACTCGGGAACTCGTCGGCCAGCACCTTGGAGAGTCTGTCGCGCAATCGCTCGCGTGCGGAAACGTCCTTGGCGACGACGACGAGCTGGCTGAAGAAGTCGTTCCTGAGCTGCACGTCGAGCGGCAGATAGAAGCGGATGACGCCGCGGCCCACATAGGTGCTCCAGTCGGCGACGTCGGGATCGGCGGCCAGGATCTTGTCGAGACGGGCGGACGCGGCGGCGCTGGCGTGAATGGACGCGTTCTGCGGCAGCCGCAGATCGACCAGCAGCTCGGGCCGGTCGGACGAGGGGAAGAACTGACGCGGGATCAGCGGCAGCGCCGCGATCGACGCGGCGAAGCAGGCGAGCGTGATCAGGATCGTCACCCAGCGCCAGCGCATCGCGGCGACCAGCACGGAGCGGAAGGCGCGCACCAACCGACCCGGCTCGGTCGCCGCCTTCGGAGTCGGCAGCAGCGCGACGCCGACCAGCGGCGTGAACAGCACGGCGACCACCCACGAAGCGATCAGCGCGACGCTGACCACGGCGAAAATAGAGAACGTATACTCGCCCGCCGAGCTCTTGGCGAAGCCGATCGGAATGAAGCCGGCGAGCGTCACGAAGGAACCGGTCAGCATCGGCATCGCCAGCGTCTTGTAGGCGAAGGCGGCGGACTCCTCCTTGCTCGCGCCTTCGGCGAGCTTCGTCGACATCGCGTCGATGGTGGACATCGCGTCGTCGACCAGCAGCGTCAGCGCGATGATCAGGGCGCCGAGCGAGATGCGCTGCAGGTCGACCGAGATCAGCTCCATCACGGGGAACACCAGGGCCAGCGTCAGCGGGATCGACAGCGCGACCACGGCGCCGGCCCGGAAGCCGAGGCTGACGACGCTGACCGCCATGATGATCACGATCGCCTGCCACAGCGATTCCATGAACTCGCCGATGGCGGTGTCGACCACGGCCGACTGGTCGGCGACCAGCACCGGCTCGATGCCGACCGGCAGGTTCGCCGTGATCTCGGCCATGAGCTTTTTCACGTCGCGCCCGAGCGCCAGGATGTCGCCGCCGTCCCGCATGGCGATGGCGAGGCCGACCGCCGGCGTGCCGTTCACCCGGAACATCGGCTGCGGCGGATCGGCGAGGCCGCGCCGCACCGTGACGATGTCGCGCAGCCGGATCAGCCGGTTCCCGGCCGCGATGTTGACGTCGAGGATGTCGAGCTCGGACTCGAAGGCGCCGGAGACGCGCAGCACGATGGTCTCGTCGCCGGTCTGGATCGCCCCCGCCGGGCTCACCGCGTTCTGGGCGCGCAGCGCCTGGATGATGGCCGACCGGTCGAGGCCGAGGCCGGCCAGCGTCGCGGTCGAGAACTCGATGAAGACGCGCTCGTCCTGGGCGCCGAGGATCTCGACCTTGGACACGTCGGCGAGCGCCAGCAGGCGCTTACGGATCGCCTCTGCCGTGTCGCGCAGCTCGCGATGGGTGAAGCCGTCCGCCGTGAGGCCGTAGATGATGCCGAAGGTGTCGCCGAAGTCGTCGTTGAAACCGGGGCCGACCACGCCGGCCGGCAGCGTGTGGCGCATGTCGGCGACGCGCTTGCGCACCTCGTACCAGATGTCCGGCACTTTTGCGGGCGGTGTGGAGCCCTTCAGGTTGACGAAGACCGTCGTGCGGCCCGGCACCGTGGTGGAGCGCAGGAAGTCGAGGTTCGGCACCTCCTTGAGGGTGCGCTCCAGCCGGTCGGTGATCTGGTCGAGCGTGTCGGCGAGCGTCGCGCCCGGCCACGCCGCCTCCACCACCATGGCCCGGAACGTGAAGGCCGGGTCCTCGTTGCGGCCGAGGCGGACGTAGGAGAGGAGGCCCGCCAGCGTCACGGCGATCATCAGATAGAGCACGAAGGAGCGGTGGCGCAGGGCCCAGGCGGACAGGTTCGGCCCGCTCATGGGCGCGCCCCGAGGAGGCGCACCTTCTGGCCCGGATGCAGCGCCTGCACGCCCGCCGTGACGACCACCTCGCCGACGTCGAGCCCGCCCGCCACCGCGACCTTGGCCGGATCGAAGCGGACGACATCGACATTGCGCAGCGCCACCGTGGCGGTCTTCGGGTCGACGATCCACACGGCGGGCTGCCGGTCGGCCCGGGTGAGCGCCGTCGCCGGGATCTCGATCACGGCCTGCGCGGCGAGCGTCAGCCGCCCCGTCACGGTGGCGCCGAGCCGCATCGCCTCGGGCGGATCGGTGAGGCCGACCTTGACCTCGAAGGTGCGGGTCACCGGGTCGGCCTCGGGCGCCACCTCGCGCACCCGGCCGCTCGCCGTGACGGCCGGGTCGTCGGTCAGGCTCACGGCGATGACCGAGTCCGGCGGCGCGGTGCGAAGCACCTGGGCCGGCACCTCGAACACGGCGTCGCGGCCGCCCTGGCGGGCGAGCCGCACGATCGCCTGGCCGGCCTGCACGACCTCGCCGGGCTCGGCGCCGACCGTGGTGACGACGCCGGGCGCATCGGCTTTCAGCACCGTGAAGCCGAGCAGATCGTCGGCGGTCTCGAGCTGCGCCTCCGCGGCGTCGACGCGGGCCTGCGCGGTGTCGCGCTCGCGCTTGGCTTGATCGAACAGGGCGCGGGTGGTCCAGCCCTGCGCCAAAAGCGTCTCCTGCCGTTCGAAGTGATTGCGGGCCTGGGTGAGCGCCGCCCGGGCGGCGGCGAGATCGGCCCGGGCGGAGCGCACCGCGTTGGTCTCGTTCTGCGGCTCCAGCCGGGCGATGACCTGCCCGGCCCCGACGCGGTCGCCGACATTGACGGGCCGTTCCATCACCCGCCCGGCGATGCGGAAGCCGAGCGCCGCCACGTCCTCGGCGGCGATCCGGCCCGTGAGCGCCACCGTGTCGCCGGCCTCGCGCTTGGCGATGGTGACGGTGCGGACCGGACGCGGCTCGGGGGCTTGCACCTCCTCGGCCGGCCCGCAGGCGGCGAGCAGCATCACCGGGATCAGTGCGATCCCGGGCGCCGCGATCTCACGCAGGGGGAGCCGCCACGAACGCTTTGCGGATGGCGAGGGCGATCGCGACATAGGACAACCCCGAGATGACGAGAGAGACACCTGCCACGACGCCTGCCTCGAGCTCCCGCACATGCGGGAACTTGAACACCAGCACCAGGCTCATCAGGAGCGCCACCAGACCCGAGACGAGCAGCCAGAAGGCGCCGCGCTGGCGGCGAATCTTCACGGCGCAACCGATCTGCGACAGGCCGAGCACGACGAACACGATGGCGATCAACAGCGTGATCGCGACAGCACCCTTCAGCGGATTGAAGTAGACCAGGACACCGCCCACGATCTCGACGCCCCCGCCGAGGAGCTGCCAGACGAAACCGGGCCACCCCTTGGTCTCGAACGCCTGGACGATCTTGGCGATGCCGACGATCACCAGGACGGTGCCCAGCACGAGCCCGGCCGCCATCGTCGAGGTGACGGGAAGTGCGATGGCGGCAGAGCCGCAGACGAGCAGAACGAGACCGAGCAGCAGGAAGCTCCACCATCGGAAGCGCAGCGGCACCGGGGCCGGCAGAGTATCGATCGCCGGAGCGGTCGCCTGCTCGCTCGCCATGCCGCCCGGTCTCCCCTGCTCGCCTGCGCGGCTTCTCCGACGATCATGCGGGTGACCGTCCGGCGTCCGCGCCCGTTCGAATGGCCGGGCAAAGCTAACGCAGCGCGTCGGCGATGAACAACCGGACGTCGTATTAGCCCGGTTACCGGCTTGTTCCGTTGCACGAACTGCGCGACAAGGCAGGTAGCGGCGCACGGGCAGCCCCGAAGCGGAGACGTGCCGTCCGGCGTTGCATTGGTCAGCGAGGCGCCCGTGACGATCGACCGCTCGCCCGTTCTCGTCGACCTCGCCCTCCAGGGAGGCGGTGCCCACGGCGCCTTCACCTGGGGCGTGCTCGACCGTCTGCTGGAAGAGCCCTGGCTCGACATCGACGGCGTCTCCGGCACCTCGGCCGGCGCCATGAACGCCGCCGTGCTGGTCGACGGCTTCGCCGACGGCGGCCGCGACGGCGCCCGGAGCGCGCTCGAATCCTTCTGGCGCAGCGTGTCGGACGGGGCGCGGTTCAGCCCGTTCCAGCGCACGCCGCTCGATCTGCTGCTCGGCCGCTGGACGCTCGACAACTCGCCCCTCTACGTGATCATGGACCTGATGGCCCGCATGGTCTCGCCCTACGATCTCGTGGCCGGGG
>NZ_NHSK01000087.1 GCF_016653355.1 Rhodoplanes elegans | reverse complement strand
CCGTCTTGATCGAGGCCGAGTAACTGCGGAAGTCGTGACCCGTCACGATGTCCGGCTTCACGCCGGCGCGGCGGATCAGCGTGCCGAGCCCCATGCCCAGCGCCTGCACGCCCATCAGGTTGATCTCTTTCTCGAACAGCCAGCGCGCGTCGTACTCGCGAAAGCCGGTCGGCTTCACCAGCGGCAGCGACTCGTAATCGTAGGTGTTCGGCGAAAGCGCAGAGCGCGGTGTCGGAAACCGCGCGGCGGCGTCCGGACGGTCCGCATGACGCGGAACGCGAAGAGCGTGACCAATGGCCATGATGTGTCCTATCGGGCCGGAAGACCGGGGAGAAAGTCCGATTGCAGGCTCACCTCGACGACGTCGCCGGGTGACAGCTCCACGTCCTCGGCCACGGTGAGACTCTCGATTCCGCTCTTCTCGGTCTTACGGAAGACCGTCAGTTGCGGCTTGCTGCCGCTGCCGCGAACGAGCTGAGAGCGGACCATCCCGACATAGACGAGCTTCTCGCTGAGCCCCTTCAGGCGAAACTGGATGCCGGACAGCTTGACGTTCGCCTCCTGGAGCTCGTTCAGCAGCTCGAGCCGGCGGTCGTCGTCGAGCTTCGTCGACTTGCGCGAGAACTCGTCCCGATCGCGGTCGACCTGCGCGAGCTGGGCGGACGTCTGGAGCTGGCGAGTGGACGACAGCAGCAGCGATCGTCTCGCCTCCACGACGCGGGTGATGGGGACGCTGCCCCTCTGAAGCAGCTCCTGAACGCGCCTGAACTCCTCGTTGTCGTCCTCGACACCGGCGGCCTCCTTCGTCTGCTGCTCGGTGAGGATTCGCATGCGCCCCTCCTCCTTGGCCACGGCCTCCTTCAGATAGGCTCGCTCCTTGGCGTAATCGACGCTGCGGGTCCGGAGCTTCTCCGCCTCGAGCTCCTGCACGCGCTCCGCGACGGTGGACGGCAGCGGCGTCTCGATCAGGCTCGTCCGGTCGATCTCCGACTTCCCGTCGAGCTCCGCCTTCAGACGGGCGACGTGAACCTGCTCCTTGGCGAACTCGGCCCACAGCGAATTGTACTCGGCCCTGAGATCGGACTGCTCGAGGAACGGATTGTTCATTCGGAAGCGCATGATGTCGTAGCCGCCGGCGAGCGAGACCGCTTGGCGCAGCGTGAGGCCGGGCCGGTACGGCACCTCGCCCGGCTTGGAGACGTCACCGCTCAGGTAGATCGGCCGGTACTCGAAGATTCTCACGTCGATGTCGGACGGCGCGATGATCACCGGATACTCGCGCCCGGCCTCGTTCCGCCGCCGGAACTCCTTGCTCGGGAGCAGCTTGCGGATCCTCTCGCGGACCTCGGCGAGGGTCAGACCATCGGCCCGGACCTGCCCGCCGAGCGGAATCGAGATCTCGCCGTCACGGTTGATCTGGATGCGCTGCTGCAGCTCGGGAATCCCGACCACCGATGTCTCCAGCGTGTCGCCGACGGCCAGCCGGTACTCCGCCGCGAAGGCCGTCGAAGCGCCGGAGACGGCGAGCGCCACGGCGCACAGGAGTGCCCGTGTCCCGCGGCGTGAGGTCCAGTGGTCGGCCAGCATCGTGTTTCCTCGTCTTCTGGTGTCCGTCGAACCGTTGCATCGGACGGTCGAGCGTCGTCCCTGATCGCCCGGGTCGGGCGGCGTTCGACCGACCAGGCTCGCTACACACGGTCGTAGACGTCCTCGATCCTCACGATGTCGTCCTCGGCCAGGTAGCCGCCCGACTGCACCTCGATCAGATTGAGGTCGAGCTTCCCCGGGTTCTCCAGCCGATGCACGCAGCCCAGCGGCAGGTATATGGACTCGTTCTCGCGAATCAGGACGGTCTCCGCATCGCGCGTCACGAGGGCGGTGCCGTTGACGACGACCCAGTGCTCGGCACGATGAAAGTGCTTCTGGAGCGAGAGCTTTCCGCCGGGTTTCACGGTGATGCGCTTAACTTGGTACCGATGCCCCTGCTGGATGGACTCGTAATAGCCCCAGGGACGGTGAACCCGGCGGGACGTGAAGGCCGCCGCGTGCTTTTCCTGCTTGAGGCGCTCGACCAGCTGCTTGATGTTCTGATCACTGTCCTTCCGGGTGACGAGCACGACATCTTCGGTCGCCACGACGATCATGTCCTCGACACCCACGGCCGCGACCAGGATGCCCTCGCCACGCAGATAGCAATTGTGCGAGTCGTCGCAGACGGCCTGACCGGCCAGGACGTTGCCGGCCGCGTCTTGGTCGCCGATCTCCCACACGGCCGACCACGCGCCGAGGTCGGCCCAGCCGCAGCGAACGCGAATCACGCTGGCGTGGTCGCTCTTCTCCAGGACGGAGTGGTCGATCGAGATGGACGGCGCGCGGCCGAACGCCTCGGCCCCGAGCCGCAGGAAATCGAGATCGCGCTCACCGTCGACGAGAGAGGCACGCGCGGCGGTCACCACGTCCGGCGCATGCCGCTCGAGCTCCGAGAGCAGCTGCCGGGCCGCGACCAGCACGATCCCGCTGTTCCACAGATAGTCGCCCGCGGCGAGGTACCGCTCGGCAGTGACCGGATCCGGCTTCTCGACGAATTCCGCGACCCGCGAGACCGCCGAGCCGCCCGGCTGCTCCTGGCGGATGTAGCCGTAGCCGGTGGCGGGCGAGCTCGGCTCGATGCCGAACAGCACGATCCGTCCGGACCCGGTCGCTTCGAGGCCGGAGGTGACGGCCGCGGTGAAGGCCGCCTCGTCCTCGATCACGTGATCGGCCGGCATGAGCAGCAGCTTCGCATCGCCGTCCTGCTCGGATGCGTGGAGCGCCGCCACGGCCGCCGCCGGCGCCGTGTTGCGGCCCACCGGCTCGACGATCAGGGTCGCCGGCGCGATGTCGATGGCCTGCAACTGATCCACGGCGATGAACCGGTGATCCTCGTTGACCACGACGATGGGTCGCCGGTACGACGCCCGGTCGGAGACCCGCAGGGCGGTCTGCTGGAACAGGCTCAGCTCGCCCTGCATGGCGATGAACTGCTTGGGATAGGAATCACGCGACAGAGGCCACAGCCGGGTTCCGGTTCCGCCGCACAGCAGAACCGGAGTGATCGCCTGCTTGGACTCGTTTCGGGGACTCATCATGCCGAGTTCTCCATCGTGAGTTCCAGATCGTGAGATCGTGAGATCGTGATCGTGACGCCGCGCGCCGGCCCGTCGCGCCAGATTCCGCCCGCTCCGAAGCGGTCGGGGGCCCGGAGCGAACGCAGGACTGCCGCCTCGCCGGATCACGATCAGATGCCGCTGCCGGAGATGAACTCGCGACGCGCCGTCTGCCAGAGAATCACGATATCGAGCCAGAGCGACCAGTACTTGATGTACTCCAGATCCTGATCGACGCGCGCCCGTGCCAGCGTCGGATCCTCGGTGCTGCCGCGCAGTCCGTTGACCTGGGCGAGCCCGGTGATGCCGGTCTTCATCTGGTGCCGCTCGAAATAGTACGGGACGAGCTCCTCGTAGAGCACGCCGCCGGCGAGCATGCGTGGAACATGGGGTCGCGGACCGACGAGCGACATGTCGCCACGAAGCACGTTCCAGAGCTGAGGAAGCTCGTCGAGACTCGATCGACGGAGCAGTCGGCCGATCGCGGTGACCCGCACATCACCGCTGGTCGTCTGCTGAACCCCGGTCTCGTCTGAGACGTGCACGTACATGGTCCGCAGCTTCAGGATCTCGAACTCCTCGTTCAAGAGTCCGTAGCGGCGTTGACGGAAGAACACCGGGCCGGGCGAGGACAGCTTGATGGCGATCGCGACCAGGAGGAACCCCGGCGAGAGGACGATCAGAAGAATGCCCGCCCCGACGACGTCGAAGCAGCGCTTGAGCGCGAGCTCCTGCTGCAGACGAGGACGCTGCTTGCACGGACGGCTGCGGATGCCCGGCCGAACGACAGGATCGAAGCCGCGTGGCGTGGCGACGCGCCGTCGGAACGTCCTGAGTGGATCGTCACGGTCTTTCGTCAGCTGCAGGGACCGGGCGTCACGCGACAGTACGTCTTGTTCTGCCATCGGTGACTTCTCCTCGTCTGATCGGAGTTCATACGCGGAATGCTGCGTCGCACACTCGGCGACGCTGCAACAACGCAGATGGTGGACCCGACGTGCCGGAATGCAGCGGTGTATCAGTAAGGAAGTGCAATGAACAAACATTGTGCACAATCTGTTTAGTAATGATCTCTGTTAATTTTAGTAAAGATTTGTATACTATCGTATCATGACACCGATCATCGAATGTCAGCTTTCCTTTACGAGATTAATTCTGTAACAGCATTGTGAGACGGAAGCTCACGGTGCGTAACTCGCGGCGCAAAACGCTTGCGGCGCGAACCGCGATCATTGTGCGTTGCACACTCACATTGGTCGATTAGGATGCTGTCAACTCCGATGCCGGCGACGAATAGAGGCCGCATGCGGAGCTTCAACCGGAAGAGTGGAATGACAAAGATCGGCCGCGAGCTCTCTCAACTGATCAGCTCGTTCCGGCGCCGCATGAGGACAATGTGGCGAGACTCTGTCGCGGCTGGAAGAGGCCCGAATTCCCGTCGCGGTCTGCTTCTGATTTTCCTGACATTCAACGTCGTTATCTGGATCGTGCTGATCATCGTACTTCTACGGTGACCGCCCTCGAGTCCGCGTCTCGTCCGATTTCCGACATCCAGATTTCCAGCTCCGAACGAGCCCAGCGCGCGCGTCTCCCGGCGATCCTGATCCCTGCCCAAAACGTGCAGTGCTCACCGCACACGCACGAATGCGCTAATTGTGGATTTCTCGGCGCCACACTTTGGTCAAGCCGTCTGATCAGATCCGTGGAACATGAGCGTGCGGCCACCGTTCCGCTCTTCGGTATCACGTCGCATCATCACGTCGGGCAAGGCGGCAGCTTGAAGTTCAAGGTCAGGTGCCCGACATCGACGCGCCGGCGATGGTGCGGCTCGTCGGAGAACGCCGCAGCGTGGACGCATTCTCGCGGTGTCGAGACGCCGCCGTCGTACGACGCGGCCTCACACGACGAGGCGGGGTCGCACGCGGCACGCGGCTGATCGCAGGGTGATCGCTCTGGCCAACGGTCTGGGCCCGAAACGGCTGTGCTCGTGCCGGGCCGTCACATCGACGGAATGCGACAGCGAGGGAACTTTGATGCTGAACGTGCTCAATGTCACATCTGAGCAGACGAGACGAGCCGGACATCGCTGGACCCTGCGAGAGGCGCTTCCGCCGCAATGGACCCTGGTGGATCTGGTCACCATCATACGACGCCGATTCCGCTTCGTTATGCTGGCGGCCGCTCTCGCCCTCGCGGCGGTCTCGCTCTACCTCGCGATGACCCCGGCTCGCTACACCGCGACAGCGGCACTGATCCCCGACACCAAGCGCACGCCTCCGTCGCCGACCGAGGTGGCGCAGGACGCCCTGATCGATCCCGCGATCGTCGAGAACCAGGTCGAGACGATCCGCTCCGAGACGATCGCCGGCCAAGTCGTCGACAAGCTCGGTCTGTGGCGGGACCCCGAGTTCGTCGGAGACGGGCCGGGGCTCGTGTCCCGCATCCTCGCCGCGAGCGGGCTGACGACGATCAAGACACCGTCCGACACGATCAAGAAGCGCGCCGCCGTCGCGAGCTTCCTGCAGATGCTGGCCGTCAAGCGCGTCGGGCACAGCTTCGTCACCTCCATCGCATTCACGTCGCTCGATCCGGAGAAGGCCGCGACGATCGCCAACGCGGTGGCCGCCGCCTATGTGGACGACCAGCTCGGACAGCGTTTCGCGAACGCCGAGCGGACGAGCGTCTGGATGCGCCAGCGGATCGAGACGCTCGGCCGAGAGGCCGAGGCGGCGGCCGCCGCCGTTGCCGCGTACAAGGAGCGCAATCGCATCGTTCTCGGTCCGGAAGGCCGCACGGACGACGAGCTCCAGCTCGCGGAGCGCAAACGGGACCTCGACGCGGCGACGGCCGACGTCGCCGACGCCAAGGCCCGCCTCGAGCGCACCCAGCAGCTTCGTGCCGCGGAGGGCGACGGCTCGACGTTTCCCGAGGCGTCGCTGCTGACCGCGGTCGACAGCCCGGCGATTCGCGAGATCGTGCGGCAGCATCAGAACCTCGTGGCGAGCGCCCCGGGCACCGTGGCGGACGAGGCCTCCTCGACGGAGCCGAACCGCGCCCTCGCGGCCGCGAGCTTGCGCAGCCGACTCTGGGACGAGGTCCGGCGCGCCGAGGCGGCCGACCGCGCGAGCGTCGAGAGCGCGACCCTGCGGCTCGCCAGCCTGTCGAGCCGGACGGCGGAGCTGAACGCCAAGGTGGAGGAGACGCGTGCGAGCGTG
Source organism: Rhodoplanes elegans (assembly GCF_016653355.1). Taxonomy (GTDB): domain Bacteria; phylum Pseudomonadota; class Alphaproteobacteria; order Rhizobiales; family Xanthobacteraceae; genus Rhodoplanes; species Rhodoplanes elegans. Next base: position 20,830 of record NZ_NHSK01000087.1, on the reverse strand, counting down.
GCGGAGCTGCGGCGGCTCGAGGCCAACCACGCCCGGGTGAGCCAGCTCCACGATCTTCTTCAGAACCGCTTTTCCCGCGTCAGCGACTTCATGCAGCAGCAGTACCTGCCCGTCACCGAATCGCGGATCGTCACGAACGCGATGCCGCCGCTGAACAAGAGCTCGCCCAAGTCCGCGCTGCTGCTGTTCCTCGGCGCCGTCGCCGGAACCCTGGTCGGCATGGGTGGAGCGCTCGCCAAGGAATACACCGACCATTCGATCACGCGACCGGACCAGCTTGAGCAGGGGCTCGGCATGCGGTGGATCGGCACGCTCACCCGCTTCGGCACCGGGCGCGACGGTGCGGTCCCGCCGGCGGCGGACCTTTCCGAGGACGGCGCGCCGCGGCGCGACGGCGATGCGACGTCGGGCGGTCGAGATCCGGCCATCGGACGGGCGGCCGATACCTTGAAGGGCATCAAGGTCGCCCTGGACGACAGCGTCTCGGCGACGACCGGCGGTCACCTGGTCGCCGTGGCATCCGCCGAGGCGGGCACCGGGAAGACGACCGTGGCCCTCGGCCTCGCGGTGGTCACGGCAGCGGCAGGCCACCGGACCCTGCTGATCGACGGCAACGTGCGAAACGCGTCTCTCTCGATCGAGGCGGCCCAGAGCCGGCGCCCCAGCCCGGTCGCCGTCACGGACGACACCCCGTTCTTCGAGCGGCCGGTGGAGCATCCCCTCGGCTTCCACGTGCTGCCCCAGCGCATCGACGACTTCGGGCCGGACCTCCTCGCGATGCGCGAGGTGCGCCATCTGCTCCAGCGTCTTCGCAAGAGCTACGACTATGTGATCGTCGACACGGCGGCGATGCTGGACCACATCGATCTCGCCGCCGCGGCGGGCATCTTCGATGCCATCGTGATCGTGGTGGAGCACGGCCGGACCGTCAGCAACGATCTCGAACTGGCGCTCGGCCGGTCGGTAGTCGTCGGCGAGCGAATCGCCGGCGCGGTGATCAACAAAGCCCCGCCCCCGGCGCGGTGGGGATGGCTGTGATAAGCCCCTCTCGTCCGAGCCAGGTCATCAGACGTCATAGAGAGGCGAAGCGGGCATCATGACCTCGACCGCGCCGACCTACGACCCCGGCACCCAGGCGATGCATTACGTCCGGCGGGCCCTCCGCCGGCCCGCCCGCGCTTTCCGACGGAACGTCCTGCCGCGCCTGTTCCGGCCGACGCCGGCGCCCGACATCGCGACGGTCCGCGCCGTGCGGGTCGTCGGGCTGCTGTCGTCCGCGTCCGGCATCGGAAAGTCCGCCCGGCTGTGCATGGAGACCGTGGAGCACGCCGGATACGCGGTGTCGTGCGCCAATGTCGCGGCGCTGTTCGACAGCGACGACCGGCTCCCGATCCCCGCCGGTACGGCAGGCGCACCGGCAGGCGCACCGGCGGGCGCACCGGCGGGCGCACTGGCGGCCGATCTCTCCATCTATCATCTCAACCCCCCGATGCTGCTGCTCGGCATGGTCGGCTCGGGCCTGCGGAGCTATGCCCGGTCCTACAACATCGGCTACTGGGCGTGGGAGCTCGAGGCGCTTCCCCGGGAGTGGATCGCGGCGCTCCCTTTCGTGCATGCCGTCCTGGTGCCGTCGCGGTTCTGCCGGGACGCCGTCGCGCGCTACACGGACAAGCCGGTGCTGGTCGTTCCGCATCCCGTCGCGGCCCCCTCCCCGTCACTTCGACCGGACCGGCCCGACGCGGGAGGCCGCTTCAGGGCGGTCCAGATCTTCAACTACGGGTCGTCGTTCGAGCGGAAGAACCCGATCGCGCTGGTGCGGGCGTTCCGGTCCGCGTTCGGTGACGATCCCACCGCCGAGCTCGTTCTCAAGACCAGTCGCGGTGACCGTCACCCGCAGGACAAGGACCGCCTCGTCGCGGAGGTCGCCGACGCTCCGAACATTCGCCTGATAGACGAGACCTGGGAGCCGGGGCGCATCGACGATCTTCTTCGCTCCGCCGACGTCTACGCATCGCTGCATCGATCGGAAGGCTTCGGGCTGCCGCTCGCCGAGGCCATGATGCTGGAGGTTCCGGTGCTCGCGACCAACTGGTCCGGCAACGTCGACTTCTGCCACCCGGAGACGAGCTTCCCGGTCGACTGCGAACTCGTCGCGTTCGGCGACGGTCATTCGGACTACGAGCAGGTCCACGATGCCCGGTGGGCCGAGCCCTCTGTGGCCCATGCCGCCGCGCAACTGCGTCGCGTCAGGGCGGATCCCGCCGCGGCCCGGACCATGGCCGTGTCCGCGAAGGCGCGGCTCGAAGCGCATCTGGAACGCCACAGCTACGAGCGCGCGATCGCGACCCTGCAGCGGGTCCAGGCGGCGCCGGCGCCCGGCACCGGGGCGCGGCGATGACCAGCCACGCCGTGCCTCTCCGAGAGAGCCTCGCGACGCATCGGCCCTTGCGGGTCGTGCCGGGTCTCCTGGTGATCGCGGCCGTATGCTTCAACGCCGGCCTCGCCGTGGTCAACGGAAACATCACGTCGCTGGGGCCGGCCCTGGTGATTGCGGCCGAGATGGCGTTGGTGCTCGCCGCTCATGCCGTCGCGCTCGCGAACTATCGCCCGCAGATGCTGCCCTGGTACCTGCTGGGGGCCGCCCTGCTGGTCGTCGCCTGCTGGCGATCGATGGCCCTGCAACAGTTTGATCCGAAATACTTCCGCGACGTCCTGATCATCCCGACCTTCGTCGTGCTCGGAATGACCTTCGACCGGCGGTCGCTCAACCGGGTGGTCGTGATCGTGCATGCCGTCGTGATGATCACGCTGGTCTTCGAGATCCTGGCGACGGATGCATACTCGGCGGTGTTCAAGGTCAAGGAGTACTACATCAACACGCGCGGCTACGACGTCCAGAGCTTCTGGAACAAGAACTCGGACCTGTTCGTCAATGCGGTGAGGCCGGATTCCCGGTTGTTCAGCTTCCTCGATCTGCACCGTGTATCGTCGGTGTTTCTCGAGCCTGTGTCCTTGGGCAGCTACTGCATCGTGATCATCGCGTTCATCTGCGCCCGATACGAGGAGCTGTCCCGGACGCAGGTCCTGTTCCTCGTCGGCGGAACCCTGATCGCCATGCTGGGCTCGGACAGCCGGCTCGCCGCGATGTCGTCGGTGCTCATCGTGGCAATCACGGTCATGGGGCGGCGTCTGCTCCCGCGCTCGGTCGCCCTGGTCTATCTCCCGGTCGTGCTCGCGGTCGCGTTCCTCTACGTCACGATCGGCGGAATCCCCGCGGGCTCGGACGATTTCCCGGGCCGCATCGCACATACCGTCCACCTGTTGAGCCGCTTCTCGGTCGACGAGTTTCTCGGGATCTCGAGCGATCCGATCCTCCTGTCGGAGTCGGTCGACAGCGGCATCGGCTATCTGGTGCTGACCCAATCGATCTTCGGCGTCGCCCTGATCTGGGGAGCGATCGTCCTCGCGTCCGCGAACCGGAGCTCGGATCAGGTCCGGTATGTCCATGCGGTCTGCGTCTATCTCTCGCTGACCATGATCGTCAGCTTCGCGTTCCTGAGTATCAAGACGGCGTCGCTGCTCTGGTTCGTCTACGGCGTGCTTCAGCTTCCGCAGCGTCCGCAGGCGAAGCCGGACCTGAGATCGGTCACGCGGTCGGCGGCGGCCCACCCGTTGCGGAGGCGGGCCGCGCTGGTGTCCTGACGGCTCGGTCGTCGGCCGAGCCGTACCGGGCTCGAAGAACCTTCGAAGGACCTTGAAAACTCGGAGATCGCCCGAAGGGGCGTGGGCCGGCGCGCAAGAGCACATGCGCGCCGCATGGGCGCGCTCGTGCCGGAAGACGCGGACGAGCCCGTGGCATCAACGCCGATCGGCGGTCGAGCATCGGTGCGAGAGACCGGACGACGGAATGGGCACGTGGGGCGCAACGGCAGCGGAGACCTTCATGAAAGCGGTATTTGGACTTGCGTTCTCGCCGCATACGCAGAGCGAGCTCGTCGACAGGCTGTCGCGTGAGAGGATCGCACCGGGCGTCGGGCCGCGCACGATCCTCACCGCGAACATCGATCACGTCGTCCGGCTGAGGCACGACCACGACTTCCGCGATGCCTACGACCGGGCCTGGGCCGTCACCGCCGACGGCGCTCCGGTGTTGATGTATGCCAAACTGAGAGGCGCCCGCGAGCTGACGCGCGTGACGGGATCCGATCTCGTCATGGCGCTGCTTCCGGCGCTCGATCCCAAGAAGGCCCGCCTGTTTTTCGTCGTCGGCGACACGGGCACGGCCGATCGCCTGCGCGATCTCCTGAAGGCGCGGGCATTCGACAGCCAAGCCGTGATGATCGAGGTCGCGCCTCAGGACTTCGGCAAGGATCAGGCCTATTCCGACACGCTCACGCGTGCGATCAGACGGCACCGCACGACCCATCTGCTGATGGGCCTGGGGGCGCCCAAGTCGGAGATCTGGGTGCATCGTCATCGCGATCGCCTGGGCGATTGCTACGTCCTTCCGGTCGGCGCCGGGCTGGAATTCTTCGCCGGAACGAAGCGACGGGCCCCGGTTTGGATGCGCAGCGCCGGCCTCGAATGGGCGTGGCGTCTCGGATCCGAGCCGCGTCGGCTCTGGCGCCGGTATCTGGTGGACTCCTGGTTGTTCCTCGGAGCGATCGGGACGGATCTCGCGACGCCCGACCGCGGCAGAGCGCGATCGGCCCGGTGAGGAACGGCGAGCCGCACACCGGGCTTGTGAAGGCGTCTCGGGCGAGCGGCCGCCGAAACTGCCTCGACATGCGGATGTGACCGGCCGGAAGGCGATGCCTCGGCAGTGACGGACGGGAGGGTGCCACGAAGTTTCTATCGTTGATCATCGGCACGGTGGGTCGAGCGGACACGCTCCGGCGTCTGCTCGACTCGCTCGCTGTCCAAGACGAGCCGGAGTTCGAGGTGATCGTTGTCGACCAGAACGACGCGATCGACATCGCTCCGATCCTGAACTCCTATCGAGGGGTGCTCGATATCCGTCATCTGAGGTCCCCGAGAGGGCTGTCTAAAGCGAGGAACATCGGGCTGCAACACGCCGGCGGCATCGTCATGGGCTTTCCGGACGACGACTGCTGGTACGGGCCGCACGTGGTCGCGCGGGTGAAGCGGGCGTTCTCGGACGAGCGACGGGCGGTCCTGACCGGCCGCACGATCGACCCGGATGGACGGGACTCGGTGAGCCCGCACCGTCCGGAGAGCGGGCCGGTCGATCGCGACAACGTCTTCACCTCCGGCAACTCCAACACGCTGTTCGCCAGGCGGCGCGTGTTCGAGACCGTGGGCGGGTTCGACGAGGCTCTCGGTGTCGGCGCGGGCACGCCCTTCCAGTCGGGGGAGGAGACAGACCTCCTGCTCCGCTGTCTCGCCCACGGAATTCATGTCGACTACGACCGCGACCTCGTCGTTCATCACTGTCACATCACGACCGCGTCGACGGCGCAGACGGGCCGTGCCCGGGTCTATTCACAAGGGTACGGCCGACTGTTGCGGGTCCACGGCTACGGGTTCGGCCATCTCGGCGCGGGCGTCGGTCGATCCCTCGGGCGCGGACTCCTTTGCCTGGCGACGGGAGACCGCGACGGTGCACGGACCCGGATTCTCTGGGCGCAGGGAGCGCTCGTCGGCTATCTCTCGGGTCGCAGGCGCGTGCCGGCCTGCCCGTCGCCGGAGAGTCGGCTCACGTCCGGCCGATCCACGGCGGGGCAGGCGCGATGAGCGCCGCCGCGAACCCGCGGGTGAGCGTGCTGCTCCCCGTCTACAATGCGGTCGCCAGTCTGGGTCGGGCCGTGGACAGCGTTCTCGCACAGACCATCGAGGATCTGGAGCTGATCATCGTGGACGACGCATCGCGCGACGGAACGCCCTCGATGCTGGCGGATACGTATGGTCGGGAGCCTCGCGTCCGGATCGTGCGACTGCCCCACAACCAGGGGCCGGCGCATGCGCGGAACGTCGCGCTGGCTGCAGCGGGCGGGACATGGATCGGCCTCGTGGACAGCGACGACGCCTGGCAGCGCGACCGCCTCGCGCGTCTTCTCGGCCGTGCGGATGGTCTCGATGCGGTGTTCGACAATCTGCTGGAATGCAACCCGGTCACCGGCAACCCGGCCGGCCCCTTGTTCCCGAGCCTGCCGGGCGGCGGTCTCACCATCGCGAGTCTGCTCGCCCCGACGGCTCCCGGCAGTCGTTACAATTACGGCTACCTGAAGCCGATCATCAGGCACGAGTTCCTTCGCGCCAAGGGGATCGCCTACGACGAGCGCCTGCGGACCAGCGAGGACCTGCTGCTCTATCTCGTCCTTCTCCTGGAAGGCGCCGTCACCGGAACGGTCGACGAGCCGCTGTATCTCTACACGGTTCCGGTCGGTCGCTCCGGCACGGCGTCGGCGTCGAGCAACACGGTGCCGCGCGACGACGAGGTCGGGGCCGCGATGACGGAGATCCTCGCCCGCTACGCCGGCCGGGCCGACGCCGCTTCAGCGCGGGCGATCGAGGATCGCATCGCGTATCTGCGGCGCATCCGGCCGATCTCCGATTTCGATCATGCCCGCCGGAAGCGGGAGTATGGTCGCGCCACCGTGCTGTTCGCCGCGCATGCCGCGGTGAGGCGAGAGCTCGTCGACCGCCTCCGGCGCCGGTTCAGCCGACGATCCAGGCAGAGCTGAACGCGCTCGCATGAAGCGCTCCGACGACGATCGTCCCGCCGCCGGACAGGTCGATCCGAAGTCCGTCGGGTTGGTCGTGCACGGTGAAGTGCTGGCCGTTCAGCACGAGGCGGTCCACCGTGGGATCGAAGTCCATGATGGCGTCCGCGCCCGAGCTCGCAGCGAACGCGAACACGTCGGCCCCGGCGTCGCCCCACAGGCGGTCGTTGCCGGCGCCGCCTTCGATCCAATCGTTTCCGGCACCGCCGAAAACCAGGTCGTCGCCGATGTCCCCGTAGAGCCTGTCGTTGCCGTCGCCCCCGTGGAGGCGGTCGTCGCCGGCGTGGCCGCCCAGTGTATCGTCGCCCGCGTCCCCGTAGATCAGGTCGTTCCCCTCGCCGCCACCGACGCGGTCGTTGCCGTTGCCGCCGCCGAGCACGTCGTCGCCGCCCTCGCCGTAGACGAGATCGTCGTCGTCGCCGCCCTGCATGCGGTCCCTGCCGTTGCCGCCGTACATGACGTCGGCGCCGGCGCCGCCGTCGAGCACATCGTCGCCGTCGCCGCCGGAGAACCGATCGTTGCCGGTGCCGCCGAAGAGCTGGTCGTTGCCGGCGCCTGCGTCGAGGATGTCGTCGCCGGCATCGCCGCGCAGGATGTCGCTGCCGTCGCCGCCGAAGAGCTGATCCGCACCGTCGCCGCCTTCGAGGACGTCGTTCCCGGTGCCGCCGGCGAGCCGGTCGGCGCCGCCCCCGCCGACCAGCAGGTCGTCTCCGTCGCCTCCGTCGAGGACATCGTTGCCCGCGTCGCCGTAGAGCCTGTCGTTGCCGGCACCGCCCCGCAGCACGTCGTCGCCATCGTGGCCGCCGAGCACATCGTCGCCGGCGTCACCGGCGAGCACGTCGTTCCCGGCGCCGCCGCGGAGAATGTCGCGGCCGTTGCCGCCCGCGAGGGCGTCGTGTCCGGCGCCGCCTTCGAGCACGTCATCGCCGTCACCGCCGAACAGACAATCGTCGCCCGCGTCGCCGTAGAGCGTGTCGGCGCCGTCGCCGCCGGAGAGCATGTCGTTTCCGTCGTGCCCGCCGAGCACGTCGTCACCGCCTCCGCCATGGAGCGCGTCGTCGCCGGCGCCGCCGCGCGAAACGTCGTTGCCGGCTCCTCCCCACAGGCGGTCGTTTCCGTTCGAGCCGGTCAGAACGTCGTTTCCGCCGCCGCCGTAGAGCGTGGCTCCTCCGGCGCCGGCGAACAGGCGATCGTCGTGGTCGGTGCCTGCGAGCGCACCCGCATCCAGGCGTGCGGCCTCGCCGTCGAGGTAACGTTCCAGCACGTCCATCTGGGGGCGGTCGATCCCGTCGATCGGCTGGATGGCCAGGCTCTCGGCTCCCCACCACGGCCCGCCCGCCCAGTACGCCGACGGAATGCCGTTCTCGGCGAGCGTGTCGAGGAACGCGGTCAGCACATCGAGCCAGCGCGGATCGCCGCTCGGCACCGCGTACTCGCCGATGAAGCCGCGCAGCCCGTTCTGATTCAGCCAGTCGATGAACGGCTGCACGCGGTCGGCGCCGATGGCCGGATACGCGCCCTCCGCATCGTAGCTGCCATAGAACCCCGACCCGGACCGGTCGAAATAGACGTGAGCCTCGTAGAGGACCTTGTCGAGCGGGTCGACCACGCGCAGCGCGCCGTTGAGGGACGGCCAGCTCGCCGCACCGGACCAGCCGTCGCCGGAGACCACCAGCGTGGCATGGCTGCCCGCCGCCCGGATCGCATCCGCGGCGGCCTGAGCGGCCGCCGGCCAGACATGCGCGCCGCCCATGTCGTGCGGCTCGTTCATCAAGCCGAAGCCCGACACGGCCGGATGATCGCCGAGGGTGCCGGCGAGCTTGCCCCAGAAGTCCGCGAAGGCGGCGGCCGGAACGCTCGGAGATCCGATCACGGCGTCGTCGTAACGACCGTAATTGTGCAGGTCGACGACGACGTCCATGCCGCGGGCCGCCGCCGCGTCGAGGAAGCCGATCATCCGGCCGAGCTCGGCCTGGTCGAGCGCGCCGCCGAGCGTCGGCTGCATCCGCTCCCACGTGAATGGTAGCCTGATCAGGGTCACGCCCTTGGAGAGGTAGTAATCGAGATCGGCGGCGCCGGGATAGATGTAGTGAGTTCCGTACTCGCCGCGGCGCGGGCCGAACTCGGCTCCGGCCAGATTCACGCCGAACATGGAGATCCTCGCGAAATGATAAGGAGCGTCCTCGGAGGTTTCGCTCCGACCGTGCCGTCGAGCTTACGGCGGCCGAATTAATCCGAGCTTATTTCCGGCCTGAAACGCGACATGAAACGTGACGGTGCGATCCTCGCACGTCGCACCGTGCCGGCGCTCGGGCCGCGGCGCCGGCGTCGAGCCCACGCATCTGATCAGCCCACGATCCAGGCGCCACCGAAGGCCGACACGTGCGTGTTCATCACGATAATCGTACCTCCGCCGGAGAGGTCGATCCGCAATCCCTCCGAGACGTCGTGCAGCGTGAAGGACTGGCCGTTCAGCACGAGGCGGTCGACCGTGGGGTCGAAGTCCATGATGGCGTCCGCGCCCGACGACGTGCCGAACGCGAACTGATCGGCCCCCGCGTCGCCCCACAGGCGATCGTTGCCGGCGCCGCCCTCGATCCAGTCGCTGCCGGTGCCGCCGGTGATGAGGTCGTCGCCGATGTCCCCGTAGAGCTTGTCGTTGCCGTCACCCCCGTGGAGGCGGTCGTCGCCGGCGTGGCCGCCCAGGATGTCGTCGCCGGCGTCCCCGTAGATCAGATCGTTGCCGTCGCCGCCGAAGAGCTGATCCGCGTCGTCGCCGCCTTCGAGGACGTCGTTCCCGGTGCCGCCGGCGAGCCGGTCGGCGCCGCTTCCGCCGACCAGCAGGTCGGCCCCATCGCCTCCGTCGAGGACGTCGTTGCCGGCGCCGCCGTCGAGGGAGTCGTTGCCCCGCGCGCCGTAGAGCACATCGTGGCCGGCGTCCCCGTAGAGCTTGTCGTCACCATCGTCGCCGTAGAGCCGGTCGTCGCCGTCATGGCCGCCGATGGTGTCGTCGCCGCTCCCGCCATGGGCGACATCGTCTCCGGTGCGGCCGGCGAGCCTGTCGCGGTCGGCGCCACCCCACAGGACATCGTCGCCGGCCGATCCGGTCAGCACGTCGTCGCCGCCGTGGCCGAACAGCCGGCTCGACTCCGGGCGGGCCACGAGCTGATCGTTCCCCGCCGTTCCGTCCACGCGATCCCAGGGCAGCACCGCTCCGTCGCCGAGCAGATAGGGCTCGAGGACATCCATCTGCGGCCGGTCGACGCCGCCCACCGGCTCGATCGCGATGCCGTCCGCCGGCCACCACGGTCCGCCGGCCCAATAGGCGGACGGCACGTCGTTCTCCGCCAGGACGGGAAGCAGATTGTCCATCACGGCGAGCCAGCGCGGATCGGAGTCCGGCACCGCGTACTCGCCGATGAAGCCGCGCAGGCCATTCTGATTCAACCAATCGATGAACGGCTGCACGCGATCGACCCCGATGGTCGGGTAGGCCCCTTCGGCATCGTAGCTGCCGTAGACTCCCGTTCCGTCCCGATCGAAATAGGCGTGCGCCTCGTAGACCACCTTGTCGAGCGCATCGTTCACACGGAGCGAGGCGTTGAGATCCTGCCACGTCGCCGTGCCCGACCAGCCGTCGCCGCTCACCACCAGCGTCGCGTCGTTCCCGGTGGCGCGGACCGCATCGGCGGCGGCCTGGGCAGCGGCCGGCCAGACCTGGGCGCCGCCCATGTCGTGCGGCTCGTTCATCAGCCCGAGCCCCCAGACGGCCGGGTGATCGGACAGCGCCCTTGCGAGCTTGCCCCAGAAGTCCGAGAAGGCCGAGACCGGCACCGCGTCCGTGCCGATCGCGTTACCATCATAACGTCCGAAATTGTGGAGATCGACGACGATCTGCATCCCACGTGCGGCGGCCGCGTCGAGGAACTCGGTCATCCTCGCGAGCTCGGCCGGGTCGAGATCTCCGCCGAGCGTCGGCTGCATGCGCTCCCAGGTGAACGGCAGCCTGATCAGGGTCACGCCCTTGTCGTGATAATAATCGAGATCGACGGCGCTCGGATAAATGTAGTCGGTGCCGTACACGCCACGTGGGGGGCCGAACTCGGCGCCCGCGAGATTCACGCCGAACATGGTCCGCCTCTTCGTTCCGTCCCGATCCTCGGCCGCGCGGACGTCACGCGGGCCGCGCGGTCGTGACTCGCGAGTATACGCTTCACTCCACGGTCGCCATTCGTAGGAGCCCTCGTCCGCGATGCGCCAGGGACGAGATGCCGCGTGTCACATCAGCGCTTCGAGGTCGCCGGACCGTGAGTGCGAACGGAGACGCTCGACCTGATCACACAGTCGGTCGGTCCGGTTGCGCCAGACGCGATCGTCGCTGAGCCAGCTCGGGGTCTCGGCGGCGCGCCGCAACGCCGCGGCCGCAACGTCGATCCGCGCCTCCCGCGCCGAGCGGGTCAGACCGCTGAAATGCGCGGCACGCAGAACGCGCCGCACGCCGCTGAAGTAGATTCGCTCGCCGCAGCGCTGGGCGAGCGGCCACCAGGCTCGCTGCTTGATGGCGACCGACCGCCGGTAGTGCGACAGCACCTTGGTCTCGGTCGGCGGGCTGACGTGATAACGCTGGCCGTGGATCGGCAGCGCCATGCTGCGCACCCACTCGTCGAGCGTGCTCGCCGGCAGCTCGATCGGTCGATAGGGAACCTCCATCGAGCCGCACCAATCGAGCCATTTGAACGTGTTGATCTCCAGCGAGGTGACGACCGGGATCCACGGCACCCGCATCGTGTCGGCGATGATGGCGGCATGCATCGAATCGGCGATCACGAGGCGGGCCCGGCGGAGCCGCGCGACGACATCCCGCGAGTCGCCGCGCGGATCCAGGAACTCGATCCCGGCGCGTCGGCAGACCTCCGGCCAATTGCCGGCATCGAGCGCCTGATGATGCGGCACGAACACGCAGCCCGCGCGCTCGGCCTCCGGCAGCGGACGGTACTCGGACAACGTGCTCAGCAGCAGCGCGCCGTCGGTGATCGCCTTGTCGGCCGGCAGCTCCAGGACTCTCGCGCTCAGGGGACCGCGGACACTCAGGACGCACCATCCTGGTCCGCCGAAGCCCCGCGGCGCCGGTCCGTAGCCGGCGCCGCTGCCGAGGACGATCCACCCCGGCGCCGACGGCATCGTCGCCGTGATGATGGATCCGATGCCGGCGAAGCGGATGCCGTCGTCCGGAGTCCAGGCGTCCGGCAACAGCCGCGGCCAGAGCCACAGGTTCAGGTCGTCGCCGAAATTCCCGGCGACGCTCTTGTAGTAGTGCAGGATCAATCGACTGTCCTTCCTGATGCCGGCGCACCGGCCTGCTCTACCCACTCGGCCCGCTCGACCCGACCATGGGACGATGACCCCAGTGCGGCGGGCCGACGACACCACGGACGAGACGCTCGGCGAACCGCTCGGCCGACCTGCCCGTTCGGTCGGCCGGTCACCTCTCCCGAAACGCGCGGCGAAGCTGATCGGAGAACGGCCGCAGCGCATAGGAGGCCAGCGAGCGAGAGCTGGTCCGCGCGAAGACCTCGACCGGCATGCCGGGGATCAGGCGGGCGCGTGCGAAACGTTTCAGGTCCTCGTCCGGCAGGGACACGCGGATGGCGAAGTAGCTCGCCCCGGTCTTCGGGTCCGACGACACGTTCGGAGCAATCCGCGTGATGCGTCCCGTCAGCTCGGGTGTGGTTGCCTGATTGGCGGCGAGCAGCCGAACCGCGGCCGGCTGCCCCGGATAGAGCTGATCGACATCCTGCGGCAGAACTCTCGCGTCCACGAACAGGGTGTCTCGGTCGGGGACGATCTGCATGATCGGCTCGCCGTTGGGCGCGATGATACCTCCGATCGTGTGGATGGCGAGCTGGTGGACGTAGCCGGCAGACGGGGCCCGGATCTCGACCCGGCGCAGCACATCCTCGGCGGCGACCCGCTTCTCGACCAGCTCGGCGATCCGGCTGCGCAGCTCCGCCAGCTCCCGGCCGACCTCCGTCCGCAGTTCCTCGTCGATCTGCAGGACCCTGAGCTCGGTTTCGGCGATCCGTCCCCTGACCTGGGCGATCGATGCGACGAGATGTCCTTTCTCTCCGACGAGCCGAGCCGCATCGCGTTCGAGCGCTGTCACGCGATTGATCTGGACGAGCTTCTTGTTCCACAGGTCTCGAACACCGTTCAGCTCGACGCTGTTCCAGTGGATCTCGGTCGACTTCGCCGTGACCTGCTCCGAGAGGCCGTTGATCTGCTCGGTGAGCTGCGCGATCTGCTCTCGAAGCTGATTCTTCTGACCCGAGCGTGCCGCGGCGCGCAGGGCGAAGAGCCTCGTCTCGCCATTCATGAGGCGCATCAGCTCGGATTCGTGACGGCGCTCCGACAGCTCGCTCGGAAACGCGATCTCCATCGCGCCGTCGCGCTCCGCCTCGGCGCGGGCCCGTCTCGCCATCGCCTCGTCGAGCTGCTTCGAGACGATCTGCAGGTTCGCCCGGGTCTGGGTCTCGTCCAGACGGAGAAGGAGACTGCCCGATTCGACGTGGTCGCCTTCGCGGACCTTCAGCTCACCGACGATGCCGCCGGTCGGATGCTGAACGAGCTTTATGTTGCTGTCGACGACCAGCAGGCCAGGTGCGATGACAGCGCCATCGACCTCCGTGAACGCTGCGAGGCCGCCCACACCGAGCACCAGCGCGAGGACGGCCGCGATCGAGGCACCTTCGTGACGCCGGATCGAGCGCGCGAGATCGTCGGGACCATGGGCCTTGCCGGTCATGATGTTCCGGACCGCTTCTGCAAGGGAGGCCCGGAGGCGGTCGGCGCGACCTCGGTGCTGCCGTTGCGACGAAGGTAGCGCGGGAGGATCGTATCCTTCGGCCCGAAGCTCTGGATGCGACCATCCGCGAGCATGAGCACCAGGTCGACCGCCCGCAGCGCGCTCGGCCGGTGCGCCACCACCACCACGATGCCGCCGCGCGATCGCACCGCCATGATGGCGTGCGTCAACGCCTCTTCGCCGTCGCTGTCGAGGTTCGAGTTCGGCTCGTCGAGGACCACCAGGAAGGGATCGCCGTAGAGGGCGCGGGCGAGCCCGATCCGCTGTCGCTGGCCGGCCGAGAGCGTGACGCCGAAATCGCCGATGTCGCTGTCGTAGCCCCCCAGCCTGCTCACGATCATGTCGTGGGCGCCGGCCGCCCGACATGCGGCGACGATCGCGGCCGGATCGGCGTCGGGATCGAACCGTGACACGTTCTCGCCGATCGTGCCGGAGAACAGCTCCACGTCCTGGGGCAGATATCCGATGACGCGGCCGAGCTGCTCGCATGGCCATTGAGGCAGCGCCGCGCCGTCCAGCGCGACGCGGCCGGCGGCCGGGGCCCAGGACCCGACCAATGCGCGGGCGAGCGACGACTTGCCCGATGCGCTCGGGCCGATCACCCCGAGGGCACTGCCGGCGGACACGCGGAAGCTCGCTCCGTGCAGCACGGGGCGCTGCGCACCGGGCGGCACGACCGTGAGGGATTCGACCGAGAGGGTGCGGGAGGGTTCGGGCAGCATCGTCGACGCGGGCGTGGCCGTCATCTGCCGAAGAGCGGCGTCGAGGCGGCGCCAGCTCTGCCGCGCCGCCAGGAAGCTCCGCCAGTTCGCGAGGGCGAGCTCGACGGGCGCGAGCGCGCGGGCGCACAGGATCGAGCTCGCGATCATGATGCCCGCGGTCGCCTCCTGACGGACGACCAGGACTGCGCCGACGCCCAGGACGGCGGACTGGACGACCAGGCGCAGCACCTTCGACAACGCGCTCATTCCGTTACCGATGTCGGAGGAGCGCCGCTGTGCCGCGAGCAGGTCCGCGCTACTGGCTGAGAAGAGCGATCGCAGTCGTGGCGCGATGGCCATGGCCTGCATCACTTCGGCATTGCGGACCGCAGCTTCGGTCAAGCGATTGCGTGCGGCCGCGATCGCGCCCGCATCGGACACCGGACGCCGCACCAGCGCTTCGGTCAGTATCATGACGCCGATCAGCGTCAGGGCGGAGACCAACGCGGCCGCGCCGATCAACGGGTGGAAGACGAAGCATAGCCCGACATAGAGTGGCAGCCACGGCAGATCGAAGATGGCCGTCGGCCCGACCCCCGACAGAAAGCCCCGCACCTGGTTGAGATCACGCAGCGGCTGTTGTGGTACTTCGGGGCGGCCTCGGCTCAGCGGCACGCGCCAGAGCAGATCGAACGTCGCGGCCCGGACCGATTGGTCGAGCGACATGCCGATCCGGGTCAGCAGCCGCATCCTGAGAACGTCGAGGAGACCAAAGAACGAATAGAGGAGTCCGGCGATCAGGGCGAGGCCGGCCAGCGTCGGCAGGCTGCGGCCCGGCAGGACGCGGTCGTAGACCTCCAGCATGAAGAACGGGCCGGTCAATGCGAGCAGATTGACGATGCCGCTCAGAATACAGACCGTCAGGAAGGTCCGTGAGCAGGCCCTGAGACTATGGCCGAGCGCACTCGGCGGTTCGACGCGGAGAGCTGGAGCGCGCCCCGGGCCGGCGCGACGCGGCACCGGGCCGTCGTCCATTCTCACTGGCATCGATCTGCTCCGGCCACGCGAGCCCAAATGTTACCGTCGTCTGTGTCGAACTCACGTCATCATGCCACGCAGGGAGTTGCGCGGTCATCGTCATCGGGAGCGCGCCGACCACCATCGCGCGCCCCTCGTTATGCAGAAAATGAGCGCGGCTGAAAGTCTGTCATATTGCGCAATCTGGATCGTTCTCCGACAGCGGTTTCATGATCCTCCTGCGGCCTCTCGTGCGCGGCGGCGCGCAGTCGCCTGCCCTGAAGGCCGAGGGGACATCGTCGCCACAACGTTCGAGTTCGGGCGTTGAGACGACCGCGCCTCTCCGACTTGACCGTGACCACGGCGGCTCAGCCCGACGTCCCGCCGCGCGCCGGTTCACGTCGGATCCGGTGGCCGGGGCCGTGCCGCCGCGCGCGGATCGACCGACAGATAGTGCTGCACGGCCGGCGGCTCCGCCCCCCGGTGCAACGCCACCGCCTCGGCCTGCAGGTCGGCATCGACCCGCGACACGCGGCGATGCTGGCGCCTGTGCTCGGCCCAGGACTCGACGAAGAACCACTCGACCAGCCGCTCCGGATCGGCCGCGTCCTCGGTGAGCCCCCAGGCATAGGCGCCGTCGCGGCGCCGCGCCGCCGACAACCGATCGAGCACGGCGGCGAAGGCCGCGCGATCCTCCGGCGCGACCCGATACGTGATCGTGATCAGCACGGGACCGCGGTCGTCCGGCACCAGATCGGCGACGATCGGCTCGGGCCAGTGCATCGACGGCATCAGATCCGCCTCGCCGCTGGGCAGTCGCGCTCGGAAAGCGAGCGCCGAGGCCACGGCGAGCCCGAGGCCGGCCGTCACCAGCGCGGCGTCGATGCCGACCGCCTGGGCGACGCCGCCCCAACCGAGGCTGCCGGCCGCCATCGCACCGTTGAACACCGTGAGATAGATCGCGAGGCCGCGGCCGCGCGTCCAGTTCGGCAGGATCGCCTGCATGATCGCGTTGAGGGTCGTGAGGATGGCGATCCAGGCCGCCCCGAGGATCACCATCAACACGATGCCGTGCCAGGGTGCCTGCGCGGGCGCGAGCAGGACGGTCGACGCCGCGGTGACGAGAGAGGCGCCGAGCACCAGGCGGTCCTGGCCGATCGCGGCGCGCAGCCGCGGCAGCAGCAGAGCGCCGAGGATCGCGCCGGCACCGACGCTGCCCAGCATCAGACCGTAGAAGCCGGGGCTGCCGCCGAGCTCCTGGCGAGCGACCAGCGGCAGCAGCGCCCACACGGCGCTGGCGAAGACGAAGAACAGCACGGCGCGCCACAGCAGGCGGTGCATGTCGCGACTCGCCCGCGCGAAGCGCAGGCCGGCCCGCAACGCCCCGCCGAAATGCTCGCGCAGTTCGTCGTCGGCCGCCGCCTCGCGCCGCCACCAGATCAGCGCGCCGATGACCAGAAAGTAGCTCGCGACGTCGAGCCCGTAGGTCACGGCGGCCCCAAAGGCGGCGAGGGCGACGCCGCCGAGCGCCGGACCGACCGCCCGTGCGATGTTGAAGCCGAGCGACCCGAGCCCGACGGCGCCCTTGAGATCGGCCCGCGGCACCAGCTCCGGCACGATCGCCTGCCAGGTCGGCATCGCCAGCGCCGCCCCGGTACCGCCCAGGAACGTCAGAAGCGCCAGCCCGCTCACCGACACGGTGCCGGTCGCGGCGAGCCCGGCCAGGATGGCGCTGACCGTGCCGAGCATCACCTGCACGGCGATCAGGAACCTTCGGCGATCGAGGATGTCGGAGAGCACGCCGGCCGGAATCGCGAACAGAAAGATCGGCAGCGACGCGGCGGCCTGGATCAGCGCCACGGCGGCCGGCGTCGGGCTGATCTCGGTGACCAGCCAGGCGCTCGCCACGTCGCGCATGAAGGTGCCGACATTGCCGAGCACGGTGGCGGCCCAGATCACCGCGAACAACTTATGGCGCAGCGGCGCGAAGGCGCCGCCGCTGCTCGGCGCGGCAGGCGTGACGGCGGCGGCCGCTGCGTGGTGATCCGGGGCCGCCGTCATCGGCGTACGTCGGCACGGCTGGCGAACAGAGCCGCCACGGCGAGGCCGCCGACGATCGCGACATGCTCGAAGAAGGTCGCGGTCTGCCGGCCGCGCTCCGGCCCCTCGACGGCCCAGAACGCATGGGCGAGCAGCGTCGCGATGACCGTGAAGCCGGCGAGGAGGCCGGCGCCGAGCCAGCACCAGCGGCGGGTGAGAAACAACGCCGAGCCGACGAGCTGGGTGGCGACGACGAGCGCCGCGACCGGCACGGCCGGCTGCACGCCGAGCCCCGCCACCTCGGCCGTGGCACCGGAAAAGTCCAGAAGCTTGACGACGCCGCTGATCAGGAACGGCGAGGCGAGCGCCAGCCTGAACAGATAATCGAGCCCGGGCACATCGAGAAGACGCGCCACCGGGGCGGGCAATGTAAATTCGCTCATGGTTCCTCTCATACAGTGTCCAGGTGATCAGCTCGGAACCCGATGCTGGTGTGGCCTTCACCTTTCCCCAGCGGGGAGAGGGCGATGCACGGAGCGCGTCGGGTGAGGGGGTGCCGCCCTCTCGTTGAACCAACCGGCCTCGGCTCCCCTTCACCCCAGCCCTATCGCCGCTGGGGAGAGGGAGCCGCACCGCGCTCGCCTCATCGTCGGAGAACGCCCGCACCACCGTCCCTGTGCGGCCGACCCATGCATCGTGAGGCCTGTGCCCGAGCCGGCCCTTCGGGAGCCGATCCGAACCGAGCCGTTCGGTCGGAGCGCGTGTCACGGATCGTGATCAGAACGCCCAGCAGGAGCAGCCGAGCGCACCCCAGAAGGCACGCGAATCCGACACTGGCACGCCCGCACCCCAGGCCGAGGCGTGCGCGTGGCCGTGCACGCCGCAGCCCGCCGCGCAGCCACAGGCGCCGGCGGCCGCGGCCGTGACGGCCCCGGCCCCCTCGGAAGAGAACGCATACGGCCGCGCGCCCTCGGCGCCGGCCCGCATCTGATAACCGCCGAAGCGGCGCACCGGCGACCAGTCCGGCATCGCCGGCGGCAGCGGCGGGGCGAGATCCGAGAACTCCTTGTCGCCGTGGACGGGCGCGCCGCCGAGCAGCGTCAGCACCGACGTGATGTCTTGGATCGTGTCCTCCGGCACCGAGAAGAAGTCGTCCGACAGCACGGCGAGATCGGCGAGCTGGCCGGCCTTGACCTGCCCCTTCTTGCCGGGCTCGGTCGAGAACCATGTGTTACTCTCGGTCCACAGCCGCAGTGCCGTCTCGCGATCGAGCCGGTTGGCGGCCGGATAGAGCGACAGGCCGCCGAGCGTCTTGCCGGTGACGAGCCAGGAGAGCGAGACCCACGGATTGTAAGACGCGACGCGGGTCGCGTCGGTGCCGCCGCCGACCGGGATCCCTGCGGCCAGCATGCGCCGCACCGGCGGCGTGCGCTCGGCGGCGCGCTCGCCGTAGCGCGCGACGAAGTCCTCGCCCTGATACGCCATGCGGTGCTGGACCGCGATGCCGCCGCCGAGCGCCGCGATGCGATCTATGTTGCGGTCGTCGATCGTCTCGGCGTGGTCGAAGAACCAGTGCAGCCCGTCGAAGGGAATGTCGCGGTTCACCTTTTCGAACACGTCGAGGGCGCGCGTGATGGTCTCGTTGTAGGTCGCGTGCAGGCGCCACGGCCAGCGCTTCTCGGCGAGCAGCCGGATCACCGGCTCGAGGTCGGTTTCCATATTGGGGGGCATCTCGGGACGCTCGACCCGGAAATCCTCGAAGTCGGCGGCCGAGTAGACCAGCATCTCGCCGGCGCCGTTCGCCCGGTAGGTGTCGTCGCCCTGCCCCGGCTTCACCTGGCCGGCCCAAGAGGTGAAGTCCTTCAGCTCCTCCTTCGGCTTCTGGGTGAACAGATTGTAGGCGATGCGGACGGTGAGCTGGCCCTCGCGGTGCAGCTCCTCGATGATCGAATAGTCCTCCGGATAGTTCTGGAAACCGCCGCCGGCATCGATCACGCTGGTCACGCCGAGCCGGTTCACCTCGCGCATGAAGTGCCGCGACGAGTTCTTCTGATACTCGGGCGGCAGCTTCGGCCCCTTGGCGAGGGTCGCGTACAGGATCGTCGCGTTGGGCTTGGCGACCAGCAGTCCGGTCGGATTGCCGTTGCCGTCGCGGACGATCTCGCCGCCGGGCGGTGCCGGCGTGTCCTTGGTGTAGCCGACGGCGCGCAGCGCGGCGCCGTTCAACAGCGCGCGATCGTAGAGATGCAGGATGAACACCGGCGTGTCGGGCGCGACCGCGTTGATCTCCTCGAGCGTCGGCAGGCGCTTCTCCGCGAACTGATGCTCGGTGAAGCCGCCGACGACTCGCACCCATTGCGGCGCCGGCGTACGGTCGACCTGATCCTTCAGCATCCGCATCGCCTCCGCGAGCGAGCGCACCCCGTCCCAGCGCAGCTCCATGTTGTAGTTGAGGCCGCCGCGGATGATGTGCATGTGGCTGTCGATCAGGCCCGGGATCGCCCGGCGGCCACGCAGGTCGATGCGGCGCGTCTGCGGGCCGGCGAGCGCGATCACGTCGCGATCGCTGCCGACCGCGACGAAGCGGCCGTCCCGGATCGCGACCGCCGACGCCTCCGGCGTCGCGCGATCGAACGTCGTGATCTTGCCGTTGAACAGGACGAGGTCGGGGGGGGAGGCGGGTTGAGCGGTCACGCTGTCTCTCGTGGAAAGGCCGGCGGCGAGTGCGGCGAGCGTGCCGACGACGGTCCGGCGGTCGGGGTTCTTGGCCACGGCGGATCTTCCGGTTCGGGGGTTCTTATCGGGATCGGGGCAGGCTCGTGATCAGGACGGCTCGTCGGCGCTGGCCGGTTTGCCGGCTCCCGACGCGCGGGACACGGCCGGCTCGCCGCCCGGAAGCGGGCCGAGAACATGCGCGGCGCAGCTCGTGCGGACGAAGCCGGCGACGTCGTGTCCCCCGATCAGACGCTTGACGACCGGCACGATCTGCTCGCCGAGCAGAATGCCGAGCAGGCCGATCAGCGCGATGGTGGGCGGCGCCGGCGAGCGCACGCCGATCAGGCTGTAGACGACTCCGACCAGCAGGCCGGCGCCGAGCGACAGGAGATAGGCTTTCAGGTCGGGCATTCTCGTGATCCCGTCGGGTGACAGTGTCGGCGTCATCGCCGGGCGAGGACATTGCATAAACCGTCATCCCGGGGCGCGAACCTTGAGGTTCGCGAGCCCGGGATCCATACCCCCGGTGCAAGTGGCTCACGAAAGACAGGGGTTGATGGTGTGGACGGCCCCCTACGGCATCGCTGTGCCAGAATGAGGTCGGTGAAGATCTCAAACGAGGGGGCCGTCCGTGAGCCAGAGTATCCGCATCGGAATGGATACGTCGAAGCATATCTTTCAACTGCACGGGGTGGACGCGGCCGAGCAGCCGGTGCTGCGCAAGCGGCTTCGTCGCAAGGAGGTGGAGGCGT
>NZ_NHSK01000086.1 GCF_016653355.1 Rhodoplanes elegans | reverse complement strand
CCGGCGGCTGGTCGCGGCGGCGATCCGCGACGCGCTCGACGCCCGCCCGCATGGCGGCCTGACCGTCACGGTGGAGCTGTCGCCGCGGCCGGCCGACGGAGTCCGGGCGGCCGCCGCCGTGATGATCTCGGCCGACGCGAAGAGCGTTGTGCTGGCCGCGCTCGGCCGCGACGGCCTGCCGCTCGCCGCGGCCCGGCTCGACCAGGCCGCGATCGACGCCCTCTCGGGAGACCCGACGTGAGCCGCGTGGTGATGCCGACCGCCTCCTTCGCGACGCTCGCTTTCGAGCTGCGCGTCTACGCCCACCGCGAGGTGCTGGCGAACCACGGCGTCGAGGAGTTCCTGGCCCGCTACCCGCACCCGGGCCTCGGCGTCACGCTGGCGCAGCTGCGCGAGAGCGCCGCGCTGGTCGGCCAGGCGTCGATGCTGCTGTCGCTGCTCGCCCCGCACGAGGCCGCGGTGCGAGCCATGGTCGAGGCCGGCACGCGTCCTGACGCCGCGCCCGCTCCGGTCCGGGAGGTCGCCGCGCCATGACCTACTCCTGGCTGCCCGGGCTTCTGGCCGAGATCGCCGAGGTCGCCGGCCTCGACGCGGCGCTGGCGCTCGCAGCCGCCCGCGGCGGCACCCGCGTCCGCATCCCGGCCCAGGCCGACGACGACCACTGGCTCGTCCGCTGCGTCGGCCGCAAAGCCGCCGACGCGATCTGCATCCACTTCCGCCAGGGCTCGAACCGCCCGCGCGGCGTCTATGTCGAGGTCCCGCTCGGCCGCACCGCCAACGCCCGCCGCGTCATGGCCCAGGCGCTCGCCCGCGGCGCCTCCGCCGCCGAGGCGGCCCGGGCGGCCGGGATGACGGAGCGGAGTGCCTATCGGATGCGGCGTCGCGCGCACCGACTCTCCGATGACAGGCAAGCTCGATTTTTCGATTAGCGCGTCGGCCGACACGAGGAGGCGTGCCGTGGCTTCCGAGTTCGCAGGCTTAACGAAATCCTTAAGTAGCTCGGCAGAGCTACGTAATCTGGGAATGGCAGCCACGAAGTTCTGGTCATCGAGCGTGAAGCATATGGTTCACCTGACAGAACTTCGAACCGAGAATAAGCCTTCGAGGCTAGTCTGCGCTCACGTCCGCCCGCCTGCTTGCTGGTCCGCGTCTCGCTCTGCGATCATTCATTAAAGCACTTCTTAATTCGTGCATTCCAGAGTCGCGAACTGAGGCCCACAGGCGGCATCACCCCGATCTCGGCGGCTCCCCCTTGTGCGTCGACAACGAGCTGTCCATGCTATCCAGAATTCGCTTCACGATCAGTCGAAAGATCTTCTCTCTCATCGGCCTTGGATTCCTCGGGCTGATCGGTATCGCGACTCTCGATGCGACCGAACTCGCCGCCAGCCTCAAGCGCCAGAAGCAGCTTGAGCTGGAGCATCTGGCCGACCTCGCCACTTCGATCATCAAAGAAGAGCATGCCGCTGCCCGGAACGGTAGTATTTCAGCCGCGGATGCCCAGGCCCGTGCCAAAATGCGCGTCGGGGCTTTACGCTATGCCGGGAGCGAATACTTCTTCATCACCGACATGCAGAACCGGATGATTATGCATCCGGTTGATGAAAAGATCGTCGGAAAGGATCTGTCCGAGCTTAAGGACCCGAACGGCATTCGCATCGTGGCGCAGCTGACGCGCGAGGTGGCGAGAGACGGTAGCGGTTTCGTTGCGTATTCCTGGCCGAAGCCCGGTTCGGACAAACCGCAGCCGAAGCTATCCTATGCCGCGGGGTTCGCACCCTGGAATTGGGTCGTCGTGACGGGCGTTTATATCGACGATCTCGATGCGCAGATCTGGGCGGCCACACGTCAATCTCTGCTCGCCGCGCTGTTGGTGCTAGTGCTCACGCTCGCCGCTTCGGCCTTCATGGCCCGGCGCATCACCAAGCCGTTGCATGCAATGACGGCCGCCATGAAGACGCTCGCGTCCGGAAAACTCGACGTCGAAATTCCGTGCACGACGTGCCGCGACGAGATTGGCGAGATGGCCGAGACAGTCGAGGTTTTCAAGACGAACGCTATCGCGCGACAGCGACTCGAAGCCGAGCAAAAGGAGGCCGAGCTGCGCGCCGCGGTCCAGCGCACAGCCGACATGAACCGTCTGGCCGACCAGTTCGAGGGCGCGGTCGGAGACATCATCAAGACTGTCACCTCGGCCTCGACCGAGCTGGAGGCGACCGCCACCACACTCACGCGTACGGCCGACAGCACTCAACAGCTGGCGACCACCGTCTCGGCAGCTTCCGAGGAGGCTTCCACCAACGTGCAAGCTGTCGCTTCGGCGACACACGAGATGACCTCATCGGTTCACGAGATCAGCCGCCAAGTTCAGTCATCCAGCCAAATTGCTGCAGAAGCCGTGAGACAAGCCGAGCGGACAGACGCGCGCGTTAACGAGCTCTCGCAGGCGGCCAACCGGATCGGCGACGTCTTAAATCTGATCAGCGCGATTGCTGGTCAGACTAATCTCCTCGCCCTCAACGCCACCATCGAGGCGGCCCGAGCCGGTGAGGCCGGAAAGGGCTTCGCTGTCGTGGCCCAGGAGGTCAAGGCGCTGGCCGCACAGACGGCCAAAGCGACCGAAGAGATTGCGGGCCAGATCACCGCCATGCAGTCCGCCACGCAGGAGTCGGTCACGGCGATCAAGGAGATCGGCGGCACGATCGGCCAAATCGCCGAAATCGCTTCGGCGATCGCCGCGGCAGTCGAGGAGCAGGAGGCTGCGACCGCGGAGATCTCCCGGAACATCCAACATGCCTCGTCCGGCACGACTGAAGTCTCCGCCAACATCACCGCTGTGAGCCGTGGCGCCGAAGAAACGGGCGCCGCGTCAGGCGAGGTTCTCGCCGCCGCAGGTCAGTTGGCGAGCGAGAGCAGCCGGCTCAAGTCGGAGGTCGATCGGTTTATGGCGACCGTTCGCGCTGCCTAGGATGCAGCAATGGAGGCGCGGAGCCCCGAGAGGCGGTGTCCGCGCTTCATCATTTCAGGACGCCGAAATCTGTCATGAGAATTCTGAAGCACAGAGACCTGGGCGTCCGTCGTGCGGTCCGCTGCAATTCCCAGCCAGCGAACGTGTGGTCTCCAGATGAATTTGCCGCATTGTTTCTACGCGACAGAAAACCGGAGTTTCGCGAACTAGTGGAACATATCGCAACTGTCCGCCAAGAGATTCTAAATCGTGTTCTACAGACCATCGATGCACGTCGGAATCTTGGTATCGAGGCCAACTCCGCTCACGCCATTGATGGTGAAGCACATCAAGAACCCAGAGCATCTCTCTAAACTCCCAACAACAAGTCGAGCGCCAGCCGAAAGCTCGAACTGGAATACTGGAATGCCCCACGTAAGTGTCTCATCGCACCGAATTCTCGTGATAGGCTGCGACCCGATCCAACGAATGATTTTGCGACGTGTCGGTCAGGGTGCCGGCTTCATAGTTGATGAAGCAAGTTCTGTCGACGAAGTCTGCACAAAGCTGTTCGACTACGAATACGATTTGATGACCGTCGATCTTCCTCTTGGACCGGGGCAAGAGGATGCGCTATGGGCGTCGCTTGCAGATGCAGGATGTCGATGTCCACTTCTCGTCATAAGTCGTGCAGATGATGGCAACCGGTCAGCCGCGAAGAATCTAGCCGAGCGGTGGGGTCTTCTCGTCTGTGACGCCTACTCGAAGCCGATCGACGTCGGTTTCATGAAAGAGTGCTTCGGCGGGATCTTCTCTCGCCTTGCGATCGGAATCCCCGCATGTGGCGGTTGCGGTTGGCTCCACGATGGTCGTCCGCATCGAGCTAAGGAACTTTCTGACCCTGTCAGTGGCTCCCGTCCGCCCTGACCCCCGCACAGTCCGGTCCGCGGGGGCCGGACATGAAGCAGAACTTTGGCAAGGCGTTGGAGCGGGTGCTCGTCTACGAGGGCGGGTACAGCAATCATCCGCGCGATCCGGGCGGGCCGACCAACAAGGGCATCATCCAGCGCGTCTATGACGGCTATCGGCGCGGCAGGGGCGATGCGCCGCGCAGCGTGCGCGAGCTGACCCGCGACGAGCTCGTCGAGATCTACCGCCGCCAGTACTGGGATCGCATCCAGGGCGACCGGCTGCCGGCCGGCGTCGACCTCGTCGTGTTCGACGGTGCCGTTAACTCCGGCTTCTCGCAGTCGACGAAGTGGCTCCAGCGGGCGCTCGGCCTGGCGCGCGTCGACGGCGAGCTGGGCGAGGCGACGCTCGCCGCGGCGCTGGCGCATCCCGACCACGACGCCCTGATCGCCGACATCTGCGCCCGTCGCCTCGGCATGCTGCACAACCTCTCGACCTGGGACGTGTTCGGCAAGGGCTGGGGCCGGCGCGTCGCCAACGTGATGGCGATCGGCCAGGCCTGGGCCTCGGGTTCTGTGGGCCCGCAGCCCGTCGCCGTGCACGAGTATGGCGGCGACGCCAAGGCCCTCGTCTCCGACGTGGCGCTGCCGAAGGTGACGGCCGAGACGGCGACGCAGGGCACGCTCGGCGGCGGCGCCATCGCGGCCGCCGTCAATGGCGCGCGCGAGCAGCTGCAGCCGCTCGTCGGCAGCAACCGGACCGTCGACCTGGTCTTCACCGTCCTCACCCTGATCGGCGTCGCCATCGCGATCGGCG
>NZ_NHSK01000085.1 GCF_016653355.1 Rhodoplanes elegans | reverse complement strand
GTGCCGGCAAGCCGAAGATGGTCGCCTTGATCGCCGTCGCTCGGAAGCTACTGACAATCCTCAACGCCATGCTCAGGGACAATCGACCATGGCAAAACGCTTGACAGCCAAGACAGTCGCTCACCCCGACGCGCTTTGCGCGTCGGTCCTCTCCCTCAGGGAGAGGGCCGGAGCGCCATCGCGACGTCAACGGTCGGCCGCTCACATCTATCAACGCCAACCTGATCACGACTCCGCCGTCGCCGCCTCCGGCGGCTCGGCCGGCGCGGGCGTGCGGGTTCCGACCAGATTGTAGGCGCTGTTGACCAGCGCGACGTGGGTGAAGGCCTGGGGAAAGTTGCCGACCTGGCGGCGGGTGTGGACGTCGTACTCCTCGGCGAACAGGCCGACATCGTTGGCGAGCGACAAGAGCCGCTCGAACAGGGCGCGCGCCTCGTCCCGGCGCCCCTGCAGCACGTAGACGTCGACCAGCCAGAAGCTGCAGGCGAGAAAGACGCCCTCGCCGGGCGGCAGGCCGTCCGCCGTCGTCTCGCTGCGGTAGCGCAGCACGAAGCCGTGGGAGAGCAGATCGTGCTCGATCGCCGCGACCGTCGCGGCGATGCGCGGGTCGTCGACCGGCAGGAAGCCGATGATGGGCAGCAGCAACAGGCTCGCGTCGAGCTCGCGCGACCCGTAGGCCTGGACGAAGCAGCCGCGCGCCGGATCGACGCCGTTGGCGCAGATGTCGGCGTGGATCGCGTCGCGCTTCGACCGCCACTCGGCGACCGGCCCGGGCAGGCCGTGCTCCTCGGCGCTGCGGAGCGCGCGATCATAGGCGAGCCAGCACATCGCCTTGGAGAAGGTGAAGTGCTGGCGCGGCCCGCGCACCTCCCAGATCCCCTCGTCCGGCTCGCGCCACACCGTGTCGAGATGCGCGAGCAGGCGCTGCTGCAGATCCCAGCCGGAGGTCGTCGGGGCAAGCCCGCCGTGGCGCGCCTGGTGGAACGTCGCCATCACCTCGCCAAACACGTCGAGCTGGAGCTGGCGGTAGGCGTCGTTGCCGATGCGCACCGGCCGCGAGCCCTCGTAGCCGGGCAGCCACGACACTTCCCACTCGGTGAGGCGGCGCTCGCCGGCGAGCCCGTACATGATCTGGATCTGCTCCGGGCTGCCGGCGACGGCCCGCACGAGCCAGTCGCGCCACGCCTGCGCCTCGTGAAAGTAGCCGGCGTTCATGAGAGCGAACAGCGTCAGCGTCGAGTCGCGCACCCAGCAGAAGCGGTAGTCCCAGTTGCGGGTGCCGCCGAGGCATTCGGGCAGCGACGTGGTCGGCGCCGCGACGATGCCGCCGGTCGGCGCGTAGATCAGCGCCTTCAGGGTGACGAGCGAGCGCACCACCATGGCCGACCAGCGCCCGGCCGACCGGCAGCTCGACGCCCAGTCGCGCCAGAACGCCTCGGTCTCGGCCAGCACGGCGGCGGCGTCGACGGGCGGCGGCGGGGGATGATGCGAGGGCGCGAAGGCGAGCACGAACGGCACTGTCTCGCCCGCCCTCACGGTGAACTCGGCGACCGTGGTGAGGTCGCGGCCTTCGAGCCGCACCGGCGTCTGCAGCACCACCATGTCGGGGCCGGCGATGGCGCGCAGCGTGCCGTCCTCGAGATGGCTGACCCACGGCACGATCGCCCCGGTGCCGAAGCGCAGCACCAGCTCCATCGCCATGGCGACGCGGCCGGAGACGCCCGTCACCATCCGCACGACCTCGGAGGAGCCGTCGCGCAGCGGCATGAAGTCGGTGAGAACGACGGCACCGGACGCGGTCTCGAAGCGGGTCTCGAGGATGAGGGTCGAGTCGCGGTAGCGGCGGGTGACGCGCACGCTCGGGTCGCGTGGCGCGAGGCGCCAGCGACCGTGCTCGGGCGTGCCGAGCAGCGCCGCGAAGCAGGCGTCGGAATCGAAACGCGGCCAGCACAGCCAGTCGATCGATCCGGTGCGGTCGACGAGCGCGGCGGTCTCGCCGTCGCCGATCAGGGCATAGTCTTCGATGCGGGAGGGCATGGAGGCAGGAACTCGGCGGGCTGGCCGCGACCTGCGGCAGCCCGCCATCCTCGTGCGGCTCTGTGGCCGATACGCGGCCGCGATGTCGGGCGGCGTGCGTCACGCGACGCGCGTCGCGCGGCGGACCTCACTCGGCCGCCTTGGTGTCGTCGGGCGGACCGGACGCCGCAGCCTCGCGCTCCGCCTCGCGGCTCGGCGGGTAGCTCTGCTCGCCCTCGTCGGTCAGGGTCGGCAGCTCGCCGGCCGCATTGGCGGCGGGACCCGCCTCCTCGACCGCGTCGGCCGCGATGGTCGGGTCGTCGGGATCGCGCGCCACCGGAACCAGCGTCAGGTCCTGGTTTTCCTCGATGGCGACCAGCTCGCGCGCCATCTCCCAATGCGCCTCGGCCTGCCCGTCCGGACAGCCGTGCTCCTGCCAGATCTGAAAGGCGCGCTCGCGCACGCGCTGCTCGTGGTCGTCCATGGGGGGCTCCTGCCACGTCTCTTCGGGCCACTTGTGCGAAACGATATCGATGTCGAGAACGGGAGCTGTGGGGGCGCGGTTCCCGCATGAGCGGGAAACGTCCCCCGACCGCCGAGCCTAGCCCCGCGACGCGACGGGACGACGACCTAGCGTGCCGCCCGCCCGGCGGCGCGCGCCCCGTGCGTCGCGCGAAGAACGGCGACCGGCAGCGGGCCGAACAGCGCCTTCGCCGGCACGGTGCCGGACGGGACCGGCCCACCCGGCCGCAGCGCGTCCGCCTTGACCGTGTAGCCGTCGAGCGACACGGCGGCGTCGAGCCCGTCGGCGTCGAGCCAGCGCCGGCCCCCCTCGGTGAGCGGCGCGACGTGGCGCAGCACCGCGACGATCACGGCGTCACGTCGCCCGGTGCGGGCGAAGGCGAGCACGTGACCGGCCTGCGGGCCTTCCACGGGCAGCGGCGCGTAGCCGCCGTCGGCGAACACGGCCGGCAGGGCGCGGCGAAGCTCCAAGAGCCGGTGCGTCAGCGCGAGCTTGATCCGCCCGTCGGTCCACGAAGCCGCGAGCGCCGCCCAGTCCGGCGTCTCGCCGATGGCCGTCAGCATCGCATTGCGCGCGTCGAAATCGACGGCGCGGCGGTTGTCGGGATCGACCAGCGAGAGGTCCCACAGCTCGGTGCCCTGATAGATGTCCGGCACGCCGGGAATCGTCATCTTGAGGCCGAGCTGGGAGAGGCTGTTCAGGGCGCCGAGCAGCGCCGTGCGACCGGCGATCTCGGAGAAGTCGGCGAGGAAGTCGGACGACGCGTCGGGGTCGAGCAGACGCGCGATGAAGGCCGTGACGGCGCCCTCGTAGGCGTCGTTCGGATTGTGCCAGCTCGTTTCCTGCTTGCCCTCGCGCAGGGCCTTGACGGCATAGGTCTGCAGCCGCTCGACGAGGCCGGCATCCGCGCCGCCGGAGCCCTTGCCGCCAGCGTTCGGCCAGACGCCGACGAGCGCCTGATAGAGCATGTACTCGTGCGCGTCGGACGGCGACCGGCGCGGCTTCTTGGTGATCACCGCCTCGTTGCGCAGGCGCCAGCGCCGCACCGCCGCCTCCCAGTCGGGCGCGATCTCGGCGATCGACAGGATGCGCATGCGCGCGTCCTCGCCGCGCTTGGTGTCGTGCGTCGCGGTCGCGACCATCGCATGCGGATGGACGAACCGCGCCTTCATGCGGTAGTCGAACTCGCCCGGCGACAGCGCCGGCAGCACCGGCTCGCCGCCCACCTCGTTGAGCGCGATCAGCCGGTGGAAGCGATAGAACGCCGTGTCCTCGAGCGCCTTCGCCATCACGGGCCCGGTGAGCTGCTGGACCTTCGCCGAGAAGCGCCGTACCCGCGGGATGCTGTAGCCCTGGCGGCCCGGGGCGATCAGGTCGAGGGTGAGCACGTCCTGCAGGAACTCGAGCACGCCGGTGTCGGGGCCGTACCAGCGCGAGCGCGCCCGCGTGATCGTGTCGACGATCCGGGCCCGGTCCTCGGCCGAGACCTGGCCGCCCGCGCCGATATAGGTGCGGTAGACCGGGAAGTGGACGATGTAGGCCTGCAGCGCGGCGCGCAGGCGCTCGAAGGTGAAGTCGCGGCTCTTCCAGTGGCCGGCCGCGATGCGGGCGAGCAGACGGCACAGCACCGTGAACTCAGACGCCAGCATGGTGTCGAGCACCCGCAGCTTGGCGTCCTCGACGATGCGTTCGAAGTCCTGCCGCTCGCCGAGAATGTCGCGATAGAGCGCATCGAGCCGCGGCATGCCGGCATCGTCGAGCAGCACCCGGACGATGTCGTTGAGCACGTCGTAGCCGGTGGTGCCGGCGATGCCCGGCATGGCCGGCATCGGCTCGCCCTCGGCGAGGATCTTCTCCGCGACGATGTAGAAGGGCTGGGTGCGTGCGGGCCCGGGCCGCACGGCGCGCACGACCCGCGACAGACGGCGCGCGTACTGCACCGGATCGAGCAGGCCGTCGACGTGATCGAGCCGCAGGCCGTGCAGGCGGCCGTCGCGGACGAGCTGCAACACACGGCGGTGCGCGGCGTCGAAGGTCGCGAGGTTCTCGACCTTGATCCCGGCGAGATCGTTGATGTCGAAGAAGCGCCGGTAGTTGATCTCGGTGAAGGCCACGCGCCAGTGGGCCACGCGGTAGTGCTGGCGCTCCA
Source organism: Rhodoplanes elegans (assembly GCF_016653355.1). Taxonomy (GTDB): domain Bacteria; phylum Pseudomonadota; class Alphaproteobacteria; order Rhizobiales; family Xanthobacteraceae; genus Rhodoplanes; species Rhodoplanes elegans. Next base: position 33,769 of record NZ_NHSK01000085.1, on the reverse strand, counting down.
GCAGGCGGTGCAGCCGGGTCGGGTCGGCGGCCCCCGGCCGGTAGGCGGCGAGCCCGCGCTCGATCACCTCGGCGCCGCCCGGCACGGCGGCGAGCTCGGCCTTGAAGGCGGGCGCGTGCTCGCGGCTCGGCTCGTTCGGATCGGGGAAGCGGTTCGCCAGCGCCAGCAGCTTTCGCCCGGCGTCGGTGTCGGCGGCGCCCGCCTCCGCCACCACGGTCTTCAGGATGTCGCCGTAGCGGTTCGGCCGGATCGGCAGCCGATGCTCGAAATACCAGACCGAGAACGAGCCTTCGCCGGCGTCGTATTTCAGCACGAGATCGCCGTCGTCGAGCGCCTCGCCGTAGGACTTGCCGAGGACCGGGATCAGCAGGCCGCCGTTCGGGCGGTACGGCAGCGTCTCCCACTCGATGTCAAAGGAGGCGGCATGCGGCGACTTCTGGCCCCATTCGAGCACGTCGAGCCACCACGCGTTGTCGGCGTAGCCGACGCCCATGTGGTTCGGCACGAAGTCGAGGATGAGGCCGATGTCGGCCTTCGCCAACGCTTCGGATAGGCGGTCGAAGGCCTCGTCGCCGCCGAACTCGGGATTGAGGGCGTCGTGGTCGACGATGTCGTAGCCGTGGGTCGAGCCGGCGCGCGCCTTCAGGAACGGCGAGGCGTAGAGATGACTGACGCCGAGGCTCTTCAGATACGGCACCAGCGCGGCGGCATCGTCGAAGCCGAGCTTGGACGAGAGCTGCAGCCGATAGGTCGCGGTCGGAACGACGGGCGGCATCGGGCCTCCTGGCACGGGGCGGGACTCGCTGAAGCAGCATGCGCGGCGCCGGCCGAAGCCGGCGCGGACGTCACGGCGTTCCCGCGAAGACGGTGACGGAGCGCGAGGGTGCCGCCAGCTTCATGCCGGGCTTCGGCGGCGCATCGGCCTTGCCCTCGTCGGGCGCGACGGTCGCCAGCACCCGGGTCCAGGCCGCGCAGTCGGGCCATTTCGGCAGCACGAAATCGACCGGATGAGCGGCCGCGTTGAGCAGGATCAGCAAAGGAGCACCCGAGGGATCGAGCGGGGCGAGCACGTAGGACAGGAACCTCGCTTCCGCAAAGGCCCAATCCGCACCGTCCATCTCGGTTCCACCGGGGGTCAGCCATTTCACGTCGTACTGGTCGCCGCGGCGGCCGACCAGCCAGCGCCGGCCCTGGAGCTGCGGGTAGTCGCGCCGCAGCGCCGTCAGCTTCTCGACCAGCGCGACGATATCGTCGCCGTCGCGGCCGAGGCCGGACCAGTCGACCCAGCCGATCTCGTTGTCCTGGCAATAGGCGTTGTTGTTGCCGCTCTGCGAGTTGCCGACCTCGTCGCCGGCCAGCATCAGCGGCACGCCCTGCGACAGGAACAGGGTCGCCAGGAGGCCGCTGCGCACGCGGCGGCGGATCTCGCGGATCTCCTTGTCGGAGGTCGGCCCCTCGACACCCCAGTTGGCGCTGATGTTGTCGTCGGAGCCGTCGCGGTTGCCCTCGCCGTTCGCCTCGTTGTGCTTGCGCGCATAGCTCACGAGGTCGGCGAGCGTGAAGCCGTCGTGCACCGTGACGTGGTTGACGCTGGCGCGCGGCATGCGGCGGCGGTGACGAAAGCGATCGGCCGAGCCGGTGACGCGCGCCGCGAGGTCGCGGATCTGGTTGGCGTCGCCGCGCCAGAACGACCGCGCGGTGCGGCGGAACTGGTCGTTCCATTCCGACCAGCCGGGCGGGAAGCCGCCGAGCTGATAGCCACCGAGCCCGATGTCCCAGGGCTCGGCGATCAGCTTCACGCGCGACAGCACCGGGTCCTGGCCGATCGCGGCGAAGAAGCCGGAGGTCGGGTCGAAGCCGTGCGGCTCGCGCCCGAGCGTCGTCGCGAGGTCGAAGCGGAAGCCGTCGACGTGGCACTGCTCGACCCAGTACCGCAACGAGTCCATCACCATCTGCAGGACGCGCGGATGGGTGAGGTTGAGCGAGTTGCCGCAGCCGGTGAAGTCCTCGTAGTAGCGCGGCGCGTTCGGCCGCAGCCAGTAGTACGAGGCGTTGTCGATGCCGCGGAACGACAGCGTGGGGCCGAGATGATTGCCCTCGCCCGTGTGATTGTAGACGACGTCGAGATAGACCTCGATCCCCGCGTCGTGGAGCTGGCCGACCATCGACTTGAAGTCTTCGACGCCGGTCTCCGGCGTGCCGTAGCGCGGCTCCGGGGCGAAGAAGCCGACCGTGCCGTAGCCCCAGTACTGGCGCAGCCCCTTGTCGACCAGCATGCGCTCGTCGACGAAGGCGTGCACGGGCAGCAGCTCGATCGCCGTGATGCCGAGCCGCTTGTAGTGCTCGATCATCGCCGGCGCGGCGAGCCCGCGGAACGAGCCGCGCAGATGCGACGGCACGTCCTCGCGCTGCATGGTGAGGCCGCGGACATGCGCCTCGTAGATCACGGTCGAATGCCACGGCACCGCGGGCCGCGGATGGCGGCCCCAGGTGAAGGCGTCGTCGACGACGACCGCCTTCGGAACTCCGCGGGCATTGTCGCGCTTGTCGAAGGAGAGATCCGCGCGGGCGCTGCGCATCCGGTACGCGAAATGCGCGTCGCTCCAGACGAAGTGCCCGGTCAGCCGCTTGGCATAGGGGTCGAGCAGCAGCTTGTGCGGATTGAAGCGGTGGCCGCGCTCCGGATCGTAGGGTCCGTAGACGCGATAGCCGTAGACCTGCCCGGGAACGACCTGGGGCAGATAGGCGTGCCAGACGTCCTCGGTCACGGCCGGCAGGACGATGCGATCCGTCTCGCGCCGCCCGCTGTTGTCGAACAAGCAGAGTTCGATCTTCTCGGCATTGGCCGAGAAGATCGCGAAGTTCGTTCCGCGGCCGTCGAAGGTCGCGCCGAGCGGATACGGCGCGCCCGGCTCGACCCTCATGACGTCACGCCTCCGGAACCAGCACGATCCCGGCGAGCGGCGGCAGCACCAGGTTCAGCACGGCGCCGTGGTCGGTGTCTTCGGCCTGGATGCGGCCACCGTTGCCGATATTGCCGCCGCCGTAGATCTCGGCGTCGGAGTTGAACACCTCGCGCCAGCCGCCGCCGAACGGCACCCGCAGGCGGTAGTTCTCCCGCGGCGCCGGCGTGAAGTTGACGGCGACGAGACAGACCGAGCCCGGATCGCGGCCGCGGCGCAGCCAGGCGAAGACGCTGTTGTCGGCGTCGTCGACGACCAGCCACTCGAAGCCACCGGGCTCCGCATCGAGCTGATGCAGGGCCGGCAGCGTCTTGTAGAGGCGGTTGAGGTCGCGAATGAGCGACTGGACGCCGGCGTGGTGCTTGTCCTCGAGCAGGTGCCAGTCGAGGCTGTGGTCGTGCTGCCACTCGCGCTCCTGGGCGAACTCGCCGCCCATGAACAGGAGCTTCTTGCCCGGGTGACCGTACATGAACGTGTAGTAGGCGCGCAGATTGGCGAACTTCTGCCAGCGATCACCCGGCATGCGGCCGAAGATCGAGCCCTTTCCGTGCACCACCTCGTCGTGGGACAGCGGCAGCACGAAATTCTCGAAGAACGCGTACAGCATCCCGAAGGTGACGTCGCCGTGGTGATGCTTGCGATAGATCGGGTCCTTCGACATGTAACGCAGGGTGTCGTGCATCCACCCCATGTTCCACTTGAAGCCGAAACCGAGCCCGCCGATGTCGGCCGGACGCGACACCATCGGCCAGGCGGTCGACTCCTCCGCCATGGTGGTCGCGTTCGGGAAACTGCCGAACACCTCGGTGTTGAAGCGGCGCAGGAGATCGATCGCCTCGAGGTTCTCGCGGCCGCCGTACTTGTTGGGGATCCAGCCGCCCTCGGGCCGCGAGTAGTCGAGATAGAGCATCGAGGCGACGGCGTCGACGCGCAGGCCGTCGATCTTGTAGCGCTCCATCCAGAACAGCGCGTTGGCGACCAGGAAGTTCGCCACCTCGCGGCGGCCGAAATTGTAGATCAGCGTGTTCCAGTCGAGGTGTCGGCCCTGCATCGCATTGGCGTGCTCGTAGAGCGCGGTGCCGTCGAACTGGGCGAGGCCGTGGGCGTCGTCCGGGAAGTGGCCCGGCACCCAGTCGAGGATGACGCCGACGCCGTGCTTGTGGAACGCGTCGACCATGCAGGCGAAGTCGTGCGGCGTTCCGAACCGGCTGGTGGGCGCGTAGAGGCCGGTCGGCTGGTAGCCCCACGAGGCGTCGAACGGGTGCTCGGCGATCGGCAGCAGCTCGATATGGGTGAAGCCCATGTCGGCGACGTATTGGGGCAGCTGCTCGGCGAGCTCGCGATAGGTGAGCCAGGAGTTGTTGAGGTACGGATTGCGCCGCCACGAGCCGAGATGGACCTCGTAGATCGAGATCGGCGCGTCGTGCCGGTTGATGCCGGCGGGGCCGGGCGTGATCTGCGGCAGGCTCGCCGGATCGACGATCACCGAGGCGGTGAGCGGACGCACCTCGGCCGAGAAGGCGTAGGGGTCGGCCTTGAGGAGCGGCGCCGAGGAGTGCGGCCCGATGATCTCGTACTTGTACTTGTCGCCCGGCTTCACGTCGGGAATGAAGATCTCCCAGAAGCCGTTGCCACGCACCCGCATGGCGTGGCGGCGGCCGTCCCAGAAGTTGAAGTCGCCGACCACGCTGACCCGGCGGGCGTTCGGCGCGAACACGCCGAAGGCGACGCCCGGGACGCCCTCGTGCACCATCGTGTGGGCGCCGAGGCGGTCGTAGATCTGCAGGTGCGTCCCCTCGCCCATCAGATACAGATCGAGGTCGGAGAACACCGGGCCGAATCGGTAGGGGTCGTCGAGCTCGATCGCCGCGCTCTTGCCCCATGTCGCCAGCAGCCGGTAGTCGCGGCCGTTCGACGGCACCGGGCCGGAGAACAGTCCGGCGTCGTGGAGACGCTTGAGCTCGGCCTCCTGCCCGTCCGGATAGCGGACCCGAACCTGCCGGGCGCCCGGCAGGTAGACGCGGACGATCGGCTGGCCATGATCGACATGGGGACCGAGATAACGGAAGGGATCGGCGTGATAACCGCCGATGATGGCATGAGCCTCCGGGGTCACGACTTCAGTCATGGCTGCGCGCCTTCGACCGGAAAGAGAGCCCGTGCCAGCCCGGCGAGCGGCACATGGACCCAGTCGGGACGATTGGCGAACTCATATCCCACCTCGTAAACGGCCTTTTCCACAATGAAGAACCGCAGGAGGCGGTCGGCCGTGGCCTGATCGGAGGGCCACAGCCGGCTGCCAGCCGACGTTTCGCGCATGCACATCAAGAACGCATCCGTCGCCGCATTGCGCCAGGAGTCAAGTACCTCTGTCAGTCGCTGCGGTCCGTCGGCGGCTTTCTCCAGGTGACGGATCAGGGCGGACGTCGCGGCGTAGTCGAGCGAACGCACGAATCCGGCGGCATCGCGGGCGGAGGGCGCCTTGCGAATCCGCTCGGCGTGCGATCGCTCGGGCTCCCCCTCGAAGTCGACGATCTGCACGTCGTCCTTGGCGATCAGAATCTGCCCCAAATGGAAATCTCCGTGATGACGGATCTTGTCGACGTCGATCGTCCCCGCGCCGACCGGCCCGGCGAGCAGGCCGGAGAGGGTCGCGATCGCCTCCTCGCGGCGACCGAGCAAGAGCTGGGCCGAAGGCTGCGCCGTCGCCGGGAGGCCCGGCTGCCGCCGCGCCAGCTCGGCGAACATCGCCTCGGCGTTGCGCACGAGCTCGGACGTCCATGTGTCGACATCCGACATGGTGACCGGCTCGGGCGCGAAGTCGGCGACATCGGGACGACTCGCGAGCGCCAGATGCAGTTCCGCAGTGCGGCGGCCGATCTGTCGCACGCGGTTGATGAAGGTGATGTCGGGCGCCGGATGGGTCTCGGTCGCGCCCGGCAGCATCGCCACGTCCTCCAGCCAGCGATCGAGCGAGGCGGCGGTGTGCGACCAGGCATCGCCCTGGTTCTCGACGAAGCGATGCAGGACGGCGACGGCCGAGCGCCGTCCGTCCTCGACCAGCTCGATCGTCCCCATCAAGGGCGGCGTGTTGGCGAACGTGGTCGCGTCGGTGAGGAAGCGCCCCGTCTCGACCTCCGGGTTCACCCCGGCCGTGATGCGGCGGTAGATCTTCAGCACGAACGAATTGTCGATCAGGGTCGTCGAGTTGGTCTGCTCGACGCCGGCGCCCCGCACCAGGGCGATCGGCGGCAGCGTGCCGGCGGCGAAACGCTCGGTCGGCAGGAACTCCAGCATCGCCTCGCCGTCGCCACGCCGCGCGCCCGCGTGAATCTGGCCCACGAGGGCCGAGACGACCTCACGGTCGGCGACCGCGTCGACCAGTGCACCCTCGCGATTGGTGAGCCGCACCGGCGCCAGAATCGCGGTCAGCGGATAGTCGGCACTGCGGTCGATGGGGCCCCAGCGCACCGCCAGCGGCAGCGCGTAGCGGGCGACCGCGCCGCTCGGGCCGACATGATCGACGACGGCGAGCACCGGCGGGAACGCCCCGTCGCCGAGCGGCACGAGGCGCGACACGCGGGTCTCGCCGCCCGCCATCCCCTTGCCGGCGAACCAGCGCCGGCCGGACAGGAAGGCCGGCAGCACCTCGCGCTCCAACGGCTGGCGCACCCGGGCCTTGCCGATGGAGCTCCAGTCGCCCTGCAGCACCAGCGTGATCCATTCGCGCGGCATGATGGTCTCCGGGCCGGGGCCGCCGCTCTCGTCGGAGAGCTGGAACCAGAAGAAGCCGTAAGGGGCGAGCGTGACGGCGAACGGCCCGTCGTCGATCCGCTTGAACCGCATCCGGCCGATCATCTCGATCGGCACCCGGCCGCGCCACGCCGACAGGTCGATCTCGGCCCACTGGGCCGAGCGCGACAAGTTGGCGACGCAGAGAATCACCTCGTTGTCGTGGTGCCGCAGATAGGCCAGCACGGAGCGGTTCGACGGCCGTAGGATGGTCATGCCGCCGCGGCCGAACACCTTGCTGGACTTGCGCACCCCGATCAGCCGCTTCATCCAATTGTACAGCGACGAGGGCGAGCGCGCCTGCGCCTCCACGTTGACGGCCTGGTAGCCGTAGACCGGGTCCATGATCGGCGGCAGGAAGAGCTTCGCGGGATCGCAGCGCGAGAAGCCGCCGTTGCGGTCGGAGGTCCACTGCATCGGCGTGCGCACGCCGTTGCGGTCGCCGAGATAGATGTTGTCGCCCATCCCGATCTCGTCGCCGTAGTAGACGACCGGCGTGCCCGGCAACGACAAGAGGAGGCTGTTCATCAGCTCGATCTTGCGCCGGTCGTTGTCCATCAACGGCGCGAGACGGCGGCGGATGCCGAGATTGATGCGGGCGCGCGGATCGGCCGCGTAGGTCGACCACAGATAGTCGCGCTCGGCGTCCGTCACCATCTCGAGCGTGAGCTCGTCGTGATTGCGCAGGAACAGCGCCCACTGGCAGTTGCCCGGAATGTCCGGGGTCTGGCGCAGGATGTCGTTGATCGGGAAGCGGTCCTCCTGGGCGATCGCCATGTAGATGCGCGGCATCAGGGGGAAGTGGAACGCCATGTGGCATTCGTCGCCGTCGCCGAAATAGGCGCGGACGTCCTCGGGCCACTGGTTCGCCTCGGCGAGCAGGAAGGTGCCGGGCGCGTAGGCGTCGAGCTCGGCCCGCAGCTTCTTGATGAGCGTGTGGGTCTCGGGCAGGTTCTCGTTGATGGTGCCCTCGCGCTCGACCAGATACGGGATGGCGTCGAGCCGGAATCCGTCGACCCCGAAGTCGAGCCAGCGGCGCATCACCTGCACCATCGCCCACAGCACGCGCGGATTGTCGAAGTTGAGGTCCGGCTGGTGCGAGAAGAAGCGGTGCCAGTAGTAGGCGCCCGCCTCCTGGTCCCAGGTCCAGTTCGACTTCTCGGTGTCGGTGAAGATGATCCGGGTGTCGAGGAACTTCTGGTCGGTGTCGCTCCACACGTACCAGTCGCGGGCGTTCGAGCCGCGGCGCGAGCGGCGCGCCCGCTTGAACCACGGATGCTGGTCGGAGGTGTGGTTGATGACCAGCTCGGTGATCACCTTCAGGCCGCGCCGGTGCGCCTCGTTCATGAACCGGCGGAAGTCCTTCATCGAGCCGAAGTCGGGGTTGATGCGGCGATAGTCGGCGATGTCGTAGCCGTCGTCACGGCCCGGGCTCGGATAGAACGGCAGCAGCCACAGCGCCGTGACGCCGAGATCCTGGATGTAGTCGAGCTGCTGGGTCAGGCCGTTGAAGTCGCCGATCCCGTCGTTGTTGCTGTCGAAGAACGACTTGACGTGGATCTGGTAGACCACGGCGTCCTTGTACCAGAGCGGGTCGCCGGCCTGATTCGGAGCCGTCGCGGCGGCGATGTCGGACATAAGGTTCATGGGCTTCCGAGGCTGTTGACGGGGGTCGTCCGGCGATCGAGGCACACCGCGATCAGGCGACGCAACGCAGGAGCACGGCGGGGTCCCGGTCGGCGTCGATGGCGAGGCGCACCCCGCCCCATTCGACCAGCCGCCACTCGCCGGTGACGAGATTCTCGACCGCCCGCACCGGCCGACGCGCGTCCTCCGGACCGATCCGCATGTCGCCGAAATGCAGCCACACGTCGTGGCGGCCGGGCGCGAGCGCGACGGCCGCCGCGACGACGTTGTCGCGTCCGACCGATTCCTTCACGAAGCCGATCACGTTCGGACTGTCGACCAGCGCGAACGCGAAGTTCGACGTCTGCTGAAGCGCCGGATTGGCGCGGCGGACGCCGTTGAGCATCGCGATGTAATCCTTGATGTTGCCGGGCGCGTTCCAGTCGCGCGGCCTGATCTCGTACTTGTCGGAATCGAGATACTCCTCCTTGCCGGGCGCGAGCGGCACATGCTCGAGGAGCTCGAAGCCGGCGAACACACCATAGCTGCCCGCGAGCGTCGCGGCGAGCGCGACCCGCGACTTGAACATCCACGGCTCCCCGCCCTGCAGATGATAGGGCAGGATGTCGGGCGTGTTGACGAAGAAGTTCGGGCGAAAATACTCCCGCTCCGGATGTCGCATCAGCTCCACCATGTAGGCGGAGAGCTCGTCCTTGCCGGTCCGCCAGGTGAAGTAGGTGTAGGACTGCGAGAAGCCGAGCTTCGCCAGCGCCTTCATGACCTTCGGGCGCGTGAAGGCCTCCGACAGGAAGATCAGGTCGGGAAAGCGCGCCTGCACGTCGCGGATCATCCACTCCCAGAACGGGAACGGCTTGGTGTGCGGATTGTCGACCCGGATGATGCGGACGCCCTGCTCGGCCCAGAACAGCACGACGTCGCGCAGCGCCTGCCACAGCGCCACGCGGTCGGCGCAGTAGAAGTCCGGGTTGGTGATGTCCTCGTACTTCTTCGGCGGGTTCTCGGCGTATTTCATCGACCCGTCGGGCCGCCACTTGAACCATTCCGGATGCTGTCTGATCCACGGATGGTCGGGCGAGCATTGCGTCGCGAAGTCGAGCGCGATCTCGAGCCCGTGGCCGCGCGCCGCCGCGACCAGGCGGCGGAAGTCGTCGAGCGTCCCGAGCGCCGGGTGGATGGCGTCGTGGCCGCCCTCGGCGGCACCGATCGCGTAGGGGCTGCCGGGATCGTCCGGCGTCCCGATCAGCGCATTGTTCTTGCCCTTGCGGTTCGTCGTCCCGATCGGGTGGATCGGGGGAAAGTACAGAACATCGAAGCCCATCGCGGCGATGTCGGGCAGCCGCGCGACGACGTCGTCGAAGGTGCCGTGACGGGCCGGATCGTCGGTCTCGTTGCGCGGGAACAGCTCGTACCACGCGCCGGCGCGGGCCCGCGCCCGCTCGATCATCATCGGGAACGGCTGGCTCCAGGTGAGATCGGGGCGCGGCTCGACCGCCGCCATCGCGGCGGCGAGATCGGCGGCAAGCAGCGGCCGCGCGTCCCGGCTCGCATCGAACAGGTTCAGGGCGGCCTGCAGCTTGCCGGCCGTGTCGCCGGCGCGCGGCAGCGCCGCCGCGACCAGGGCGCGGCCCTCCTGCAGCTCGAGCGCGACGTCCTGTCCGGCCCGCTGCTTGGCGAGCGTGTCGCGGCGCCAGGTGGCGAATCCGCTGGTCCAGGCCTCGATCGCGAAGACGTGGCGGCCGAGCTCGATCGGGACGAAGGTCCCGTGCCAGCGGTCGTTCTCGACATGCAGCATCGGCGCCGTCCACCAGCCGCGCTCGCCCTCGCGCCGCCAGCGCAGCGCCGCCACCGTCACCTCGTGACCGTCACGAAAGATGTCGGCCCACACGTCGACCGGCTCGCCGACCATCCGCTTCACCGGGTGCCGGCCGGAATCGACAGTCGGATAGACGTCCTCGATGACGTAGCGGCGACCATAGACGTCCGAATCCAGCGGCGTCGCGTCCAGGGCCGAGGTGAGGCGCGGATCGTGCGTCATGATCGACCATGTTCGTGTGTCGAGGGTCGTGTGCCGAGGTTACCCGACGGCGCTACCCGACGGCGAACGAAAACGAATCAGCCGCGCTGCGGTTCCATTCCGTGGCTTCGACCGTCGGGCTGCGCCGCACCCGTGCCGAAGCACCGAATCACCGGTCGGTTCTAGCCGGGGCGACGGCTCGGCCGGTCCTCCGCCCGGAACCCGACACGATCCAAGTTGTTGTTCCACGGCGCAAGTTGTCGGTCCCCGGCGCCGAGATGTCGGGGCAGTCATCAGGAGGATCGCTTTGGGTATCGTCGTGGTGTCCAACCGGGTGGCGCGGGCCAAGGCCGACGAGCCGATGACGGGCGGTCTGGCCGCCGCCCTGCTGCCGGCCGTCACCGAGTCCGGCGCGATCTGGGTCGGTGCCAGCGGGCGGACCCGCGACGCCTGCGGCAAGGAGCCGTTGCTCGAGGTCGAATCCCTCGGCAAAGGTGCACTGGCGACACTCGATCTGCCGACAGAGCACTACCGCGGCTACTACGAAGGCTTCGCCAACTCGGCGTTATGGCCGGCGCTGCATTCGCGCCCCGATCTGATCGCCACCAGCCCGCAGGACTACGGCTCCTACCGCGAGGTGAACGGCCACATGGCGCGCGCGCTGCTCCGCTTCTGCCGCGCCGACGCGACCCTTTGGGTGCACGATTATCATTTCCTGCCGCTCGGTGCCGAGTTGCGCAAGCTCGGCGTCAGCCTGCCGATCGGCTTCTTCCTGCACACGCCGATGCCGGGCCGCGACGCCATGGTGGCGGTGCCGCACCATCGCGAGCTGATCGAGGCGATGCTGGCCTACGACCTGATCGGCTTCCAGACGATGGACTCGCAACGCAACTTCGAGAGCTACCTGCGTCGCGAGCTCGGCCTCACCGCGATCGGCGCCGCGCTGCCCGGCGCGACGCTGACCGGCACGACCGCGGCCGGCGCCGCCGTGACGGCCTCGACCGGCGCCACGTCGGTGCGGTCGCGCCACGGCGAGACCCGGCTCGGCACCTTCCCGATCACCATCGACACCGAGCTGTTCGCGAGCCGTGCCACCAAGGCGGCGGCGCGGCCGGAGGTGTCGCGGCTGCGCTCCAGCCTGCAGGGCGGCAAGCTCGTGATCGGCGTCGACCGCGTCGACTACTCGAAGGGCATCGCCAACCGACTGCGCGGCTTCGGCCATCTGCTCGAGACCGAGCCCACGCTCCGGCGCAACGTCACGCTGATTCAGGTCGCGGTGCCGTCGCGCGGCGACATCCCGGCCTACAAGGCACTGAAAACCGAGATCACCGGCCTCGTCAGCGACGTCAACGGCCGCTTCGGCGAGCCCGACTGGACGCCGATCCGCTATCTCGCCAAGGGCTACGCCCAGACCACGCTCGCGGGGTTCTACCGGACCGCCCATGTCGGTCTGGTGACGCCCTTCGCCGACGGCATGAATCTCGTCGCCAAGGAGTATGTCGCGGCCCAGAATCCGTTCGATCCGGGCGTGCTGGTGCTGTCGGAATTCGCCGGGGCGGCGCGCGAGCTCGATGCGGCGCTGCTGGTCAATCCGCACGACACCGCGGCGATCGGGGCCGCGATCGGCACGGCGCTGCGCATGTCGCTCGACGAGCGCATCGCGCGCTGGCAGGCCATGATGAAGGTCTTGCGCGCGACATCCGTCCAGCTATGGTTCGCCGACTTCGTTCGCACGCTCGACGACTCGGCCTACATGGCGCTGCCGGTCGTCTCGCAGGTCCCGACGGTGCCGGCGGTCGGATCGCGCGGCGCCGAGGCGCCGGTGGTGCGGTTCGAGCGCCACTGATCCGATCGCGACCGATGAAACCGCGACGGGCGAGCACGGGACACGTCTCGCGACGTGAGTGTCGAGCGGCATGAGTGAAGGCGAGCTGAGCCGTCGCGCCGAGACCTTCGGCGTCGAGACGAGCTACTACGACGCGCGCGGCCAGTTCCGCGAGGTGAGCCACGACGCCGTCGAGGCGGTGCTCGACGTGCTGGCGCGCAGCGGGCCGCCACTCGGCGCCGAGCCGCACATCCACGTCCGCCGCAAGGGTCACATCGAGCCGATCTACGGGGTGTGCGGGGACGGCACGACGTGGCGGCTGACGCGCGCCGGCCGCACCGTCGCGTCGGGCACCTGCGAGCACGGCGCCGTGGTGCTGCCGGAGAAGACCAAGGTCGGCTCCTATCAGCTGCAGCTCGATCCGCCGGGGCCGCGCCCGCAGGCCGTGCTGGTCGCCCCCGAGGCGGCGTGGCAGCCGAAGGCGTTCGACAAGGGCGGCCGCGTCTGGGCGCTCGCCGTCCAGCTCTACGGTGTGCGCTCCGAGCGCAACTGGGGCATCGGCGACTTCTCGGATCTGCGCGAGCTCGTCCGTCTCGCCGGACGGCTCGGCGCCGCCGGCGTCGCGCTCAATCCGCTCCACGCCATCGCACTCGACGATCCCGGCGCGATCAGCCCCTACTCGCCGACCTCGCGGCTGTTTCTCAATCCGCTCTACATCGACGTCGCGGCGATCCCGGAGTTTCCCGGCGCCGCTGCCGGCCTCGGCGACGATGTCGTGCGGCTGCGCGCCAGCCCGCAGGTCGACTATGCCGGCGTGATCCCGCTCAAGCTGAAGGGCCTGCGCATCGCTTTCGAGGCGTTCCGCGAGCGGGCGAGCGAGGAGCGCCGCGCCGACTTCGCCGCCTTCAAGACCGAGCGTGGCGACTGGCTCGCCGGCTATTGCGCCTTCATGGTGCTGCGCGCCCGCCACGGCGGGCCGTGGTGGAATTGGCCGGAGGAGTGGCGGGCGCCGTCGCGCGAGGCGATCGCGTCGCTCGCCGCGAGCGCGGCCGCCGACATGGAGTTCCACGCCTTCGTGCAGTGGACGGCGGACCGCCAGCTCGCCGCCTGCAGCGCGGCCGCCGCCGAGGCCGGCATGCCGGTCGGTCTCTATCTCGACGTCGCGGTCGGGGTCGCCGCCGACAGTGCCGACGTGTGGTCGAGCCAGGGCGCCTATGTGCGCGAGCTCTCGGCCGGCGCGCCGCCCGATCTCCTCAACACGGCCGGGCAGGACTGGGGCCTCGCCTCGTTCAATCCGCGCGTCCTGATGGCGACCGACTTCGCGCTCCTGCGCGAGACGCTGCGCGCCGTCATGCGCCACGCCGGCGCGATCCGGCTCGATCACGTGCTCGGCTTCAACCGGCTCTACATGGTGCCGCACGGCTTCAAGGCCGACCAGGGGACCTATGTGCGCTTCCCGCTCGAGGCCATGATGGCGGTCGTCGCGCAGGAGAGCCAGGCCGAGCAGTGCATCGTGATCGGCGAGGATCTCGGCACCGTCCCGGACGGCTTCCGCGAGACGCTCGCCGGCTGGAACGTGTGGTCCTATCGGATCATGCTGTTCGAGCGCGAATGGACGACCGACAGCTCGTTCTCGCCGCCCGGCAAGTATCCGGCGCAGGCGCTGGTGTCGTTCTCGACCCACGACCTCTCGACCTTCTCGGGCTGGATGTCGGGCCACGACCTCGACGTCAAGCACGGGCTCGGCCTCGATCCCGGCGAGACGACCGACGAGCGCCAGGAGGCGCGGACCCGGATCGCCGAGGCGCTGCGGCGCGACGTCGAAGCCGAGCACGTCTCGTTCGACGACATCGCCCGCTTCCTCGCCCGCACGCCGAGCCGGCTGATGGTGGTCGCCGCCGAGGACGCCTTCCAGGTCGCCGACCAGCCGAACGTGCCCGGCACCATCAACGAGCACCCGAACTGGCGCCAGAAGCTCCCGGTGCGGCTCGAGGACTTTTCGAGCGACCACCGCCTGACCGAGATCGCCCGCATTCTCCGGGAGGAAGGCCGCGCGTTCGGGTGAGTTGTTCGGACGTCATCGCGTCCTGATAAACGAGATCGCGTCCAGCTCGCGGCATCGTGCCCCGGACAAGGCGCGTCAGGCCACAGGCCTGATGCGCCGCAGAGCCGGGGCCAGGGGCGCCGAAGCGAACCCTCGCCGTGTCGCTCTGGGTCCGGTTCGCGGCGCCTTGCACCGCGCCCTGGACACGATGCCTTGCCTCGCCGCGACCTTGTTGCCGTTGCGCAATCGCCCGGTTCATCCTAGGTCCAGGACCGACCCCCATCGACCGAACGGAACCCCATGGCCGCCCAGACCCATCTCTTCAAGTGCCTGTCCGACAATTTCGGCGTGCTGATCCACGATCCGGCGACCGGCGCCACGGCGTCGATCGATGCGCCCGAGGCCTGGGCCGTCGATGCGGCCCTGAAGGAGACCGGCTGGACCCTCACCGACATCCTGGTGACGCATCATCACGGCGACCACACCGGCGGCGTCGCCGAGCTGAAGGAGCGGCACGGCTGCAAGGTGACGGCGCCGCGCCACGAGAAGCAGCCGATCCCGGCCGTCGACGCGACCGTCGCCGAGGGCGACACGGTCACGGTGGGCAGCCTGACGGCGCGCGTGCTCGACACGCCCGGCCACACGGCCGGCCACATCGCATACGTGTTCGACGCCGACAAGATCGCCTTCGTCGGCGACACGCTGTTCTCGATCGGCTGCGGCCGGGTGATCGAGGGCACGCCCGAGCAGATGTGGGCCTCGCTGCTCAAGCTGCGTGCCCTGCCCGACGACACGGCGATCTATTGCGGGCATGAATACACGCTCGCCAACATCAAGTTCGCCCAGACCATCGAGCCCGACAACGCGGCGCTGGCGGCGCGCGGCGCCGAGGCGCAGCAGCAGATCGCGGCCGGCCGGCCGACCATCCCCGTGATGCTCGGCGCCGAGAAGCAGGCCAACCCGTTCCTGCGCGCCGACGTGCCGGCCGTGGCGGCCGCCGTGAAGCTCGCCGGCAAGCCGGCCGCCCAGGTCTTCGCCGAGGTGCGCGAGCGCAAGAACCGGTTCTGACGACCTTGCCGCACGCTCGGAAATTGTCCGTCACCCTGAGGCGGCCGCGCGACGCGCGGCCCTCGAAGGGCGACGGCCGCAGCGCCGAGACCGCATCCTTCGAGGCCCGGCTTTGCCGGGCACCTCAGGATGACGGGGTGAGGTTGTTGAGGGATTGATCATGACCGCCGCCGAGGTGATCGCCCTGCTCGGGCTGCAGCCGCATCCCGAGGGTGGGCATTTTCGCGAGACGTTTCGGGACCCGACCGAGGTGGCGCCGGGGCGCGCCGCCTCGACCGCGATCTATTTCCTGCTGGCGAAGGGCGAGCGCTCGCATTGGCACCGGGTCGACGCCGCCGAGGCGTGGCACTGGCACGCGGGCAGCCCGCTGGCGCTCGAGATCGCACCGGCCGGCGAGCCGCCCCAGACGGTCCGGCTCGGGCCGGACCTGATGGCCGGCGAGCGGCCGCAGGCCGTGGTGCCGGCCGACGCCTGGCAGGCCGCCGAGAGCCTCGGCGCCTGGACGCTGGTCGGCTGCACGGTGGCGCCGGGCTTCTTGTTCGAGACCTTCGAGCTCGCGCCGCCGGGCTTCTCGCCGCCGGCCGGATGAGGGCGGGAGCGACCGCTTCCTCGTCATTCCGGGCGCCGCGCAGCGGCGAACCCGGAATCCAGGCCGAAACGCCCTGCCTGTCGTTGGATTCCGGGTTCGCGCTTGCGCGCGCCCCGGAATGACGGCCGCGTCGCCTCAGTGGCCGTCGAAGGTCAGGAGCGTGCGCACCGGAACGTCGAGGGCGCGCAGCTTGTCGGCGCCGCCGAGATCCGGCAGGTCGATGACGAAGCAGGCGGCCAGGACCTCGGCGCCCAGCTGGCGCATCAGCTTCACGGCACCTTCGGCCGTGCCGCCCGTGGCGATCAGGTCGTCGACCAGGATCACCCGCTCGCCGGCCTTCACGGCGTCCTCGTGGACCTCCATCTCGTCGAGGCCATACTCGAGCGAGTAGGCGATGCTGACCCGCTTGTGCGGCAGCTTGCCTTTCTTGCGGATCGGCACGAAGCCGGCCGAGACCTGGTGCGCCACCGCCCCGCCCAGGATGAAGCCGCGCGCCTCGATGCCGGCGACCTTGTCGATCTTCATGCCGGCCCAGGGCTGCACCAGCTCGTCGACGGTGCGGCGGAACGCCCAGGCGTCGCTGAGGAGCGTGGTGATGTCGCGGAACAGGATGCCGGGCTTGGGATAGTCCGGAATGGTCCGGATCGCGGCCTTGAGGTCTTTCTCGACGGCAGTGCTGGTGATCATCGTACGGCCTGAGGGGGGTGGGAAACGAAACTTGCCGGGCGGCTCGCGCTTGCAGGGCGGCTCAGGGTGGCGAAGCATGACGCCGAACGCAACGGAGACCCCCCATGGATGAAATTTCGCAGAAGATCGTCGTCGTCGACCTCCGCATCCCCTTTTTCCGGCTGGTGTTCTTTCTCGTCAAGCTCAGCCTCGCGGCAATTCCGGCCGCCCTCATCCTGGCCGTGCTCGGCTTCGTCCTCTCGGCCGTGTTCGCCGCCCTGTTCGGTGGCCAGATGGACGTCTTCATGCGCCGCTGGAGCCTGTGAGCGGAACTTCGGTGCTGCGTGCCCCGGACAAGGCGCAGCAGGCCGCAGGCCTGATGCGTCGCCGATCCGGGGCCCAGGGGCGGCACGGAAAGCGCATCGACGACAGCCCCGTTCGCGAACGCCGCGTCCGATCGCCCTGGGTCCCGGGTCACGGCGCGTCGCGCCGCGCCCGGGACACGAGGCCCCGGAATGACGGGCGTCACCAATACTCCCGCATGAGGTCGCGCACCCAGGTCGGCTCGCGGATCACGCCGCGCGGGGCGAAGCCCGTGATGTACGGCTTGATGTCGAGCACGGGCGTGCCGTCGATGGCGTCGAGGCCGCGCACCCGGACCGTGCGCCCGTCGACCGCGACGAGCGCCACCGGCGTCACGCCGAGCCGGTTCGGCCGCGACCGGGCCGGCTGCGCGAGAATCCCGAGGCGTGGCCAGTCGGCGCGCTCGCGCGGATGGCGGGCGCCGCGCTCGACCTTGTCCTCGCCGACCTTGTGCATGTGGAAGACGACGACGACGTGGCTATAGGCGGTGAGCCCGAGCGTCGCCTCCGGCGTCACCTGCGCCGGGTCGAGCACGATGTCGGCCTCGACCGTGCCCCAGCCGTCGTCGACCGCCTCGGCCCGCCCGCCGCGCACGATCCCAATGGGCTGCAGAACGACAGACATTAGCTCCCCCTTCGGCATTTCGACGGCGGACCCACCCCCGGCCGAGTCGGCTTAGTTGCGCATCATCAAGGCCGTTTTGAACCCGAACAATTAATAATTACCGGTCTCCCGCGTTGCCGCGACCCGGGGCGCAATTGCTTACGAAAAGTCTCCGCAATTTTAGGTTGACCTTGGCATGGAATTGCAGAACTCTGCCAAAACGACCTTCGCGAGTGTTTCAGCATTGCGGACGAGTCGAGCATGTCGACCACGATAGCATCTACTCCGTCAGACGGGATCTCGGGCGCGAGCGGAATTCGCGGCTCTCTCTACGAACAGCTGAGTCAGGTCGAGCGACTCACGATGCAGTTCTTCTTCACGCTCGGCACATTGGCTATGCTATTCAGCATCGCGAACTCCTTCGCGAGATCGTCCGAAGCGCTTTTTCTCCAAACCTTTGGTCTCCTTCTCGCAACGATCATGTCGGCCGCGGCATCAGGTGGTTTCCTGGGCTTTCTGTTCGGCATCCCACGGCAATTACAGCGAGCGGCCGGAGATGCCGGTGGCAATGCCGCAGCGCCCCCCACGACCACAACCACTGCCGGATCAATTCCTTCAATCGGCGGGGCCGCAGGGGTGGCACCCATTCCTGCAGCAAACGCTTCGGCCAGGATCTACCGCAACAACACCAACCTCGAGGAAATCTCCGACTGGATCACAAAGATCATCGTCGGGCTCGGACTGGTCCAAGCTACGACAATCTGGGAGAAGGTCTGGTCTCTCGCCGGTAAGTTCAACGAGGGCATCCAGAACGCTGGAGGTGGCGACGTATTGTTTGTCCTCACAGTGGCGGCAGCGAGTATCGGCTGTTTTCTTTTTTTCTATCTCGAAACACGTACTCGAATCCTTCTTTTGCTCTTGGATACGGAAGCGGCTTCGGATCATCCGGAAATCGCTAGGAAATTTGACAAGAGCAGCAATGCTCCGATCACGGACTTGCCGGCGACTGCAACCACTGGCTCTCGACCGAGCAACAGGGCTATCGCAGCTCCCGAGGTCGCTTCTGATCGGGAAGTACGAAGCGTGCCGTATTCTAGCTTGCAGACGGCGGATCAACGCGCGGCCTGGGCCGCGGCCCAGGCGCGCGCCGGTAACTTTCCCGCTGCAACCGATGCAATCCGCGTCGCTGTACAACAAAAGCCCAAGGACCCGGTACTCAGGGTGAAGCTGGCCGACATATACATTCTTCAGCAGCTTTGGGAATCAGCTCTGGTAACCCTAAAAGAGGCGGAACAGATTTCACCGAACGATGACGACATACTCAAGCGCGAGCTGTATGTCAGTCTGTACCTCGAACCGCCACAGAGCTTCCGAACGGCCCTGCCGATCGCCGAGAAGCTCATCAGCAACCCTAATACCGCTAATGATCCCGCTGTGCGGCTATGGCAGGCTGCAGCTCTAGGACAGAAATTTAAATACCTTTATGACGCCGGAGAGTCTCTTTCTAGCGCCGGAGAGACAGAGTCCGCCGAGTCCGTGCGATCGAAGGCCCTCCAGGCTGTCCGGGCGGTGGTCCAGCTCGCTCCCGACCCGAACAGCGCCCCGCGCATCTTCTTGCGCAGGATTTTCGATCCGGCCCGCGAGCAAAGCCCGCCCGCGGAGAACGACTTAGAAGTGTTCAAGGGCGATGCCGACTTCGAGCTGGCCATCTATGGTGGTGAACAAGAATCGCGAGCCCCAGCGGGTCACGGCAGCCGTTAAGAAGCACCCTGCCTCGGCAGAGGTCTGTCCGTCGGCGATAAAGCCCGCAGCGCTCATCAACTTAGACGGGCAAGTCACACCCGCAGCACCCGGCCCGCCACCGCGTCGAGCTTCGCCAGCAGCGCCGGGTCGCGCGCGTCGGGCGCCGTGATCAGGGCGTTGTCGAGGGCGCGGTCGGAGCCGATCGGGCACGGCTCGTGCTCGCGCGGGAAATCGCGGGCGAGCCGTGCCACCAGGCGCTTCGCCTTCTCGGCGTTCTCGCCCAGCACCTTGATGATGTCCTGCACCGTGACGGCGTCGTGATCGGGATGCCAGCAGTCGAAATCCGTCACCATGGCGACGGTCGCGTAGCAAATCTCCGCCTCGCGGGCGAGCTTGGCCTCCGGCATGTTGGTCATGCCGATCACCGAATAACCCGCCTGCTTGTAGGTCATGCTCTCCGCGTAGCTGGAGAACTGCGGCCCCTCCATGCAGACGTAAGTTCCGTCGTGGACCACCGCGATGTCCTCGGCCCGCGCGGCTTCCGCGATGTGGATGCGCAACCGCGGCGAGATCGGGTGCGCCATCGAGACATGGGCGACGCAGCCGGTGCCGAAGAACGAGCTCTCGCGCTTGTAGGTGCGATCGACGAACTGGTCGATCAGCACGAAGGTGCCGGGCGGCAGCTCCTGCTTGAACGAGCCGCAGGCCGACAGCGTGACGATGTCGGTGACACCGACGCGCTTGAGGATGTCGATGTTCGCCCGGTAGTTGATGTCGGACGGCGAGATGCGGTGGCCCTTGCCGTGGCGCGACAGGAAGACGATCGGCAGGCCCGCGACCTCGCCCATCACCAGCGGGCCGGACGGCTCGCCCCACGGGCTCTCGACCGCCTTCTCGACGACGTTCTCCAGTCCCGGCAGGTCGTAGACGCCCGATCCCCCGATGATCCCCAATACCGCCTTGGCCATGCTCGCCCCGATGTTCCGCGCCGCTCGCCGGCGCCAATGAGTCCCACGCAATCTCGCGCCAATGTCCGTCATGTCGCCCGGCCGCGCGCGAACGGATGGCTTGCCAAGCGGCCGAGAGTGTCCGATCGAGCGGTCCGGGACCGATGGGTCGGGTTGTGGACGAAGCCCCGGTCGGCGGTCAACGTGTTTCCGGCGCGCCACCAGTGCCGCCGAATGCCCGAGAGGTTCTTTCAGCCATGCCCCAGCGCAAGCCCGACCCCACACCCGCCACGACCGCCGCCGGCCCGTCCAAGAGCGTGCTCGCCGGCCTGAGGGGGCCGATCGTGCTGGTCGGGGCCGGCAAGATGGGCGGCGCGCTGCTCGACGGCTGGCTGCGCCTCGGGCTCGATCCGCGCAAGATCGTCGTGCTGGAGCCGCAGCCGTCGCCCGAGATGGCCGCGCAGGCGATCTCGGGGCTCAGGCTCAACCCCGATCCGGCCGGGCTGAAGCCGCAGGCCGTGGTGCTCGCCGTCAAGCCGCAGGTGGCGCCCGCGGCGCTGCCGGCGCTGCAGGGGCTCGCGGCGTCCGGCGCCGTGATGATCTCGATCATGGCGGGCAAGACGCTGGGCTTCCTCGAGCAGGTGTTCGGGCCCGGCACGGCGGCCGTACGGGCGATGCCCAACACGCCGGCCGCGATCGGCCGCGGCATGACGGTCGCGGTCGCCAACGCGGCCGTGAGCGAGGCCGGCCGGGCGCTCGCCCAGGACCTGCTCGGCGCCACCGGCAAGGTCGACTGGGTCGACGACGAGGCGCTGATCGACGCCGTCACGGCGGTGTCGGGCTCGGGCCCGGCTTATGTGTTCCTGCTCGCCGAAAGCCTCGCCCGCGCCGGCATGGCGGCCGGGCTGCCGCCCGCGCTCGCCGAGAAGATCGCCCGCGAGACGGTCGCGGGCGCCGGCGAGCTCCTGTTCCGCTCGCCCCAGGACGCCGCGACCTTGCGCCGGAACGTCACCTCGCCGGGCGGCACCACGGCGGCCGCCCTCGACGTGCTGATGGCGCAGGACGGCCTCGACCCGCTGATGGAGAAGGCGATCGCCGCCGCCACCCGCCGCTCCCGCGAGCTGGCCGGGTGACGGACGCGATGACGATGACCAAATCTTAACGGCGACCCGTCACCCTGGGCACGTTGAAATTGTATCGGGAACGGAGCATCATTCGGCAGGTTACATGAGCATGATCGGGACGCGAGACAAAGCCAGGAGCAGCCTCGTGCTCGCATTGAAGGCGCGCGGCCACGTTGATGTGGATGCCGCCGCAGGAGGCGTCTCGCGTGAGCGCGAGACGTCCATCGATCGGCTGCCCCTCCCCACCAGCACCAACCTCGATCAGGCTCTGGACGATGTGATCGCGCGATTTCCAGAGACGCTGAGCTATCTTGCAAAATGAGCCTGTCTGGCTCGTCGACGACCAGGTCGTCACCATCAACAGGCGGCTTGTTCAGCTCACCGGCGAGCCTCATTTCGTGCGCGACGCCGGCCTTCTGTCCAGCGCCGTGGCGCGTCCCGTGCACCGCTGGCATTACGGCGATCGCGACATCGTCGGCCTCGCCGGAGCCTTGCTGCTCGGCATCGGCCGGAATCACCCCTTCGCGCAGGGCAACAAGCGCACGGCGCTGAGCGCCGCCTCGGTCTTCCTGCTGTTCAACGGATACACGTTCGTCGCGCCGGACGGCGAGCCGCTCGGGCGTTTCATCGAGCTGTCGATCACGGGCGAGATCCCGGAGCCCGTGTTCCTGCGGACGATGCAGAAATGCGTCATCACCACGCTCGAATGGCAGGCCTACAAGGACTCGCAGGACTGAGGCCGAGTCCGGCCGCCGCGTCGTGTCGCAGGGGATGCCGGTCACCGCCCCTGGCAGCCGGCGCTCCGGGGAATTACATAGTTCTCGAGCCATTTCGAGCCAGAGGAGCAGCCCATGGCCCGCAAGCCCGGTCCCCCCGCGAGCGACGACGGCATCGAGGACACCCCGGAGAGCGGCGGCGGCGCGACCGGACAGGCGCGCGCCCGCAAGGCGCCGGGCCGCATCGGAACGCCGCGCGGAAAGATGATCGAGGCGTTCATGACGCTGCTCGCCGAGCAGCCCTGGGAGACGATCGGCTTCCGCGACATCGCGGCCCGCGCCGGCGTCTCGCTCGCCGAGCTGCGCGGCCAGTTCTCCGGCAAGCTCGCGATTCTGACGGCTCACATCAAGGAAATCGACCGCGAGGTGCTCGACGGCGACCAGGACGACATGTCCGACGAGCCGACCCGCGAGCGGCTGTTCGACGTGCTGATGCGGCGCTTCGAGATGCTCGCCCCCTACAAGGAGGCGATCCGCTCGCTCCTGCAGTCGGCCCGCACCAACCCGCCGCTGGCGCTCGCGCTCAACAACTTCGCCGTCAACTCCATGCAGTGGATGCTGGCGGGCGCCGAGATCCGCGCCTCCGGCCCGACCGGGCTGATCCGCGCCCAGGGGCTGGCGCTCCTCTATGCCAACGTGATGTCGACCTTCCTGAACGACGACGAGCCCGGCCACGCCCGCACCATGGCGGCGCTCGACCGCGCGCTCGGCCGTGGCCAGCAGCTCACCGGCGTGTTCGACCGGGTGTGCGGGCTGATCCCGGGCTGCGGCAGCCGCCGGCGCACGCGGCCGGCACGCACGGCCGACCTCGACGGCGACGCCGCCGTCGCGGTGTGACGAGAGCCGTCGCGGCCCTCCGTCCGCCACGCCCGACCATCGAATGATCGAGCCACCACCCGAGGAGACCCTATGAACCTTCCCCTGCCCGTGGAGCTGTCGCTGACGACGCTTCTCATCATCGCGATCGCCGGCGGCCTCGCCGCCTGGAAGGCCGAGCACGCCGGCGTGGCGCCGGGCTTCGGGCTGTTCGGGGACGCCGTGGTCGGCATCTTCGGCGCCTTCGACGGCGTCTGGGCGCTCCAGGCGAAGTGGGGGGCCGGCACCGGCCCGGCCGCGACCGCCGCGGCGGCCCTGATCGGCGCCGCCGTGCTGCTGTTCGTCGCCCGCCAGTTCGCGATCTGGTGGAACCGGCCGCGGCCGGCGGCGCGCCCCACCCCTGCCGTGGCTGTCGCCACCGGCCCGCGCCCCGAGCGGCCGGTCGCTCGCGCCGCCCGTGCGGGTCGCTGACCCGAGGCGCATCTGATCACGTCGAAAACGAAAGCTCCCCCGGACGGCTCGTCCGGGGGAGCTTTTTTCGTGTCGCGTCGGCGCGTGCCGCGCGCGGCGATCAGGCGGCCTTCACGGTCGCCTGCTCGTCGTTCAGGGCGGCGAGCGTCTTCTCGTCGACCGAGGCGGTCACCAGCTTGGCGATGACGAGGTCGCCGCCGACATTGAGCGTGGTGCGGCACATGTCGAGGAAGCGGTCGACGCCGAGCACGAGGCCGATGCCCTCCGGCGGGATGCCGACCTGCACCATCACGACGACGATCAGCGGCAGCGCGCCACCCGGCACGCCGGCCGTGCCGACGCCGGCCAGCATCGACATCAGCACCACGATGACCTGCTGGCCGATGGTGAGATCGATGCCGAACACCTGGGCCAGGAAGATCACGGTGACGCCCTCGAACAGGGCGGAGCCGTTCTGGTTCGCCGACGCCCCGATGGTGAGGACGAAGCGGACGATCTTGGGCGGCAGCTTGAGGACCTTCTCGCCGCAGGCCATCGCGACCGGCAGCGTCGCGTTGGAGGACGCCGTGGTGAAGGCGTAGAGATAGACCTCCTTGCACTGGGCGAAGAAGCGGAACGGGTTGGTGCGCGCCACGCCCCAGATGAACAGGGCGTAGACGACGAAGAACTGCAGCAGCAGGCCGATGACGACGACCAGCGCGTAGTACGCGACGTTGCCGAGGAAGCCGGCGCCCATCCGGTAGGCCGTGTTGAACACGATGCCGAAGATCGCATAGGGCGCGATCACCATCGCGAGCCCGATGATCTTCATGCAGGCCTGGAAGATCGACTCGAGCACCTGCTTGGTCGGATGATCGTCCGACTGGATCACGCGCGACAGCGCCCAGCCGAAGAACAGCGCGAACACCATCACGGCGACGATCTCGCCCGAGAAGGCACGGGCGGCCGAGTCGATCGGGTTCTGCGGCAGCAGGTCGACGATGTACTGGTACCAGGGCTTCGCCTGGGTCGCCATGGCGTTCTTCTGGATCGACAGCACGCCGGCGTTCTGGGCGAGCGCCACCTTGTCGAAGACCAGCCCGGCGCCGGGCTTGAGGATGTTGGTCAGCACCACGGCGATGATCACCGAGGTGCCGCTCAAGAGGATGGTGAAGAGGAGCGACCGCCCGGCCACCTTGCCGAGGCCGGCGCCCTTGCCGAGCTCCATGGTGCCGAGCATCAGGGCCGACAGGATCAGCGGCACCACCACCATGAAGATCAGGCGCAGGAACGTCGCGCCGACGAAGGTCATGACCTCGCTGAACGTGGTCATGAAGGGGAAGTCCTTGGCCGGCAGCCAATAATAGCCGATCAGGCCGAACGTCACGCCGAGGACGAACCCCAGCAACAGCTTGTCGTGCTGCTTCATCGTGCTCTCCAAAAGGGTCGGGCGCAGCGAGGACGACGGCCGGTGCGGGAGAGCGGATGGTCGTTCGCGTATGCCTGGCCCAAATGACGTGCACGCTGCACGGAAAACGAGCGTAGTGCCACGGATTGATTCGGAATCTGCATGGCGGACATGCAGGCTAGCCGGGTCAGCCCGAGTCGCCGTATCCGCCCAGGCGGCCGTAGCGGCCGTAGCCCGGGTTGAGCCTGCGAAACCCGGGAGCCTCACGGCACGGCCTCTGTGCGCCATTTCCGGGCCCTGCCCTGCGGCGGGCCCTCCCGGCCGTCGCTCCGCTCCGCCCGGGCTACGAATGCGCCGGAGTCACGCCGCGAGCGGCCGCAGCGCCTCGGCCATCTCGGCCGTGATGCGGCGGTCGTAATCGTCGGCCAGCGCCCGCAGGGCGGCGGCGCCGTTGCCCGTGAAGGACGGGCCGTGCATGAGGGCGAGCGTCCGGGGCGCCAGCCCGGCGAGGCTGCGGATCGTCCGTCCCATGCCCGGCGCGAGCGCGGCGTAGCGAAACATGTCCTCGGCGACGATCGCCGGGCCGACGATGTCGCCGTCGGTGACGGCGCGGTCGTCGCCGAGCTGGGTGAACAGGTCGCCGCACAGCAGCGTCCCGGTCGTCTCCTCGAACAGCACGCCGGCGTCCCAGCCGTGCGGGGTGTGCGGCGTGTCGATGAAGCGCACGCGCTTGCCGCCGAGATCGATCACCTCGCCGTCGGCGAGCACGCGCGGCGGCCGATCGGAAAAGTCGTTCAGCGACACCAGGCACCCGGTCTGCCCGTGCGCCGCGGTCGCCTGCGGCGCCACCGCGAGCCACTCGTTCATGGCGCCGCACTCGTCGGCCTCGAAATGCCCGTACGCGATCCAGCGCAGCCGCTCCGGCGGCAGGATGCGGGCGAGCGCCGCGCGGTTGAGCCCGAACATCTTGCGCAGGCCCGTGTGGAACATCAGCGGCTCGTCGCCGAGGACGAGGAACTGGTTGAACGTGAAGCCGGCCGGCGGCGCGATGTCCGGCACGTAGGTCGACAGCCGGTAGATGCCGTCGGCGATCTCGGTGATGCGGGTCTCCATGGTCGTCTCCTCCGATTCGATCGTTCCCCGCCCCGTGGACTTTCGCCTCTTTTGGGTGCACAAGTTCGTGTATCGAACTTTGCTGCACCTGTCAATATTGACTGCACGGAATCGTGCACTGGAATCGCGAATGGCCCGTCCCTACACGCTCAAGCGCCGCGCCGAGCAGCAAGCCCAGACGCGCCTGCGCATCGTCGAGGCGGCGGTCGACCTGCACGGCAGCGTCGGCCCGGCCCAGACCACGTTCAGCATGGTGGCGGAGCGCGCCGGCGTGCAGCGCCACACGCTCTATGCCCACTTTCCCGACGAGCGCAGCCTGCTCCTCGCCTGCTCCGGCCTGACCATGGAGCGCGACCCGCTGCCCGACGCCGCGCCGTGGGCGACGATCGCCGACCGGCGGGAGCGGCTGCGCACCGGCCTCGCGACGCTCTACGAGTGGTACGGGCGCAACGCGGCGCTGGCCGCCTGCGTGCTGCGCGACGCGGAGCATCACGCCCTCACCCGGGAGGTCACCGAATTGCGGCTCGGCCCCCCGATGGCGGCCTGCCGGGCGGTGCTCGGCGCCGGCCTCACCCCGACCCAACAGGCGATGCTGGCGCTGGCGCTGAGCTTCTTCACCTGGCGCACTCTTACGCGCGACTCCGAGCTCGCTCCCGAGGCCGCCGTCGACGCCATGGTCGCCGCCATCGAGGGGGCGCCATCGTAGCCCGGGTTGAGCCTGCGAAACCCGGGATCTCGGGCGAGGCCCCTCCCGGCCGTCGCTCCGCTCCGCCCGGGCTACGATCGAGCCGGGCTACGCTCGCCGAGCGAACGCCGCATTTCGAAACCCATCCTACGACTACGAGGTCCGCGGCGAACGCGCCGTCCCCTCACACCGGAATCCGCACCGTCGCCCTCAATCCGCCCAGCGGGGAGTCGCCCAGCGTGATGTCGCCGCCGTGGGAGCGTACGATGTCGCGGGCGATGGCGAGGCCCAGGCCGGTGCCGCCTTCGTCCTGGTTGCGGGCGTCGTCGAGGCGGAGGAACGGCTTGAACACTTCTTCGCGCTGATGCGCCGGGATGCCGGGGCCGTCGTCGTCGACCGTGACGGTGAGCCAGCGGTGGTCGCGGTGGCCCGTGATGGCGATCTCGCCGGCGTAGCGGGCCGCGTTCGACACCAGATTGGCAAGGCAGCGGCGGAACGCATAGGGCCGCACCGTCACCACCGGATGGCCGTGGAAGGCGACGCTGGTGCGGTGGCCGCCGCGCTCGGCGTCGGCCTTCAGCTCGTCGAGGAACGCCGCCATGTCGGTCGGCTCCGCCTGCTCCCCCGAATCCCCGCGCGCAAAGGCCAGATAGGCCTCGACCATGCGGGCCATCTCGTCGACGTCCTTCTTGAGCGGATCGAAGTCCGGCCCGTCGCCGAGCAGCGCCAGCTCGAGCTTGAAGCGCGTCAGCACGGTGCGCAGGTCGTGCGAGACGCCGGCCAGCATGGTGGTGCGTTGCTCGATGGCGCGCTCGACGCGGCGCTTCATCTCGATGAAGGCGAGCGCGGCGCGCCGCACCTCCTGGGCGCCGCGCGGCCCGAAATTCGGCACGTCGCGGCCCTTGCCGAAGCTCTCGACCGCCTCGGTGAGCTTGAGGATCGGGCGGATCTGGTTGCGCAGGAACAGAATCGCGATGGTGATCAGCACCAGCGATGTGCCGACCATCCACAACAGGAAGATCTCGGAGTTCGACGCGTAGGCGGCGTTGCGGCGCGCGAAGACGCGCAGCACGTTCTTGTCGAGCTGGATGCGGATCTCGACCAGCGAGGAACGCCCCACCGTGTCGATCCAGAACGGTCGGCCGATCTGCAGGCTGATCTCGCGCGACAGCGCCTGGTCGAGCAGCGAGAAGAACGGCTTCGGCCCGACCGGCGGCAGCGCCGTGCCGGGCAGCACGTCGACGACGAGGCCGAGCCGCTGCTGGGCGATGCGGCGCAGCGTCGTGTAGTCGGGATCTTGAGGATAGGACTGGTAGATGTCGATCAGCGCCGCGATGTCCTGCGTCACGGCGGCGGAGAGGCGGCGCGTCACCGTGTTCCAGTGGCGCTCCATGAACACGAAGGCGACCACCGACTGCAGGATCACCATGGGGGCGATGATGATCAGCAGCGTGCGGGCGTAGAGCCGCGTCGGCAGCACGCCCTTGAACAGACGTCCGATGCGGTGCCACACCGCGGCGACCCGGCCGGCGGCGCTGCGCATCCGCGCGAGGCCGACGTCGATGGTGGTCATGGGACGACCGCGCGAAGGAGACAGTGCGGTATGTCTGCGGCCGGTCGTTCCGGGGCGGCCCGAAGGGTCGAGCCCGGAACCCATACCCCCTGTATCTCGTGAGCCACCAGCACCGGGGTTATGGATTCCGGGCCCGCGCGCTTTCGCGCGCGTCCCGGAATGACCGGCTCTTGTCCGCTCCTGATCACGTCACCACCAGGCGGTAGCCGAGGCCGCGGACGGTCTGGATCAGCAGCGGGTTGGCCGGGTCGGTCTCGATCTTGCGGCGCAGGCGGTTGACCTGCACGTCGACGGCGCGCTCGCCCGCCGCGGCGCCGCTGCCGGCGAGCGCGAGGCGCGTGACCGTGTCGCCCGGCACCGCGGCGAGCAGGCGCAGCATCTCGCGCTCGCGATCGGTGAGGTGGACGATCTCGTCGCCCTTCTTCAGCTCGCCGCGGCCGACATCGAACACGAAGGGTCCGAAGCGCACCTGCTCGGGTGGCGCCGCCGGCGCCGGCGTCTGGGTCCGCCGCAGGATCGAGGCGACGCGCAGCGACAGCTCGCGCGGCTCGAACGGCTTCACCACGTAGTCGTCGGCGCCGATCTCGAGGCCGGTGATGCGGTCCTGCTTCTCGGCCCGCGCAGTCAGCATCAGGATCGGCACGCTCGACGTCGCCCGGATCGAGCGGGCGAGGTCGAAGCCGGTCTCGCCCGGCATCATCACGTCGAGGATCAGGAGATCGAAGAACAGCCCGCCGAGTTTTGCGCGCGCATCGGCGGCCGACTCGGCCGTCGTGACGCGATAGCCCTCGGCGCTCAGATAGCGCGACAGCAGCATGCGGATGCGGCGGTCGTCGTCGACCACCAGCAGATGCGGCGCGTCGTCGGGAAGCGCCGACGGCTGGTCGCTCGGCTGCGGCTCGGTCATCCCGCTCTCCCGCTCAGCGACGGTCCGGCACGCCCGTCGCCCGGTCGACGAAGTGCAGCGCCTCCTCGCGCCCGGAGGCGTCGATCATGCCGACCAGGAAGCGCCGCGCCAGCGCGTGGCCATCGGGGCCGAGCTCGGCCAGCGCGCGCCTGATCCGGCGGGTCTGCTGGGTGGCGAGCTTCAAGGCCAGCGCCTCGCCCTTGGCGGTCGCGAACAGCCGGCGCTGGCGGCGGTCGGTCTCGCCCTCGCGCTGCTCGACGAAGCCCTCGTCGACGAGCTGCTTGAGCACCCGGGCGAGCGACTGCTTGGTGATGCGCAGGATGTCGAGCAGCTCGGCGACCTTCAGGCCGGGGTTGCGGGTGACGAAATGGAGCACCCGGTGGTGCGCCCGGCCGAACCCGAAGGTCGCCAGCACGCTGTCGGGGTCGGCGACGAAGTCCCTGTACGCAAAGTACAAAAGCTCGATCACGTCCCAGATGGGCAGGTCCGGCGCAGCCGCCGTGCCGGCATCCATGCCAAGCGGGCGGGGCGGCGTTGCTCGGACATTTATGTCAGCCATGTTGACATATTTCGGTTTGATTGTTACTTCCATGCGCGGGTTGGCGAAACGATCGTGCTCGCCCGACCCGGTTGTCACGGTTGCCAGGTCGGTCCCGGCGCGGTCTGATGAACGCGCGAACCATATCGGGACTCCCGGCACGACGCAAAGCAACGGCACGACCACGGCGCATCCCCGCGCCGACACAGACGACGGCGCGCGCGGCGCGTCGACCGACAGGATGATCGGCGCACGGCGCGCCGACCGACCGATGCAGGGCGCGCCCGGCGCGCCGAATTCAGGAGAGCTGCCATGGGCATTTCATTCGACAAGTTCGACGGGGTCATCTGGTACGACGGCAAGCTGGTGCCGTGGACCGAGGCGACCCTCCACGTGCTCTCCCATGGCCTTCACTATGCGAGCGCCGTGTTCGAGGGCGAGCGCTGCTACGGCGGCGAGATCTTCAAGTGCACGCCGCACTCGGAGCGCCTGCGGCGCTCGGCCGGCATCCTCGATTTCGAGATCCCGTGGTCGGTCGCCGAGATCGACGCGGCCAAGCGCCTGGTCATCGAGAAGAACGGCTTCCGCGACGCCTATGTGCGGCCGATCGCCTGGCGCGGCTCGGAGATGATGGGCGTGTCGGCGCAGACCAACACGATCCACCTCGCGATCGCGGCCTGGCAGTGGCCGAGCTACTTCAATCCGGAGGAGCGGCTGAAGGGCATCCGGCTCGATCTCGCCGAGTATCGCCGCCCGGATCCGAAGACGGCACCGTCGACCGCCAAGGCGGCCGGCCTCTACATGATCTGCACGATCAGCAAGCACCGGGCGGAGCGGCGCGGCTATGCCGACGCCATGATGCTCGACTGGCAGGGCCGCGTCGCCGAGTGCACGGGCGCCAACATCTTCTTCATCAAGGACGGCGTCATCCACACGCCGACCGCCGACTGCTTCCTCGACGGCCTCACCCGCCAGACCGTGATCGAGCTGGCCAAGCGCCGCGGCATCGAGGTGGTCGAGCGCCGCATCATGCCCGAGGAGCTGACCGGCTTCACCGAGTGCTTCATCACCGGCTCGGCCGCCGAGGTGACGGCAGTCGCCGAGATCGCCGACTGGAAGTTCACGCCGAGCCAGATCACCAAGCAGCTGATGGACGACTACACGGCCGAGACCCAGCCCAAGGGCGCCGCCGCCGCGGCGTGAGTTACCGCCGGAACGTCGTTCCTTCACCTCTCCCCGCGCGCGGGGAGAGGGAACCACTGCGCGGCGTCGCCTCAAATCTCCAGCTGCGTCCCCAGCTCCACGACCCGCTCGGTCGGGATCTTGAAGAACACCGTCGCACGCGTCGCGTTCAGCGCCATGAAGGCGAACAGGCGCTCGCGCCACACCGCCATGCCGGGCTGCAGGCTCGGCACGATGGTGTCGCGGCTGAGGAAATACGACGTCTTCATCGGATCGAGAAAGACGCCCTTGTCGGCGAGGCCGGCGAGGGCCGCCGGCACGTCGGGCGTCTCCATGAAGCCGAAGCGGATCAGGATGCGCCAGAAGCCGTCGCCCAGCGCCGTCACGGTCCCGCGCTCCGCCTCCGCCACATAGGGCGCGTCGGCCGTCTTCACGGTCACCAGCATCACCCGCTCGTGGACGGTCTGGTTGTGCTTGACGTTGTGCAGGAGCGCCGCCGGCACGCCGTCGGACGTCGAGGTCATGAACACGGCCGTGCCCTTGGCGCGCGAGATGTCGGGCCCGAGCGAGCGCATCACGGCGTCGAGCGGCACCGACTGGCGGGTGAGCTGGTTGCGCACCAGCTCGCGGCCGCGCCGCCAGGTGGTCAGCACCGTGAACGACAGGAAGGCGATGAACAGCGAGAACCAGCCGCCCTGCGTCACCTTGATGAAGTTCGCCGAGAAGAACGCGACGTCGATCAGCAGCAGGCCGCCGATCAGCAGCACCACCAGCAGGCGCGGCCACTTCCAGAGATACAGCATCACGAAGGCGACCAGGATGGTGTCGATCATCATGGTGCCGGTGACGGCGATGCCGTAGGCGGCGGCGAGATTGCTCGACGACTGGAACCCGACGACGAGCGCGATGACGGCGAACACCAGCGTCCAGTTGGTGAAGGGCACGTAGATCTGCCCCTCCTCGGCGCCAGAGGTGTGGACGATGGTCATGCGCGGCAGGAGACCGAGCTGCACGGCCTGCCGGGCGACCGAGAAGGCGCCGGAGATCACGGCCTGCGAGGCGATCACGGTGGCGAGCGTCGCGAGAATGATCAGCGGCGCCACGGCCCAGTCGGGTACCAGCTTGTAGAACGGGTTCGTCACCGCGGCCGGATTGTCGAGCAGCAGCGCGCCCTGCCCCAGATAGTTCAGCATCAGGGCCGGCATGACGAACGTGAACCAGGTGAGCCGGATCGGGAACCGGCCGAAATGGCCCATGTCGGTGTAGAGCGCCTCGCCCCCGGTCACGGCGAGCACCACGGTGCCGAGGGCGAAGAAGCCGGCGAGCGGGTGGCCGATGACGAAGGCGGCCGCGTAGCCGGGCGACAGCGCGGCGAGCACGCCCGGATGCGCCAGGATGTTGATGACGCCGAGCACGGCGAGGACGGCGAACCAGATCAGCATGATCGGGCCGAACAGCATGCCGACCGCGCCGGTGCCCTTCTTCTGCAGCACGAACAGCCCGGCCAGCACCACGGCCGTGACCGGTACCACGACGGATTCGAGCTCGGGCGCGATCACCTCGAGGCCCTCGACGGCGCTGAGCACCGAGATGGCCGGCGTGATCATGCTGTCGCCGTAAAACAATGCCGCCGCGAAGATGCCGAGCAGCATCAGCGGGCGCGACACCCGCATGCCGCGGGTCAGATCCGTCACCAGGGCCAGCAGCGCCAGGCTGCCGCCCTCGCCGTGGTTGTCGGCCCGCATGATGATCAGGACGTATTTTACCGTGACGAGCAGCATCACGGTCCAGAACACCAGCGACAGCACGCCGAACACGTTCTCGGGCGTGACGGGAATCGGATGGTGTCCGGCGAAGGTCTCGCGCAGCGCGTAGAGCGGGCTGGTGCCGATGTCGCCGTACACGACGCCCAGCGCCCCCAGGAGCAGCCCGGCCAGCTTCCGCCTGTCGTCGCTCATGACGGCCCCCCGTTGGAGCCATCTGGGACTTATTGCAGCGCAACACCTTGACGTGCGTCAACCGCCGGCTTCGCGCTGCGGCGGGGCGGGCGGGGGCCGCGTTTCTCTTTCCGCGCGCGCGGACGCCGCGGATGGCGCGGCGCCTCACCTCTCCCCGCCGCGCGGGGAGAGGTCGACATTCGCGCGTCCAGCGCGGATGTCGGGTGAGGGGGCGTCGCCGCGAGTCTCTGCTTTGCGGAAACGCCCCCTCACCCGACTCGGACCTTCGGTCCGAGCCACCCTCTCCCCGCACGCGGGGAGAGGGGAAAAGGGCGCGGGTCGCGTGCTCTACGTCCCCTCCGCCCCGTTCTCCCAGCGGGCCGCGGCGGTGTCGTCGACGTCCTTGGCGGCGACCCAGCCGGTCTCGCCCGGGCGCTCCTCCTTCTTCCAGAAGGGGGCGCGGGTCTTGAGAAAGTCCATCAGGAACTCGGCCGCCGCGAAGGCGTCGCCCCGGTGCGACGAGGCGGTGACGACCAGCACGATGTCGTCCCCCGGCTCCATGCGGCCGAACCGGTGGATCACGGTGACGCCCATCAGCGGCCAGCGCGCCTGCGCCTCGGCGACGTGGCGCTCGATCTCGGCCTCGGCCATGCCCGGATAGTGCTCGAGCGTCAGCGCCGCGACCGGCCGGCCGTCGTCGGCGCCGCGGCAGATGCCCGTGAACGTCACCACGGCGCCGATGTCGGTTCGGCCGGCCGCGATCGCCTTCGCCTCGGCGGCGGCGTCGAAGGGCTCGCGTTGGATGCGGACGGTCATGAACTCGGCCCTCGCGGCTCGGCGTTCGTCCCCCTCGGGGAGCCTGACACGACTAGCTTCCGTCGTCCCGGGGCGGCACGAAGTGCCGAGCCCGGGACCCATATGTGGACGGCCCCCGTGCAGCAAGAGATTTTCAGAACGGATCGGATCGCTTGCGTCCATATGTTCGGCCTGTCGGTG
>NZ_NHSK01000084.1 GCF_016653355.1 Rhodoplanes elegans | reverse complement strand
CCTTGATCTCGCGGAGCCGACAGGCGGCTTCGTCGGCGTAGCGCTCGGGGTCCTTCACCTCCGCCTCGATCGTCTCGCGGCCGGCGGCCTTGTGGGCCGCGAAACGGTGGCCGCCCGTGATCAGCCGATAGGTGCCGTCACCCGTGGCGACGACCTCGACCGGGGGCAGCTCCTCGCCGGCCGCGATCTGCTCGGCGAAAGCCTCGACCCAGTCGGGCCGGATCGGCCGCAGCCGTCCGGAGGCGTCGATTTTCTCGATCTCGATTGTCGTGATGGTCATGTTCTCTGCCGCTTCGAAGGTGGCTCAAAGGCCCGGAAAAAAGCCGGCGGACGCGCCGGGAGCGCGCCCGCCGGAGTTCGTCCCGGTCGTGTGCGGGTAGCCCCGCGGCCCCACCACTGACGGCCCGGGGAAGCCGTCGCGCAGGTGGCGCGCATTCGAATGAGGAGAAGCGGAGGCGCGGCTCGACGCAGCTCCCCGCGTCATCAGATCGAGGATCACGGCCGAGACGGTCAGCCAGCCGCACAACAGGGTGGCGGCGACGATCAGGAGCACGAAGGCGCGCTCGGCCCGGCTCGGCCCTGTGTCCGCATTCGCGTGATTGCTGGACCGGCGGGAGATCATCGGGTCTCTCCGGCAGTCAAATCGCGCAACAACATTGGACTGGAGGCGACTGGGTCGAGTCGGATACCCTGGTTGTGGGAGATCGGTTCGGAGGGATATCGCTCGGGCCACAAGTCGGAGAGCTGTTTGCCGAGGGCGGCCGCAATGGCACGCTCGCCGCGAAAGTTTCGGCGATGCAACGCCACCTTGCAGGCGCTGTCCTCCAGGCCGGCTGCGCGCGCGATCCCGATAAGGGTGAGGCCGCGCCGGTGCACCTCTGCCTTGATGGCGTGACGATCCCATTTCCGGCGCCGCCGCATCTCTCACCTCGGATCACCGGCCGCCCCACGGCCGGTTTTTCGGGTCCGCAAATCACTTTGGTGACAGTGCCACATATGGCCCGTTCAAAGCAAGCCATATATGGCCAGATGAGCTATTCGCGTGAAACAGCGACGTGAAGACCTCGTCCCGCTGGCAATGCGGCTCAACACGGCCATCAAGGGGGCCGGCGGAAAGGCGCGAATCTATCGAGAAACTGGTATTCCCGTCAGAACATTGAACAATTATACGAGTGCGACGGTGGAGCCGACCGCGCTGACGCTGGCGAAGCTCGCAGAGGTCTGTCGCGTTTCGACGGATTGGCTGCTGTCGGGGGTTGAAGCCCCGGTCGGGAGTGGCCCATCCGCCGCAGCAGAGAAACAGGCCATATCTGGCGCATCAGATGACGTCGACCGGCTGATTCCGATCCAGCGGCTCGCATTTCGAGCTGCTGCGGGAAACGGGGTACTTGTCGTGGATGAGGACGCCGGCTGGACTTCATTTCCGGCAGGGACGCTTCAGCGGATCCACGTAAAGCCCGAGAACGCGAGGCTCATGATCGCCGCCGGCGACTCGATGCGGCCGACCCTGGAGGATGGCGACCCGCTTTTGGTCGACATCTCCGACACCGAGATTATCGACGGTCGAGTCTACGTGTTCTCGATCGGGGACCAAGCCCTAGTGAAACGCCTCCGGCGCCGCGGCGCGAAGCTCGTCATGAGGTCGGACAATCGAGAGCACTTTCCGGACGAGGAAGAGGTCCCGATGGTCGAGCCGGTGCGCATCATTGGGCGAGTGCGGTGGGTCGGCAGGAGTTTGTAGGACGCGCGCTCGACTGGCGTTCAAGCGCTTCAATCGGATACAACTTCCACAACGCAGGCTGGGGCTGGCGCACATTCGAGGCCCCTGGGAACGGCCTTCCCATAATCGTGAGACATACGTGATCATCAGTTGTGTGCATAATCCGTCACAACTGATGGAGGCGTGCATGCCCAGCAGCGTCACATCGTACTTGGCAGACATGGCGAAGCAGCTCGCCGAGATGGCCGCAAGAACGGGCATCAAACGGCCGCTCAGCTGTTCCTCATGGCACATTTGGACTTGTCGCCGCCCGGACAGGCGCCCGCAATGCCAGCTCCGAGCCAGGCCGCCGACCTCGCGGCGTGAACCTGGATTTCGGAGTTCAGGGCATCGAACCCGGGCTCGGCTCCACACTTTCATACGAGAATCGTTGAGGATTCTCCTCGGCCGCCGCGCCGACGTGATCTCCGAAGCCACTTCGGAGTTGGCTCCGTTTTGAAAGCACTTTTCGGGCTCGGCTTCCGTACCTATGCCACTCGAACTTGCGCGGCTCGGCCGTCGGGCTGGCGCCTCGCGCGCCCGTCAAACATCGACGCCGCCGGGGTTTTCCCGCCTGATCCAGGCAATTCCCGCCGGATCCCGCCTATGCCATCTGATCTTGCGGGTTACACGACCGTGGTCGTCTGAGCCCGACGCGTGGTCGGCGGTCAGGTCGGCGGAAGGACGGAATTGCAAGGGCCGGGTCGGGACGCCGCGTGGTACAGCTGGGTGGACTCGAACCACCGACCTCCTGATCCACAGTCAGGCGCTCTAACCAACTGAGCTACAGCTGCACGGCCGTCCGCGGTGCGGCACCGGCGAGCGCGCGGAACCTAGGCGGAGACGATTTTTTTTGCAAGCCGGACGAGGCGCCGTCCGGGTTTGCGCGATCATCCCACGGAACGGGCGCGTTCGGGCGGCTCGCGGCCGGGCCGCACGTGCGGCTGCGCCCCGACGGGCGGGCCAGGCAGGCCCGAGCCGCTCGGGCGATCGGCCGACCAGCGACTGGACGACCGGGGACTGGCCGACCGGCGACGTCAGGCGGCGCGGCTGGCGACCGGAGCCAAGGCACGCGGATCGGCGCCGCGCTCGGTCGCGCGGGCATGGGCGAGGTTGACGGCGTCGACCGAGCGGGAGATCGCCGTCCACAGGCCGACGATCTCGGCGGCCGCCGCCGAGGTCGGGTCGACCTCCGG
The DNA here is from genome assembly GCF_016653355.1 of Rhodoplanes elegans. Classification (GTDB taxonomy): domain Bacteria; phylum Pseudomonadota; class Alphaproteobacteria; order Rhizobiales; family Xanthobacteraceae; genus Rhodoplanes; species Rhodoplanes elegans. The sequence continues at coordinate 4,445 of NZ_NHSK01000084.1, read as the reverse complement.
GGCCGAGGCGCCGGCGGCGAGCGACAGGGCGAAGCCGGCACGCTGCGTGATCTGTCCGGACCACACCGGAATGCCGAGCTTGTCGAGATGGTTGCGGGCGTAGGCGACGACCGGCGACTCCTTGTCGTCGCGGCGCGCCGGGGCGGCGTTCATCACAACGGCATAGGGTTTGTTGCGGTCCTGCGCGGTCTTCACGGTCTCGCGCACCGCATGGAGATCGAACAGGCCGGGCCGGGCCGGGATCACCACCAGGGTCGAGGCGCGGATCGCCTCGGACACCACCACCCACATGGTCGGCGGGGTGTCGATGAAGACCCAGTCGTAGCCCTCCATCATGGCGACGGCCAGGAGGCCGTCGACCCCGCGGGCCGCGCTCTTGACCACCGGCTTGCCGTCCGGCCGCAGCGACTGCCAGAGGGTGAGCGAGCCCTGCGGGTCGGCGTCGATGAGCAGGCAGCGATGCCCGGCGAGGTGCGCCGTGGCCGCGAGGTGCGCGGTGAGCGTGCTCTTCCCTGCGCCGCCCTTGCGTGATGCAAAGGTAATGACGTTCATGGGGTTCTCCTCGGCTGCCTGGACCGAGCCTGAGGGGAACATGGTTAACAGCCGGTAAACGGCTGTGGGGCGTGGGTTTTTCCGGAGATCCGCGGGGCCCGTCGAGGGATGGAGCAGCCGCCCTCCACGCCGCCGGCGCCACGGATTCGCCACGAAATCCAAATTCTTGCCGCAATTGCGAAAGGGCCCGTTAAGACATTCGGCATCGCCGCCCGCCACGTCCGCCCTCGGCCCTGGAATTGTCCCGTCGACGCGGGCGGTTGGGCCGAATCACCGGGCTTCGGGTGGCGGCCCCGGGTGCGGGTCGTCCGTCCCCGCGGCAGGCGTGACGCGTCTTCCGGCGCCCGACGTCGATTCTCGGTGTGGACGCGATAGGGATCGCGAACCGGACCGGCGACTTGACAAAGATGCTCTCGGGACGATCGCCCACGCTGCGGGATTCTACGGACATCATGTCGCAGCGATTCACCTCGGGATGATTCATATACCCCGAAGGCGTGCTTCGGAGGGACATCGGGATGTCGGCCATGAGACTCGCGATCCACAGACTCGCGATCGACTCGTGGCGCCCCACGATCGTGGGCCCGCGTGATCCGAACCCGTGTCGCGCGGGGACGTGATGCAGCTGGCGCTGGTCACGCTGCTTCCCCTCGTCGGAGCCGTTCTGCCGCCGCTCGTCGCCCGCGCCGGGCGGGACGCCTGCACGGCCGTCGCCGCCGGCGTGACGCTCGCGGCGCTCGCCATGCTGGCGACCGCCGCACCCGCCGTGATCGACGGCGACGTCGTGCAGGCGGGCACCGCCTGGGTGCCGCAGCTCGGCCTCTCGTTCCGCTTCTTCCTCGACGGGCTCGGCCTGTTCTTCGCCGCCCTGATCCTCGGCATCGGCCTCCTGATCATCGTCTATGCCCGCGCCTATCTCGGGCGCGACGAGCCGGTCGGCCGCTTCTTCGCCTATCTGCTGCTGTTCCAGGGCGCGATGGTCGGCATCGTGATCAGCGACAACGTGCTGCTGCTGGTCGTGTTCTGGGAGCTGACCAGCCTCTCCTCGTTCCTGCTGATCGGCTGGTGGCATCGGACGCCGGAGGGCCGCCAGGGTGCCCGCATGGCGCTGGTCGTCACCGGCGGCGGCGGCCTCCTGCTGATGGCCGGCATGCTGCTGCTCGGCAAGGCCGCCGGCTCCTACGAGCTCTCCGAGATTCTTCTGCGCGGCGAGACCGTGAAGTCGTCGCCACTCTATCTCCCGATCCTGCTGCTGGTGCTCGGCGGCGCCTTCACCAAGTCGGCACAGTTTCCGTTCCACTTCTGGCTGCCGCACGCCATGGCAGCGCCGACGCCGGTGTCGGCCTATCTGCACTCCGCCACGATGGTGAAGGCCGGCGTGTTCCTGCTGGCGCGGCTGTGGCCGGTGCTCGCCGGCACCGAGGCGTGGTTCCTGATCGTCACCGCGACCGGGCTGATCACCATGCTGGTCGGCGCCTGGATCGCCCTGTTCAAGACCGACCTCAAGGCGATCCTCGCCTACTCGACCGTCAGCCATCTCGGGCTGATGACCATGCTGCTCGGCTTCGGCACGCCGCTCGCCGCGGTGGCCTGCGTCTTTCACATCCTCAATCACGCGACCTTCAAGGCGGCGCTGTTCATGGGGGCCGGCATCGTCGACCACGAGACCGGCACGCGCGACATAAGGCAGCTCGGCGGGCTCGCGCGGCTGATGCCCATCACCGCCGTGCTGTCGCTCGTCGCCACCGCGTCGATGGCCGGCCTGCCGCTGTTCAACGGTTTCCTCTCCAAGGAGATGATGCTGGAGGCGGCGTGGCACACGCCTTATGCGGGCCTCGCCTGGCCGGTGCCGTTGCTCGCGACCCTCGCGGCGCTCCTGTCGGTCGCCTACTCGGCGCGCTACGGCATCGGCGTGTTTCTCGGGCGGCCGCGCGCCGTGCCGGCGCATCAGCCGCACGATCCGCCGGCCGGGATGTGGCTGCCCGTCGCCGTGCTGATCGTTCCGGTGATCGCCATCGGAATCGCGCCGCAGCCCGTCGCCGGCGGCATCGTCGCGCTCGTCGGCCAGGCGACCATCGGCGCAGCGCCGATGCCCGACATCCATCTCGCGCTCTGGCACGGCGTCACCCCGGCCCTGGTGATGAGTCTCGTCGCCTTCGCGGGCGCGGCCCTCGTCTACGCGGCGCTCGCGCCGGCGACCCGCCTGCACGGCCGCCTGGCCCGGCCGGATGCCAAGGCGGCGTTCGACACCGTGGTGGCGGCGACGGTGCTGGCCTCCCGCAAGGTGTCGGCATGGCTGCACACCGAGTCGCTGCCACGCTATCTCGGCGTCATCACCGTCACGGTGCTCGCGGTCGGCGCCGCCGGCTACTTCGGCGGCACGTATGCGCCGGGCGCGCGGCCCGTGCTGCCGGTGTCGCTGCCGGCCGTGGTCGCGTTCGTGCTGCTCGTGGCGGCGAGCCTCGCGGTGCCGGCTGTGCACGGGCGCCGGCTGCTCACGCTGGTGCTCACCAGCGTGGTCGGGCTCGTCGTCTCGCTCGCCTTCCTGCAGTTCTCGGCACCCGACCTCGCCCTCACCCAGATCACGGTCGAGGTGGTGGCGACGATCCTGCTGCTGCTCGCCCTCGAACTCCTCCCGAAACGCACGCCGCGCGAGGCCGGCCGCGGGCGCCTCGTCCGCGACGGCGTGATCGCGGGCGCGGCCGGGCTCGGCGCCGCGGCGCTCGCCTTCGCCGTGATGACGCGCGACGGGACCTCGATCTCGGACTATCACGTCGCCCAGTCGAAGCCCGGCGGCGGCGGCACCAACATCGTCAACGTCATTCTCGTCGACTTCCGCGGCTTCGACACGTTCGGCGAGATCATCGTGCTGTCGATTGCGGCGCTCGCCATCGTGGCGCTGCTCGACACCGCCCTGAAGGGCGCCGCGGCCCGCCGGCTCGACACGTTGAAGCGCAGCGTCCAGGCAGCCGACGCGCATCCGACCGTGCTGGTCGTCGTCGCGCGCGCGCTGCTGCCGCTCGCCCTCACGGTCGGCGTCTACATTTTCTTGCGTGGGCACAATCTGCCGGGCGGAGGCTTCATCGCCGGCCTGGTCGTCGCCATCGCGCTGATCATGCAGTACATGGCCTCCGGCTTCGACTGGACGGCGTCGCGTCGCCGCTTCGACGGGCACGCGCTGATCGGCGCCGGCGTGCTGGTCGCCGGGCTCACCGGGCTCGGGGCGCTCGCCTTCGGGCGGCCGTTCCTCACCAGCTCCTACGGCTACTTCCACATCCCGCTGGTCGGCGAGATCGAGCTCGCCACCGCACTGCTGTTCGACACCGGCGTGTTCCTCGCCGTGGTCGGCACCGTGGTGCTGTCGCTCGCCCGCATCGCGCTGGTGCAGCGCCGCGCCGAGCGCGCGCCGCCTGCTTCAGAGCCGCCCCGCCCCGCGCCGGAACGCGACGCGGCCCCGGCCGCCTCGGCCCCGCTCGCCGGAACGGAGGCCTGAATGGAAGTCCTGGTCGCCGCCTCGATCGGCATCCTCACCGCGATCGGCGTCTATCTGCTGCTCCGCGCGCACAGCTTCCCGGTGATCATCGGCACCGTGTTCCTCTCCTATGCCGTGAACCTGTTCCTGTTCGCCATGGGCCGTCTGGTGATCGACCGGCCGCCCATCGTCGACAAGGCCGCGACGGCCTACACGGACCCGCTGCCGCAGGCGCTCGTGCTCACCGCGATCGTGATCTCGTTCGGCATGACGGCGCTCGTCGTCGTGCTGGCGCTGCGCGGCTATCTGGAGACCGGCACCGACCGGGTCGACGGCGGCCGCGACGACGCGCCCCCGACCGCGGACCGCGCCGGAGAGCGGCCGTGATGTTGATCAAAGCGAAGAGCCCCCCACCCCCGAC
>NZ_NHSK01000083.1 GCF_016653355.1 Rhodoplanes elegans | reverse complement strand
GGCAGGGGCCGTCGGCACCGGGGCGGCGCTCGGCGGCGCCGCGCCGGACTGCGGCACCGGCGGATGCCTGCCGAGCAGCCTGCGGCTCACCATCGGTCCCGCGACATCGTCCGATGCGCCCCCGCCCGACGGCCCGGTCGACACGGTTCAAAAGCTGTTCGCGGCGCTGCGCGCCTGCTGGGCGCCGCCGCCGGACGACGCTCGCAAGCCCGGCATGGAGATGACGGTGCGGTTCGGCCTCTCCCGCGACGGCAGCCTGATGGGACCCCCCTCCGTCACCTACGCGAGCAAGGGCGCGTCCAGGGAGACACGCGACGCCTACCGTCGTGCCATCACGAAGAGCCTCGGCGGCTGCGAGCGGCTGCGGTTCTCGGACTCCTTCGGCCGCGGCCTCGCCGGCCGCCCGCTGTTCGTCCGCTACATCGACGGACGCGCCGACTGAGGAGGTCTCTTGTCCCGGGCGCGGCGCGAAGCGTCGCGAACCGGGACCCAGGGCGATCAGGACAGGCGTTTGCCCCGTGGCCCCTGGGCCCCGGCTCTGCGGCGCATGAGGCCTGCGGCCTGACGCGCCTTGTCCGGGGCACGAGGGTCGACGCCGTCCGTTGATTCTGCTCCGCCCTTCCTGTTTGCGGTTCGGCAAACAGCGCCGCGGTCGCCGCCGTGCTGTCCCCGCTGATTGCCGTTTCACAACGAAGCTGGGCCGTCGCGCTCCTAGCGTCCGTTCATCGGTTTCGAAGGAACGACGCACAAAGGAGGGTCCGATGACCCGCAGGTCCGTACTGATGGGCGCCGCCGTGGCCGCCCTGCTGGCTGCCGCTCCGGCGCTCGCCGCGAGCCCCGATCTCCCGCGCAAGACCGTCGATCTCGTCGCCCCGCCCTTCGTTCATCCGCACGAGCAGGCCACCAAGGACGGCCCGGCGATCGTCCAGTTCCGGATGGTCATCGAGGAGAAGGAGGTGGTGATCGACGAGGCGGGGACCAAGTTCCGCGCCATGACGTTCAACGGCACCATGCCGGGGCCGATGATGGTGGTGCACGAGGGCGACCAGGTCGAGCTCACGCTGGTCAATCCCGACACCAACACGATGCCGCACAACATCGACTTCCATTCGGCGACCGGTGCGCTCGGCGGCGGCGCGCTCACCCACGTCAACCCCGGCGAGCAGGTGGTGCTGCGCTGGAAGGCGACCCGCACCGGCGTGTTCGTCTATCACTGCGCCCCCGAGGGCATGATCCCCTGGCACGTCGTCTCCGGCATGAGCGGCACCGTGATGGTGCTGCCGCGCGACGGCCTGAAGGACCGCGCCGGCAAGCCGCTGCGCTACGACCGCATCTACTATGTCGGCGAGAACGACCTCTACGTCCCGCGCGACGAGACCGGCAAGTTCAAGAGCTACGAGTCGCTCGCCGAGTCCTACAGCGACACGAGCGAGGTGATGCGCAAGCTGATCCCCTCGCACGTCGTGTTCAACGGCCGGGTCGGTGCCCTCACGGGCAAGAACGCCATGACCGCGAAGGTCGGCGAGACCGTGATGATCGTCCACTCGCAGGCCAATCGCGACACCCGCCCGCATCTGATCGGCGGCCACGGCGACCATGTGTGGGAGACCGGCAAGTTCAGCAACCCTCCGCAGACGGATCTCGAGACCTGGTTCATCCGCGGCGGCTCGGCAGGCGCGGCCCTCTACACGTTTCTGCAGCCCGGCGTCTACGCCTACGTGAACCACAATCTGATCGAGGCGGTCGAGCTCGGTGCCACGGCGCATTTCAAGGTCGAAGGCACCTGGAACGACGATCTGATGACGCAGGTGTCGCCGCCCGGCCCGATCACGCCCGGCAAGGTGGGCTCCGCCGCCCGGACGGTGACGAAGTGAGGCGGTGACGTCGCGCCGGTCCGCGCCTCCCCGCGGACCGGCGCAGTCGCCTCGCCGGTCCGCAGGACCGGGGTCGGAGGATCGGCCATGCTGCTCGCGTCGGGACTGAAGCTCACCGCGGTCGCGGCCGCCCTCGCCGGGCCCGTGGTGGCCGGTGGCGTCGCGGTTCTTGCCCCCGCGGCGCCGCCGGTGCTGCCACACGAGATCGTCGTGCTGGCGCCCGGCCCCTTCTCCTACCGCACCGCCGGCGACATCACGGTCGCCGGCCGCCCTGTCGTCGCGCCGCTGCAGGCGCGGCGACAGGAGCGGCCGCTCGCGATCATGGCGCGGCAGGTCACGGCGGCCGAGTACGGCGCCTGCGTCGCCGCCGGCGGCTGCCCGCGCATTCCGCAGGCCGGCACGGCGGCCGGCCGACCGATGGTCGGCGTCAGCTTCCGGGACGCGCTCGCCTATGCGGCGTGGATCAGCCGCGCGACCGGCGTCGTTCACCGGCTGCCGACCGACGCGGAGTGGGTGTTCGCCGCCGCCGAGCGGGCCCGCGACGAGGTGCTGCCCGTGGTCGACACCGCCGATCCGGCGAAGGCCTGGCTCGCCCGCTACGAGACCGAGGCGGCGCGCGAGACGGGCCCGACGGCGCCGCAGCCGCTCGGTCGCTTCGGGACCAACGCGAAGGGGCTCACCGACATCGCCGGCAACGTGTGGGAGTGGACCGCGAGCTGCTTCGTGCGGGCCGCGCTCGACCCTGCGGGCGAGACGCGGCCGACCACCGTCAATTGCGGGGTGCGGGTCGTCCAGGGCCAGCACCGCACCTACATGACCGACTTCATCCGCGATCCGCGCACCGGCGGCTGCGCGGCCGGCGTGCCGCCCGCAAATCTCGGCTTCCGTCTGGTGGTGGAGACCGGCCCGGCCGATCTGCTCGCCGGCCTCGGAACCGTGATGCGGACGCTGGTGGGGGGCTGATCAGGACGGGCCGGCCGCGTCGGCGGCCCGGCAGGCGACCGCGTGCTGCGGATCGTCCTTCGGGCACTGGTCCGTGATGGTCTGGCGGCTCTCCGCGAGGCCGATCCAGGCGTCGACGAGGGCCTGATCGAAGCCCGCCTCGCGGCGCTCGCCGACCTGCATCAGCGGCCGGCGGATCAGCAGCGGATCGGCGAGCATCAGGGCGATCGCCGTCTCGGCGGTCTGCAGGGCCGGCACCACGGTGCCGGATTTCACCCGCGGCGAGGACGCGTTGAACCACGCCGTCACGGGGCGTTCGCCGAAGAAGGGACGCAGGCGCTCCGCCGTCCAGGCTTCGCTCAGCAGATCACGAACGTCGACGTCGTGGCCGGAGGCGCGCAGCAGCGCCTTCTGGCGCGCATTGCCGCCGCAGCCGGGCTTCTCCCAGAAGATCACCGTCGCCATTGTCGCAAACCCTCCATCCGGGCGCTGCCCGTAACAGGAGAAGCAAGCGACGGGCCGCGCGCGGCCGCGCCGGAACCCGAACGGCAAAGGGCCCCGAGGAGACCTCGGAGCCCTTGCCGATTCACCCGACGCGGCCTCTGCTGGGACTTCGGCCCGGAGGGTCGGAGTCTCTTTCGGCCGGATCAGTAGCGCGCCATCACCGGGGCGCTGGCCCCGCCGAAGCGGTAGTTGAGGCCGACCTTGGCGGTGTGGATGCCGTCGAACTCGTGCGAGAAGCAGGTGCTCGTGGCGAGGACCACGCCGCTGCCGCAGAGCGTCTGGGTCTCGTTCAGGCCGATGTACATGTACTCGGCCTTGATGCTCCAGTTCATGTCGAAGGCCCACTCGACGCCGCCGCCGACCGTCCAGGTCGCCACGGTGTCGGAGGTCGAGCCGGCGAACGAGCCGTTGGCGACGACGCCCGGGCCGGCCAGCACGGTGCCGGCGATGCCGCTCTCGACGTCGACGAAGGCCACGCCGCCCTTGGCGTAGACGAGCGCCTGGCCGAACGAGTAGCCGAGACGGCCGGTGATCATGCCGTACCAGTCGCCGATCTTCGTGTTCGACACGATCGGCAGGGCCGCGGTGCGGGTCGGATCGAAGGCCGAGCCCGACAGGCTCAGATAGCCGACTTCGCCCTCGAGGCCGAGCACGAACGGCGAGCCGACCGGCTGCCAGTTGCAGCCCAGCGTGCCGCCGCCGATGAAGCTCGAGTCGTTGCTGTAGCCGTAGCCGTACGACCCGAACGCGTTCGACGTGCTGTAGGTGCTGACGGTCGTGTCACCCGACCACGCGCCACCGACATAGCCGCCGATGTAGCAGCCGGTCCACGAGAACACCGGCGCCATCACGGGCGGCGGGGCCTTCATGGGCATGCGGGCCGAGAGGTCCGCGGCGCCGGCGACGCCAATCGACATGACGGTCGCGACCGTCGCCATCAGGATCTTCTTCATTGGTCCATCCCCTCGTCTTTGATGGATGCAATCTGACTCGAACCCGAGAAGAATTGGTGTCAATTCTGCCACACCGGGGCGCAACCCAAGGCGTAGTTAATAGAGCGTTAACAGAGGGTTGGCGGAGGATGTTGGAGGCCGTCGCGAAGTGGCGTCGCGGCGCCCGCCCGGTTCTGGAAGCGGCGACGCGGCGCCGGTCACAGATGCATGGCGCCGAAGCCGATGCGCTCGTGATTGGTGAGCTGATGCATGGCCGAGTCGCCGTAGGCGGCGATCACCAGCCACTTGCCGTCCGACACGATGGCCACCTTGATCTTCAGGCTTGAGCTGTCGACGACGGCGTGGGTGAGCCCGTGCCACGCCTCGAGCCCGGCATGAATGATGGCGTGGATCGGGCCGGCCCGCTCCGGCACCGTGTCGGCCTTGAGGGCGGCGCCGATCAGCGACCGGACGAACACCCGCTCGATGTCGCCCTTGCGGCCGCTCACATAGGTGACGGTCAGTCGGACGTGCGGGTCGCCCTTGAGCGAGTCCTTGATTCTGATTTCCTCGTCGTCGCTCGACATGGCTGTGATCAGGGCCAGCTTGCCGATGCGGTCGGTGGCGATGTCCATGGAGATCACCTGCGGGATCGGGGGAGGGGGGACGCCGTTCCCGTGACGGCGCAGCGCGATTGATACCTCTCCGGTGCGCGCCTAAGAAGTCGCATTCCTGCTGATCATTTCCGCCGTGCGTTTTTCGCCGGGCTCGTCGAAACTCGTTTGAAAATCAGTGCGGCGGCCTACGGCCCATCCGGGATTCTGCTTGCCCGGCCGCCGATTGACAGCCCGGGCCGGCGGGAACAGATTGCCGCCGTCCTGTGATGCGTGGCCGCAGTCACAGAGCACGCGAGACGTCAGAGATCGGCCACGACAGTCCCTGCGGATCCTCCGAGCGGCGAGTCCCACGACCCCTGGTCCGGCGACGCGACGTCCGAGGCGATCCGATCCCCGCCGAGCGATCACGCGAACCTAGCGACGGTGTTTCTCCAGCCGTGACGTGCCTTCCGGCACGCACGCTGTGCTCCCCGTGCGTCCGACGACGACGTCGTCCGGACCCGCGAGCACAGGAGTGTCGTCGTGGGTTGCTCTCCCGTCCGTCCGGACACGCCCGTCTGTCCCGCACTGCTCGACGCCGTCGCCTGGCGGATCGGCTCGGCGGCGCTCGCCGGGCTGCTCCTCGAGGTCTGCTCCCACCCGAAACCCGGACTGGTGACGCCGCGCTCCATGGGCGCGCACGCCGACATGGACGTGCGCACCTTCATGCTCTCCTCCGCCGCGATCGCGCCATGCCTGTTCCAGTGCGCGGCGCTCGGCCGCTCGCATCGCGGCGCGCTCGTCGATCTGCTGCCGGCCGTCCGCGCTGTCGGACGTGATCACGACGCCGCGCTGCTCGGCGCGACAAACGGCGTCAACACCCAGCGCGGCGCGCTGTTCTGCGCCGGCCTGCTCGCCGCCGCGGCGGGCTGCGTCAGCCGGACCACCGACATGCTGCGTGCCGAGGATGTGCTGCGCACGGTCGGCGCCATAACCGAAGGCTTGTGCGCGCGCGAGCTGCACGGCCGCACCGCCACGCCGCACACGGCCGGCGAGATTCTGTTCCAGCGTCACGGCACGCTCGGCATCCGGGGCGAGGTCGAGGCCGGCTTCCCGACCGTCCTCGACTGCGGCCTGCCGGCGCTGCGCACCGCGCTCGCCGTCGGACACGGCCTCGATCGCGCCCTCGTCCATGCGCTGATCGCGTTGATCGCCGTCGCCGACGACACTACCGTGATGTGGCGCGGCGGCCCGGAGGCGCTCGACTTCATCCGTGCCGAGGCCCGTCGCGTGATGGATCTCGGCGGCGCCCTGACGCCCGCCGGCGTCGCCGCGATCGAGCGGCTCGACGCGGCCTGCGTCGCCCGGCGCATCAGCCCCGGCGGCGCGGCGGATCTGCTCTCCGTGACGGTCGGCGCGCATCTGATCGAGCACGGCACGTTTCCCGAAACCGCGACGCGGAGGTTCTGCCTCGGCGGCGACCACCAGACTCATTCCATCGGAGACCGACCATGAACGTCATCGTCTACACGATCGCCGCCTACGCGATCACGGCCGTGATCGCCTACGCGGTGATGGGCGTGATCGTCCTGCTGAACAAGCTGATGAGCGGCAGCGGCGCCGAGTGAGACAAGGCGGCCCGCGACGCGCGGCCGCCCGACCGAGATACGAGGACCTAAATCCATGCTGCAACAGCTTCTCTCCATCTTCCCCGGCATCGCGACCATGTTCGCGCAGGAGCCGGTCGTCGCCGTCATGCGCGTCGTCCTGATCGTCATCGGGTTCGGGCTCGCCTATCTGGGCTTCAAGCGCACGCTCGAGCCGCTCATCATGGTGCCGATGGGCCTCGCGATGATGTGCGTCAACGCCGGCGTGATGTTCCTCGAGGGCCAGAAGATCGGCACCCTCATGCTGGCCCCGCTGGTCGCCGAGCCGGCCGCGCTGGTCGACGCGATGCAGATCTACTTCCTGCAGCCCGTCTACAACTTCGCCTTCTCGAACTCGCTGGTCGCCTGCATGCTGTTCTTCGGCATCGGCGCCATGTCGGACATCACCTTCATTCTCGCCCGTCCGTGGGCCTCGATCACAATCGCGATCTTCGCCGAGCTCGGCACCTTCGTGACCCTCGTGATCGGCTACTACTGCGGGCTGACGCCCGGCCAGGCCGCGGCGGTCGGCTCGATCGGCGGCGCCGACGGCCCGATGGTGCTGTTCGCCTCGCTGGTGATGGCCAAGGATCTCTTCGTTCCGATCTCGATCATCGCCTATCTGTATCTGTCCCTGACCTATGCGGGCTATCCTTACCTGATCAAGCTGCTGGTGCCGGCGAAGTACCGCGGCAACGAAGTGGAGATGGAGTTCCCCGAGGTCTCGCAGAAGTCGAAGTTCATCTTCACGATCGTCGCCGCTGCGCTGCTCTGCCTGCTCCTCCCGGTCGCCGCGCCGCTGACGCTCTCCTTCTTCCTCGGCGTCGCCATCAAGGAGGCCGAGATCGAGCCGTACCAGGAGCTCCTGGAGAAGACCATCACCTACATGTCGACCCTGCTGCTCGGCCTGGTGCTCGGCGTGCTGTGCGAGGCCTCGACGCTGCTCGACGTCCGCGTCCTGCTGCTGCTCGTCCTCGGCATGACGGCCCTCCTGTTCTCCGGCATCGGTGGTCTGCTCGGCGGCTGGCTGATCTGGGCGCTGTCGCGCGGCAACTTCAACCCGGTCGTCGGCATCGCCGGCGTGTCCTGCGTGCCCACCACGGCGAAGATCGCCCAGAAGATCGTCGGCGAGGCGAATCCCTACGCCATGATCCTGCCGGTCGCGATGGGCGCCAACATCTGCGGCCTGATCGTCTCGGCGATCGCGGTCGGCGTGTTCGCCTCGACGATCGGCCTGGTCGCCGGTCACTGAGGCCACGAGGCAGAAGAGGATCCGCGCCGTGCACGCCCCGGTTCACGATAGGCTCGTCGCGCCGTTCTGCTCGGCCGATCGCCCGGACCGCAGGATCGGTCGTACCGTCCTGCGCATCCCGGTCGCCGACTCGACGAATGCGATGCTGATCGAGCTGGGGCGTGCCGGCGCGGTGGACGGAACCGTTCTGGTCGCCGACGAGCAGGTCGCCGGACGCGGCAAGGGCGAGCGCAGCTGGTTCTCGAGTCGCGACGAGAGCCTCTGCGTCTCGCTCCTGCTGCGGCGGGCGCCCGGCCGCGATCTGTCCAAGGCGACCCTGCTGGCGGCCGTCGCGCTGCACGAGGCCGTGACGCGGCTCGGCGTGCCGGCCGCGATCAAGTGGCCGAACGACATCCTGATCGGCGACCGCAAGGTCTGCGGCATCCTCGCCGAGGCCGCGGCCACGGCGGATGGCGACGTCGACTTCGTCGTCGTCGGCTTCGGCCTCAACGTCGCGATCGTAGCCGAGACGTTTCCGCCCGAGCTGCGCGGGATCGCGACCTCGCTCGCGGCGGCGACCGGACGGACGTTCGACTGCGCGGCCGTCCTCGACGCCTGCCTCGACTCGTTCTCGACCTGGGTCGCGGTCCTCGAGGATCGCGGCTTCGCGCCGATCGCCGATGCTTGGCGGCGCGGCACCAGCACGCTGGGCCGCCGCGTCGTCGTCTCTGATTCGGCCGTGCCGCTCGCCGGCACGGCGGTCGCGCTCGCCGACGACGGCGCCCTCGTGCTGCGCGACGCCGCCGGTCACGAGCACCTCGTCCATTCCGGAGACATCAGCCACGCCCGGCCGCCGATCGCGGTAGCCACGGCGAGCCGATGACCACGTCCTCAAGGGGGTTCTACATGAAAGTCGAACGTCAATGGAACACGCTGGCGCGTGACACGGCGCAGCGGATGGAAGCCGCCGCCCGTTTCATCGGAGCCGGCAAGCAGGTGAAGCCCGAGGACATCGTCCCGCTGCTCGAGGCCGTGATCCGGCCCGGCGACAAGGTCAATGTCGAGGGCAACAACCAGAAGCAGGCCGACTTCCTGGCCGAGGCGCTGTGCAAGGTCGATCCGGCGAAGATCCACGACCTGCACATGGTGCAGTCGTCGGTGCCGCTCGCCGCCCATCTCGACGTGTTCGAGAAGGGCATTGCCAAGAAGCTCGACTTCGCCTTCGGCGGCCCGCAGTCCGGCCGCGTCGCCAAGTTCATCCGCGAGGGCAAGCTCGAGCTCGGCGCGATCCACACCTATCTCGAGCTGTTCGGCCGCTACTGCCTCGATCTGACGCCGCGCGTCTCGCTGATCTGCGCCTACGAGGCCGACCGCGAGGGCAACCTCTACACGGGCTTCAACACCGAGGACACGCCCGTCATCGTCGAGGCGACCAAGTTCCGCAAGGGCATCGTCATCGCCCAGGTGAACAAGATCGTCGACAAGCTGCCGCGCGTCGACATCCCGGCCGACTGGATCGACGCGGTCGTGCAGTCGCCGAAGCCGTTCTTCATCGAGCCGCTGTTCACCCGTGACCCGGGCCTGCTGACCGAGCGTCACGTCCTGCTCGCCATGATGTGCCTGAAGGGCATCTACGGCGAGTACGGCGTGAAGCGCATCAATCACGGCATCGGATTCCTCACCTCGGCGATCGAGCTCCTGCTGCCGACCTACGGCGAGGAGCTGGGGCTGAAGGGCAAGGCGTGCACCGAGCTGGTGCTCAACCCGCACCCGACCATGATCCCGGCGATCGAATCGGGATGGATCGACACGATCTACTGCTTCGGCGGCGAGCTCGGCATGGAAGAGTACGTCCGCGCCCGCTCGGACGTGTTCTTCACCGGCCCGGACGGCTCGCTGCGCTCCAACCGCGCCCTCGCCCAGACGGCCGGCCACTATGCGCTCGACATGTTCATCGGCTCGACCCTGCAGATCGACCGCTTCGGCAACTCCTCGACCGCGACCGCCAACCGCGTCGCCGGCTTCGGCGGTGCGCCGAACATGGGCTGCGATGCCAAGGGCCGCCGCCACTCGACCGACTCGTGGATCAAGTGCGGCCGCGAGGTGCCCAACATGCACGAGCTGATCGGCGACATGCCGCGCGGCAAGCGGCTCGTCGTGCAGGGCATGGAGACGTTCGGCGAGGCGCGCGCGCCGGCCTTCGTCGACAAGCTCGACGCCTGGAAGCTCGCCGAGAACGCCAAGCTCGATCTGCCGCCTGTGATGATCTACGGCGACGACGTGACACACATCGTCACCGAGGAAGGCATCGCCTACCTCAACCGCTGCGGCAATCTCGACACCCGCATGGCGGCGATTCGCGCGGTCGCCGGCTACACCGAGATCGGCCTCGAGGCGAAGCCCGAAGAGACGCGCCGCCTGCGCGACCAGGGCATCGTCAAGACGGCCGAGGATCTCGGCATCGATCCCGACACCGCCACCCGCGACCGGCTCGCCGCCCGCAACATGCGCGAGCTCGTCGACTGGTCGGGCGGCCTCTACAACCCGCCGGCCCGTTTCCGGAACTGGTGAGCCACGGAGAATCACGATGGCCCTCAACACTCTCGAATTCGATTGCAAGGCCGAGGCCGCCACGGTGCGGCTCGCGGCGCCCGTGCACTACGGCGTGGTCGGCTCGGGCGACCTCGAGGTGATCCTCGAGCCGTGCGATCTCAAAGGCGGCGTCAAGGTGAAGGTGACGACGCCGGTCGGCGGCTTCGACGCCGTCTGGCGCAAGGTCGTCCAGGCCTTCGTCAATCGTGCCAAGCTCGCCGACGTCGCCATCGACATCAACGACAACAACGCCTCGCCCGCCGTCGTCTCCATGCGGCTGCAGCAGGCGCTCGCCGAGACCGCGGCGTGACGCCGGAGGAGAACTGACATGCCGAACTGGAGCAAACTGCAGGCCCGGAGCTTCCTCGAGTCGAGCGCGCGCGACCGCGCCATCGGCCTCGTCGACGAGGGCACCTTCACCGAGCTCGCCGGTCCGTTCGATCGGATGTCGAGCCCGCATCTGGTCGCGCTGGGCGAGGCCGTCGAGTTCGACGACGGCGTCGTCACCGGCGTCGGCCGGATCGGCAAGCGGCCGGTCTTCGTGATCTCGCAGGAAGGCCGCTTCATCGGCGGCGCGGTCGGCGAGGTCGGCGGCGCCAAGATGGTGACGACGATCGATCTTGCGATCGCTTTTGCCGACGAGCTGAAGGCGAAGACTCCGTCGATCGCGCCCGAGCTGCTGCCGATGGTGGTGATCTCGTTCGAGACCGGCGGCGTGCGGCTGCACGAGTCGAACGCCGGCCTGCTGGCGCACGCCGAGGTGATGGACGCCTTCCAGCGCGCCCGCGGCAAGGTGCCGGTGGTCGCGCTGATCGGCTCGCGCATCGGCTGCTTCGGCGGCATGGGCTTCGTCGCCGCCGCCACCGACGTGATCCTGATGAGCGAGTTCGGCCGCCTCGGCCTCACCGGCCCCGAGGTGATCGAGGAGGAGATGGGCAAGGACGAGTTCGACGCGTCCAACCGCGCGCTCGTCTATCGCACCACCGGTGGCCGTCACAAGTACATCATGGGCGACTGCAACTTCCTGGTCGACGACCGCATCGCCGCGTTCCGGGCCCAGCTCGCCGAGCTCGGCAAGCTGCCGGTCGCCGATTTCGAGCAGTTCCGCCGCATCGGCTCGGCCGCGTTGGTCGAGAAGCAGATGCGTCTGGTCGCGCTCGCCGCCGAGATGCAGCCGAAGGACGCCTACGACGTGTGGCGCCGCGCCGGCAACAACGATCCGGCCGGGCTCGGCGACGCGCCCGTCGACGACTTCCGCAAGCAGGCGCAGCGGCTCTCGGTCTGAGCCCGCGCCGCGCAGCAGCAATCAGGAGATCACCATGGACACCCTGATCGGGCAAGGCCTGGTCGCCCTCGAGATAATCGTCGATCCCGGCTCCTTCGAGCGGGACGTCGTCGGCGCCAAGCAGTTCACCGACGAGAGCTACGGCCCCGGCGCCGTGGTCGGCACGGCCAAGCTCGCCGGCGAGACCGTCACGGTCATCGCCTCCGACGCCGACGCCTTCAACGAGAAGTTCCCGGTCGTCTATGCCGGCATCATCGGCATGGAGGAGGGGTACAAGATGGCATCCGCCGTCTACGCCTCCATCGCGGCCGACGCCGACAAGCCGGCGGACAAGAAGCGGCCGCTGGTGCTGGTCGTCGACACGCCCGGGAACGGCCCCGGCAAGGTCGAAGAGATCTTCGGCATGAACAAGTCGACGGGCGCCTATCAGCTGGCGCTCGCCGAGGCCCGCCTCGCCGGCCATCCGATCGTCGCCGCCGTCATCGGCCGCGCCATCTCGGGCGCCTTCCTGTGCCACGGCCTGCAGGCCGACCGCATCGTCGCGCTCGACGCCAAGTTCGGCACCATGATCCACGTGATGCCGCTCACCAGCGTCTCGCGCATCATCAAGAAGGACATCGAGATTCTCGAGGATCTCTCCAAGAGCAACCCGGTGTTCGCGGCCGGCCCGCAGTTCTTCTTCAAGCTCGGTGGCGTCGAGGCGCTGGTTCCGGAGATTCCGGACCTCCGCGGCGTGGTCGTCAAGCAGGTTGCCGAGCTGCGCGCCGCCAAGGCGAAGGGCGAGGCGACCGGTCCGCAGGGCCGCGCCGCGCTCGGCACCGCCCGCGGCGGCCGCGTCACCCGTCCGCAGGTCGTCGCCAAGATGGCGGCGGAGTTCGCGGCCGTCGCCGATAAGTATCGGCCGCAGACCGCCTGATCCGTAGGTCCCGGAGGACCCCGTGATGTCCGATCCCTTCGACGATCTGGAAGAGATGGCGAACGCCTTCGCGACGGTGCCGTCGCTCGGCGAGATGCCGCGCCGGACGCTCGCCGACAAGGGCATCGCGGGGCCGACGGCGGCCCATGTGATCGAGGAGGTCCACACTCCTCTCAACCTTGCCTACCTGACCTTCACGACCGGATCGTCGGCGTTCCAGAACATCGTCGGCGTGACGTTCAGCGAGATCGAGGAGCGGTGCGCCGTCGCGCGCCGCGTCCTCGAGACGGTCGGCGCGACGGCGGGGCAGCGGATGCTGGTCACCTATCCGCCGCTCGTGAACGTGTTCTCGCGGGAGGGGCTGCAGCGCGCCGGGATCGACTGGTTCTTCCTGGAGCGTTCCAGCCGCGAGGCGTTCATCGTCGCGCTCTGCCGGCAACAGCCGGCCCTGGTGCTCGGGGAGTCGTCGTTCGTCCGCGCCAGCCTGGAAGAGGCCTCCAGGCTCGGCCTCGCGGACCGGCTTCCCGAGCACCTCGTCATCATGGTCGCGGGCACGCCCCTCAACCTCGATCTGCTGCCGGTCGCCGAGCGGCGCGGCTACAAGGTCCACGATCTCTACGGCTGTCAGGAGTACGGCTGGCTGACGCTCGACGGCGTGCCGCTGCGCGACGACATCGGCCTCGTCGCCTCGCCGGCCGGCGAGGGGTTCCGCGAGCTGATCGTCGGCGGCCTGCCGACGGCGGACAGCTTTCCCTATGCGGAGAGCGGCCACGTCTGCAATCCGAAGGGCCGCATCATCACGTATCGCCGGCGCCGCACGCATCCCGAATACGAGGTGCTGGTGCGCGCGACGCCGCACGCCGCCGAGACGGTGGAGCGCACCGCCCGCACCATCCTGCGGATCAAGGGCCGGGTCGTGAAGGTGCCGCCCGGTCTCGTCACCGGTGCCGCCGCGACCGCGCTCGAGCTGGTGCCGAGCCTGCCCGCGGCGGACGGCACGTCCGCCGCACCCATCCGCATCGTCGGGCCGGTCGCGACAAAACTGTTCGACGACTTGGTGCAGGCCCAGATCGATCTCCAGGCGACCGCCAAGACCGATCCGGTCTGGCGCAAGACGCGGTGACGGGGCCATGACCTTTCCCCGCCACACCCTGGTCTTTCTCGCGGCCGAGGCGCGCGAGGATCTCGCCGAGGCGGTCGCGGCCGGCGTGCTGTCGCAGTTCCGCCGCGCCCCGCTGCCGACCTGGGCGGCCGCCGCCTTCGCCGACAACGACATTCCCGGCATCGCCTGCCGGGCCGAGGGCGACGTGCCGGCCGGCCACGTCCAGCTCGGCGTCGCCTTCCCGTTCCGTCACGACGGATCGCGCGTTCGCGCCCGGATCACGGCGCCACTCGCCGCCGTCGCGACGACGTGGACGCCCTACGAGGTACTGGCGGCACCGCGGCCCCGCACCTTGCCGGTCGGTCCGGCGCTCGACGCGCTTCTCGACGCCGCTGGTTATCACGGCATCGCGCTCGGCGTGTTCGGCTCGACCGCGCTCCAGCTCGCCACCCGCCTCGCCTATCTCGAGACGGGCTCCGATCTCGACCTCGTCGTCCGGGCGCCCGACGACGCGGCGCTCGCCGGCTTCGCGGCGGCCGCGGCCGCGATCGCACAGCGGCATGCGCTGCGGCTCGACGCCGAGGTCGATCTCGCCAACGGCTACGGCGTCAAGCTCGCCGAGCTGCTTTCGGGAACGCGCACCGTGCTGGGCCGCGGCCTGGCCGATGTGCGTCTCCTCGACCGTGACGAAGCGCTGCGGGCGCTCGGCTCCGGACCGTGTCCGGCGACGTCCCGCGCTCCGAACCCCGCACTCGAACTTCAACCAGGAGTCTGACACATGGATCTGAAAGCCAAGATGCCGTCGAAGGTGGATGCCGTGAAGGTCGCCGTGGGCGACACGGTCGCCAAGGGCACCGAGGTCGCCGTGCTCGAGGCGATGAAGATGAAGACGCCGCTGGTGTCGCCGGTCGACGGCACCGTCAAGTCGATCGGCGTCGCGGTCGGCGACCGGCTGAAGCCCGGCGCGCTGATCATGGTGATCGAATAACAAGCGATCGGCCCGGAGCCGTGCTCCGGGCCACGATCCTCGAAACGGCCACTGGGGGTAACAATGGTCATCTACGGGGTAATGATTCTCGGCATCTGCATGTTCGTGGGCACGGCGATCGGCCTCGTCCTCGGCAAGCTGCTCGGGATCGACGGTGACATCGGCGGCGTCGGCTTCGCGATGCTGATCCTGGTGTTCCTGACCAACTGGCTGAAGCAGAAGGGCATGATGCCCAAGGCGTCGGAGCAGGGCATCCTGTTCTGGAACGCCATGTACATTCCGGTCGTGATCGCGATGGCGGCGACCCAGAATGTCGTCGCCGCGCTCAACGGCGGCGTGGTAGCGCTGCTCGCCGGCATCGTGTCGGTGGTCGTTCTCTTCCCGTTCATCCGCATCCTGTCGGCCTGGGCCGGGGCTGCGACCTCGACGTTCGGCGACGAAGACGTTCCGGCCGGCGCGCAGGCGAAGAAGGCCTGAGGAAGCGACAATGGACCAGATCAACGTCTTCCTGATGGAGCTGACGAAGCCGCGTGGGCTCATCTTCGCCTTCGTGTTCGTCGGCGCGCTCACCTGGCTGTGCTACGCCTTCTCCGACAAGATCACCCGCGGGCGGGTGCACGGCTCCGCCGTCGCCATCGTCATCGGCCTGATCCTCGCCTTCGTGGGCGGCATGCTGACCAACGGCAAGCGCGGCATCGCCGACGTTCCGCTGTTCGCCGGCTTCGCCTTGATGGGCGGCGCCATGCTGCGCGATTTCTGCATCATCTCGACCGCCTACGGCGTGCGGCTGGAGGAGCTGAAGAAGGCCGGCCTCGCCGGCGTGCTGTCGCTCGTCATCGGCACCTTCGTGGCCTTCGTGGTCGGCGTCGCCATCGCTTATGCGTTCGGCTACCGCGGTACCGTCGACCTCACCACCATCGGGGCCGGCGCCGTCACCTTCATCGTCGGCCCGGTCACCGGCACGGCGATCGGGGCGAGCTCCGACATCATCGCCCTGTCGATCGCGGCCGGTGTGGTGAAGTCGATCGCCGTGATGATCCTGACGCCCCTGCTCGCCAAGCCGTTCGGCCTGACGAATCCGGCGGCCGCCATGGTCTACGGCGGGCTGATGGGCACCACCAGCGGCACCGCCGCCGGCCTGGCCGCCACTGACGCCCGCCTCGTGCCCTACGGCGCCCTGACGGCCACCTTCTATACGGGTTTCGGCTGTCTGGTCTGCCCGTCGGTCTGCTATATCATCATGCGGATGATCTTCGGGTGATCCGCCCAAGCAGCTGTGCCGACGCCCGCCGGCACGTTCGGATAGCGTAGCGGATCGAAAATCCGTAAAAACCCGTCGGCGGCCGGGGGATCGACCCCCGTATCCCGGCCGTCGACACGACAAACTCAGGTCTCGACCCATGGACGATCGTACTGTCATCATCCCCACCGATCTCGCCACGAGCGTCGCGCCCGGCGCCGGCGGCATCGTTCGCAACGACTGGACGCGGGCCGAGATTCGCGCACTCTTCGACCTGCCGTTCCCCAGCCTGATGTTCGAGGCGCAGCGGGTCCACCGGCAGAATTTCGACCCGCACGAGATCCAGGTCTCGTCGCTGCTGTCGATCAAGACCGGCGGTTGCCCGGAGGACTGCGGCTACTGTCCGCAGAGCGCCCGCCACAAGGACAAGCTCCCGGCCGAGAAGCTGATGGAGGTCGAGAAGGTGCTGACCGAGGCGCGCCGCGCCAAGGCGGCCGGCTCGACGCGGTTCTGCATGGGCGCCGCCTGGCGCAGCCCCAAGGACCGCGATCTCGACGTGGTCTGTGCCATGGTCGAGGGCGTCAAGGAGCTCGGCATGGAGACCTGCATGACGCTCGGCATGCTGTCTCCCGAGCAGGCGCTCCGGCTCAAGGAGTCGGGCCTCGACTACTACAACCACAACATCGACACCTCGCCGGAATTCTACGGCAACATCATCACCACCCGCACGTTCCAGGATCGCCTCGACACGCTCGCAGCGGTGCGCGAGGCCGGCATCAACGTCTGCTCCGGCGGTATCGTCGGCATGGGCGAGGCGCGCGAGGACCGGGTCGGCATGATCCACTCGCTCGCCACCATGCCGGAGCACCCGCAGTCGGTGCCGATCAACATGCTGGTGAAGGTGAAGGGCACGCCGCTGGAGGACGAGAAGGACTTCGACGCCTTCGAGTTCGTCCGCACCATCGCGGTCGCCCGCATCGTGATGCCAAAGTCGTTCGTGCGCCTCTCGGCCGGCCGCGAGAAGATGAGCGAGGAGATCCAAGCGCTTTGCTTCCTCGCTGGCGCCAACTCGATCTTCTACGGCCCGAAGCTCCTGACCACGCCGAACCCCGGCCCCGATCACGACCTCGCGCTGCTGAGCAAGCTCGGCATGAGCCCGATGGGCGGCCTGTCGGCGGATGCCGAGGCGTCCGAGGTGGAGGCCGGGGCCTGCGGGTGCGGAGACGAGCCGATGCTGACCGGGCGGGCCTGCCACGGCTGAGGCGAGCGGACCGGCTGCGGGAGAGCACGAGATGGACGCGAGAACGCTGCTGACGCGGCGCACCGTGATGGCCGGCGGCCTGGCCGCCGCCGCCGCCGGTATCGTCGCCGCGACGGTGCGGGCGAGCGGTCCGACCGTATGGCCGGACCGGCCGGTCCACGTGATCGTGCCCTATCCGGCGGGCGGCTCGGTCGATCTCCTGACCCGCATCGTCGCGGAGCGGCTGGAGGCGCGGTTCGGCCAGACCTTCGTGATCGAGAACCGGCCGGGTGCCGCCGGCAATATCGGCGTCGCCGCCATGGTGGCGAGCCGGCCGGACGGCTACACGATCGCCGCCGCGACGGTCGGCCACTTCGCCATCAACCCGTTCATCGACGGCCCGGCGGCCGCCGATCCGGACCGCGATTTCGCACCGGTCTCGCTGATCTACGAGCTGCCCAATGCGCTGGTCATCCCGGCGCGCGTGCCGGCGACGACGGTCGCCGAGTTCGTGTCCTGGGCGAAGCAGAAGGGAAAGCTCGCCTTCGGTAGCTCCGGGGTGGGCACCTCGACGCATCTGTTCCCCACCCTGTTCGCGGCCCGCACCGGGATCGACGCCACGCATGTGCCGTTCCGCGGTGCCGCCCAGACGATTCCCGCCATGCTGTCCGGCGACGTCGCCTTCGCCATCGACAATCTCACGTCCTACATGGCGTATATCGAGAGCGGACAGATCCGCCCGCTCGCCCTCACCGGCACGCAGCGCTGGCCGGCCTTGCCCGCCGTTCCCACCATGGCCGAGGCCGGCATGCCGGACTTCGACATGACCTCGTGGGCGGCTTTCGCGGTTCCGGCCGGCACGCCGCGCGTGGTCGTCGACCGCCTCGCCGACGCGATGCGCGACATCGCGGCCGACGAGACGGTGCGGCGGCGCTTCGCCGTCGTCGGCGCCCGCGCGCTCTCGTCGACGCCCGAGCAGGTAGCCTCCCGGGCCGCCCGCGAGCGGCCGATCTGGAAGGAGACGGTCCGGATCGCCGGGCTGGCGGGCTGAACCACCCGCTTGCACCCGGCCACCCCCGGCCGACCATCGATCATGGACATCTTCGAATCCCTGAGCGGCGTGTTCAGCTGCATGCTGATGATCGCGCTCGGCACCTGGCTCACGCATCGCGGCTGGTTCGACGAGGCGACAGGACGGCTGTTCTCGCGGCTCGCGATGACCATCGCGATCCCCTGTTACATGATCGTGAGCATGACGAAGTCCTACACGCGACAGGACCTCGTGCAGGCCGGCACGGCCGCGGCGGTGCCGCTCGTCGTGATGCTGACCGTCTGGGCGATCGGCGTTGCCGTGTCGTTCCTGGCGCGCGTGCCGGCGCAGCGCCGCGGCGCCTTCCAGGCGATGTTCTTCGTCTCCAACAGCGGCTTCATCGGCTTCCCGGTGAACGTCGCGCTGTTCGGCGAGGCGGCGCTGCCCTACGCCGTGATCTACTATCTCGTGCAGACGCTGCTGTTCTGGACGATCGGCGTCTACGGGCTGAGCCTCGACGGGCCGCGCTTCGCCGCGCAGCGTGAGGGATCGACGGTCGTGGTGCCGCGTCCCGCCTTCGGCCTCTCGACGCTGCGCAATGTCGTGACGCCGCCGCTGATCGGCTCGGTGCTCGCAGTCGTGCTGATCCTCGGCGGCATCAAGCTGCCGACCTTCCTGTCCAGTACGCTCGGCTACCTCGGCGGCATGACGACGCCGCTCGCCATGCTGTTCCTCGGCATCGCCATCTACGTGTCGAATCTCAGGTCGGTGCGGATGAGTCGCGACATGTGGATCCTGGTCGCGGCGCGGTTCCTCATCGCGCCGGCCGTCGTGCTCCTGGTCACGTCGCTGATCGAGGTGCCGGACCTGATGCGCAAGGTCTACGTCATCGAGGCCGCCATGCCGGTGATGACGCAGGTGTCGATCGCGGCGCGCGCCTACAACGCCGACGCCGGCTACATCGCGGTGATGACCGGGCTCACCACGGTGATGGGCCTGTTCACGATTCCCGCCTATTTCCTGCTCCTGCAGTTCGGCGTCCTGTGACGCGGAGGACGACCATGTCACGACGAACCGCCACGCTCCGCCGGCCGCACTGGACCGGTCTCGCCGCCGTGACCGAGCGCGAGCAGAGCGCGCCGGATTGGCACGCGGACGGCCTCGCCCATGTCTGGCTGCCTTACGCGCAGATGAAGACCGCACCGGCGCCGCTGCCGGTCGCGGCGACCCGCGGCAGCCGCATCGTGCTGGCCGACGGACGCGAGCTGGTCGACGGCGTCGCCTCGTGGTGGACGGCCTGTCACGGCTACAATCATCCGCACATCACCTCGGCCGTGGCGCGCCAGCTCGCCACCATGCCGCACGTGATGCTGGGCGGCCTGCTGCACGAGCCGGCCGCGCTGCTCGCGACCCGACTCGCCGCGCTGCTGCCCGGCGACCTCGACCGCGTCTTCTTCACCGACTCCGGCTCGGTCGCCGTCGAGGTCGCGATGAAGATGGCGGTGCAGTACTGGATCAACACCGGCGTGTGCGGCCGTAAGCGGTTCGTCGCGTTCCGGGGCGGCTATCACGGCGACACCACCGGCACCATGGCGGTGTGCGATCCCAACGAGGGCATGCACCGGCTGTTCCACGGGCTGCTGCCCGAGCAGATCATCGCCGACCTGCCGCGCGACGAGGAGACGGTGGCGGCGCTCGACCGCCTCCTCGCCGAGCGCGCCGACGAGATCGCCGGCATCCTCGTCGAGCCGCTGGTGCAGGGCGCCGGCGGCATGCTGTTTCACGACGCCGCGGTGCTGCAGCGCCTGCGGGCGCTCGCCGACAAGCACGGCACGCTCCTGATCTTCGACGAGGTGTTCACGGGCTTCGGCCGCACCGGGACGATGTTCGCCTGCGAGCAGGCCGGTGTGGTGCCCGACATCCTCACGCTGTCGAAGGCACTCACCGGCGGTACGATGCCGCTCGCCGCGACGGTCGCGTCCAAGCGCGTGTTCGAGGCGTTCTGGTCGGATGATCCGATGCACGCGCTGATGCACGGGCCGACCTTCATGGGCAACCCCCTCGCCTGCGCGGCCGCGAACGCCTCGCTCGATCTGTTCGCGCGCGAGCCGCGGCTCGCCCAGGTGGCGGCGATCGAGGCGCAGCTGACCGAGCAGCTCGCGCCGTGCCGTGATCTGCCCGGCGTCGTCGACGTGCGGGTGCGCGGCGCCATCGGAGCGGTCGAGCTCGACGCGATCGACATTCCGGCCCTCAAGGCGCACTTCGTCGAGGCCGGCGTCTATGTGCGGCCGTTCGGCAGGATCGTCTATCTCACGCCGGCCTTCACGATCGGCGAGGCCGATCTGGCGCGTCTCACCGGCGCGATCTTTCGGGTGCTGAGCTCGCGCTGACGCCTGTCGGCGGCCCGCTCACGCGCCCGCGGCGTCGAGGAAGCGCTCGACCATCGATCGGTAGCCGGCGCCGAACAGGCGCAGATGCACGAGCGCCGGCCACAGGCTGTAGATCGCCAGCCGCTCGGCGTGACCCGGCGCGAGGGGCCCATAGGCGTCGAAGAAGGCGGGGCTCGGCCGGCCGAACAGGCTCAGCATCGCGATGTCGACCTCGCCGTGGCCGTGGTAGCAGGCCGGGTCGATCAGCCCGGTGATGCGATCCCCGTCGACCAGCACGTTGCCGGTCCACAGATCCCCGTGCAGCAGGGCCGCCGGCGGCCGTGCCGGCAGACGGTTTCTCAGATCCACGGCGAGCGTCTCGATGCGGCGGGCGAGGGCGCCGGGGATGTGTGGCACGTTCACCAGGAGCCGCCGCTCGCCCCAGAAGGTCGGCCAGTCGTCGGCGAAGGCGCTGACGATGGCGACCGGGCCGAAGGCGTAATCCACCGGCCAGCCGTAGTGCCTGGCGGTCGTCGCGTGCAGACGGGCGAGGACGCGGCCGAGATCGCCCCACGCGGCGTCGACGCTGCCGGCGGCGGGCAGGACCTCGATCACCAGCGCGGCGTCGCTCACCGCCAACACGGCGGGGGCCGTCGCGCCGGCCGCGGCGATCGCGCGCAGCATGGCCGCCTCGGTCGGCGGCGCCGGGCCGCTCTTGACGATGGCCGTGCGCCCGTCCTCGAGCGTGATGCGGACGATCTCGGACAGGTCGCCGCCGCCGAGCGAATGCGCCACGACGAGGCGGCCGCCGAGCAGGGCCGCGCCGGTGAACGCGAGCGCGCTCATCCGCCGGCGATCCGCCGGGCCAGCGCCGCGGCGCCGCTCGTCACGTCGGCCCAGGTGATCTCGAAGCCGTCGTCGCCGCCGTAATAGGGATCGGCGACGCCCTGGCCGGCGCGGTCTCCGACATAGTCCAGCAGCAGCGCCACCTCGGCCGCCGCGTCGCGCGGGCGAATGCGCTGGAGTGTCACCAGCACGGATTCGTCCAGCGCGACCACATGGGTGAACCGGGAAAAGTCGTCGCGGGTGACCTGCCGGGCGCGGCATTGGCCGATGTCGACCCCGTAGCGACGCGCGACCGCCTGGGCGCGCCGGTCGGGCGGCTCGCCGACATGCCAGCTGCCGGTGCCGGCCGAATCGACCGCGACGTCGAGCCCGAGACGCGCTGCCTCGGCCCGGAACGCGCCTTCCGCCAGCGGCGAGCGACAGATGTTGCCGAGGCAGACGAACAGGACGGCGGGCTTTTGCGGGGTCGACGACACAAGGATTGCCTTCGATGAGTTTCGACGCGCCACTATGCCGCGGTGGGCGCGGCCGGCAACCCCGGCGTCCGACCTGTGATCAGCCGAGCTTCTGAAGGGCCGCCAGGATCGCCACCGCGGCCGCCAGCATGGCGCCGAGCCGGACGGTGAGCTGCAGCCCGAGCTTGTCGATGCGGGATTCGAGCAAGTCGATTCGACTTCCGAGCAGGACTTGGACGGTCTTCAGCTCGCCACGCAAAACCTGGGATTCCTTGTGCAGGACGTCGGCTTCGGATCGAAGCAGTTCGCCCGTCGCCGCGAGATCCGCCTTGGTGACCAGCTCGGCCATGATGAAGTCCCGCGCCGCCATGGCATGGGCCTCGGCTCGTGTCTGCGGCACCCCCGGCTTCCCTCAGCCGGGTGGCGTAACCGAGCGTATCGAAAGCGTAGACCAAGTGCACCCTCCCATCGGCGGGAGGATCAAACTACCACAGATCCGCGCTCTCTGGTTGTGCCGGGTTGTGCCGAGCCGCCTCGCGACGACCGCGGCGAGCCGGGAGCGGGGCCGGCCACCCGTGACGATTTTGCCGTTCCCGGCGAGTCCGAAAACGGACGAACCCAACGTTCAGCTTCGCTCAGCTCCGCGCGGCGCGCTTGGCTTCGCCGGTGCCCAGCACGGCCTCGGTCGCCACCTCGTCGATGCTGAAGCAGCGGAAGCAGTCGTACATGATGCGGGTTCCGAGATCGCGGGTGTAGCCCTGGCCGATCTTCTTGCCGCACACGCTGCAGTCGAGCTCGGCGCGCGGCTCCCGGTCGTTCACGATGATGGCAGTCAGCATCGGGGGTCTCCTGGTGTCTTTCCGATAGCTATGCAAGTTCCACGCAAGCGCATCCGGGGCCATCTGACGGGCCGGTATGCGTTCTGGCGGGCACAGCCGTCGGCGGGTGAATGCGAGTGTCTTCCTCCCTGCGCCTTGTCGAACGGTTGCGGACGGTGCCGAGATCGGCGCCGATCGCCTCTTCCGCTCCCAGGATCCAACGATTTGCCTAACATCCGGTTTGCATTTCATGTGCGGTGCGACTTCGCCGCGTGACGGGCCTCACGCGCGCGTGCAACCGCGCCCGTCTCCATGTAAGAGAGGCGGCGCCGTGCCCGAACCCGCGGAATTCGCCATGCAGAGCCTCGCCGACTTCCTCAACGCGCTTCCCGACAGCGAGAAGCTCGTGATCAGCACCCCGACCGACCTCGATTTCCTGCCGACCGCGCTGGTGCTGGAGCTCGAGGCGCAGAAGCGCGCCCCGGTCGTGATCATCGAGAAGCCGGACGGGTTTTCGGGGCCGGTGGTGTCGAACCTGTTCGCCGACCGCGCCCGCATCGCCCGCATGGCCGGCGTGGGGCCGACCGGTTTCGCCCAGGCCTGGACCGAGGCGATGGCGGGCCTGGTGCCGGCGGTCGTCACGTCCGGGCCGGCGCCCGTGCAGGACGTCGTCGCGCTCGGCAACGAGGCGGATGCCGGCACGCTGCCGATCTCGCGCCACTTCCAGGCGGACGCGGGGCGCTACATCGGGTCTGGCATCCTGGTCTGCAAGGATCCCGACACCGGCGTGCGCAATCTCAGCTTCCAGCGCATGCAGCTCAAGGGACCGCAGAAGTTCGGCGTCAGCCTGCATTCCCGCGGCCACATCTGGGATCATCTGCAGCGCTGCGAGGCGCGCGGCAAGAATCTCGAGGTCGCGGTCGTGATCGGCAGCCATCCGGCCATCTACATCGCGGCCGGCGCCAAGGTGGCCATGGAGGTCGACGAGTTCGCGGTCGCCGGCGCGCTGATGAAGCAGCCGGTCGAGCTGGTGAAGTGCAAGACCATCGACGTCGAGGTGCCGGCGAACGCCGAGTACGTGATCGAAGGCGAGATCCTCGCCGGCGTCCACGAGGACGAGGGGCCGTACGGCGAGTACACCGGCTACTCGACCTATCGGTCGACCCGTAACGTGTTCCAGGTCAAGGCGATCACCCGCCGGGCGAAGCCGATCTTCCTCGACATCATCCCGGGCTACTCGGCCGAGCATCTGCTGCTCAGCCGCTGCACCCGCGAGGCGCACGTGTTCCATCGCCTCAAGGAGATGGTGCCGACCCTGAAGGCGCTGAACTACCCGAAGTCCGGCACGCATTTCCACGCCTTCATGTCGTTCAAGAAGACGGCGGAAGGCCAGGCGCGGCAGGCCCTGATGTTGCTGATGGGGCTCGACAGCTACATCAAATTCGCGGTCGCCGTGGACGACGACATCGACGTCTTCGACGAGACCGAGGTGATGTGGGCGCTCGCCACCCGGTTCCAGGCCGACACCGACATGTTCATGGTGCCGAAGGTATTCTGCAATCGCCTCGACCCGTCGTCGGTCGAGGGCATGTCGGCGAAGCTCGCGCTCGACGCGACCCGGCCGATGAACTTCGAGGGCGAGCGCACCAGCCTGCCGCAGCACGCGCTCGACTGGGCCCGTGACGTGATCTCGAAGGCGCGCTGATCACGTCGCCGCACTGATCACGTCCGGGAATCCGGCAAATCGCCCGCGGAGCCGGACGGATTTTCGGATGTCGATGCGGATCGCCGCCGGCGCCGCACACGTGATGGCCGCTATGCAGGCGTTTCGCGCGGCCTCCACGCCGACGCGTTCCGTGACCCAAGGCGCGGCGATCATGCGTGCGCCGACGCGCCGGGCGAATCGCGGATCGCTCGGATTCGCGGGCGCTTGTGCGACGTCGTCACGACGAGGTCACGTCGTCTCGGAGGCCGAAGACGTCCTGATCAGGACCGTGATCATGGCCTTGCCGAGGCGTTCCTCTGCCCGAAACTCATATCGGCGACCAGACCGGGAGAGTTGACACGGCGCCGCGGCGGCGCGACGTACACGCGCGTCGGCGCGGTTCCACGCGGGATTCGCGGCGGCTGTTCGGTGCCGGTTCGATCGCGACACGTCGCGAGGTTCGCCGCGCCGGCTCACGGTCGGGCAAGCCTGCGTCGGCCGTGACGCACCCCCACGAAGGCGAGACGCGAGCGGGCAGGAGGCATCATGCGCATGGTCGACCGATCCGGATACGAATTGTTGACGAACCCGATCCTCAACAAGGGGACGGCGTTCACCGAGCACGAGCGCGACGTGTTCGAGCTGCACGGCCTCCTGCCGCCGCATGTCGCGAGCCTCGACCAGCAGGTCCAACGCCGCATCACGGCGTTCCGCGAGCTGCCCGACGACCTCGCCCGCTACGTCTTCCTGCGCGGACTGCAGGACATCAACGAGACGCTGCACTACGCGCTGCTGACCCGGCATCTCGAGGAGATGCTGCCGATCGTCTACACGCCGACCGTCGGGCTCGGCTGTCAGAAGTTCAGCCAGGTGTTCCGGCGGCCGCGCGGCCTCTTCCTCAGCCCGCCCTACAAGGATCAGATCGCCAAGATCCTCGGCCAGCGCCGCTTCGACAACGTCCAGGTCATCGTGGTGACGGACGGCGAGCGCATCCTCGGCCTCGGCGATCAGGGCGCCGGCGGCATGGGCATCCCGATCGGCAAGCTGTCGCTCTACACGGCGGCGGGCGGCATCGATCCGTCGCGCACGCTGCCGATCATGCTCGACGTCGGCACCGACAACCAAGCCCGCCGCGAGGATCCGCTCTACATCGGCTGGCGCCACGAGCGCCTGCGCGGCCCCGACTACGACGACTTCGTCGAGGCCTTCGTCGACGCGGTGGCAAAACGCTGGCCGCACGTGCTGCTGCAGTTCGAGGACTTCGCCGGCCCCAACGCGGCGCGCCTGCTCGAGCGCTATCGCGACCGGCTGTGCACGTTCAACGACGACATCCAGGGCACCGCGGCGGTGGTCTGCGGCGCGCTCTTATCGGCCGTGCGGGCCGCCGGCCAGACCCTCAAGGAGCAGCGCATCGTGATGGCGGGCTCGGGCGGCGCCGGCTCCGGCATCGCCGCGCTGCTGGTCAAGGCGATGGTACAGGATGGCCTGTCGGAGGAGGAGGCGTGCCGGCGCTTCTATCTGCTCGGCAGCCGCGGCCTGCTGCTCGAGGGCAGCAACCGGCTGCAGCCTTATCAGGTCCCGTTCGCCCACACGCGCGAGCACGTCATGGGCTGGACCGTGGAGAGCCGCGAGGCGATCAGCCTCGAGGAGGTGGTCCGCCACGTGAAGCCGACCATGCTGATCGGCACCAGCGGGCAGACCGGTCTGTTCAGCGAGACGGTGGTGCGCGAGATGGCCAAGCACGTCGCGCGGCCCGTGGTGTTCCCGCTCTCCAACCCGACCTCGCAGAGCGAGGCGGTACCGGCCGACGTGATGGCTTGGACCGAGGGTCGCGCCGTGATCGGCACCGGAAGCCCGTTCGCGCCCGTGCCGGTGAACGGCCGCGCCGTCCACATCGACCAGGTCAACAACTCCTACATCTTCCCGGGCATGGGGCTCGGCATCGTGACGGCGCGGGCCCGCCGCGTCACCGACACGATGTTCCTGGCCGCCGCGCGGGCGCTCGCCGACATGTCGCCGGCCCGCAGCGATCCGAACGGCACGCTGCTGCCGCCGGTGAGCGCGCTGCGCGAGGTGTCGGCGAAGGTCGGCGTCGCGGTCGCGCTGCAGGCCTACGAGGAGGGGCTGGCGCCCGGCTTCGACCCGGCCCGGGCCGAGGAGGCGGTGCGCGAGCAGATGTGGGAGCCGCGCTACGAGTCGTATCGGCGCGCCGGCTGATCGCCGGGCACAGTCCACACGGGCGCGCTCGCGCGGAAGCGCCCGTGATCACGGTCACGACGACACGATCGCGGGTGCGCCGGCTTCTGCCGGCGCGCCCGACCCCGCGATCTGCTTCGCTTCGGGTCTGCTTCGCTTCCGACGACGGTGCGGCGGATGCCGCCGCCCGTCCTCACCGCTCGATGGTGAACTCCCAGTTCGCGAAGCCGTAGGTGTTCTCCTCGGACGGCGGGAAGACGCCGCTCGCGATATAGGCGCGCACCAGGCGCTCGATGATCACCTGCTCCTCGGGCGTCGGCCCTTCGACGATCTGGCTCGGCGAGCGATCCTCGGGCAGCTCGATCTCGGCCGCGACCTCGATGGCGACGCCGACGGCCGGATGCAGGCCGTGCCGCTCGATCCAGTCGCGGGAGATGTAGGCGACGTCGCGCAGATAGTTCGGACGAAGATGTTCCACGTGTTCTGCTCCATCGGCATGCGGTGCGGTCGTGGTCTCGGCGACCCTGCCCGACCGGTCGGATCGCCGCAGTGCGGCACCCGCTCCCTGACACGATAGGTGCGCGCCGCGCCGAACCAACTCCGGCACGCGGCACGGAGCGGCGATGTCGTGAGGCGACGGCGCTCTCGCGGTCCGTCACGTCGCGCACCACCGTCGCAGGGGTCCGGCTTCTTGCCCTGCTGGTCCGTCGGTCCGCGCCGTCTCGTCTCGCAGTGCAGCAACCGATACGACGGCCGTGTCCTGCTCGACTGCGGCTCGGGCGATCCGCATCCGGACCGCGCTCGCCCTCGGCACCGATCGTCCCGCGGTCCTTTCGACCGCACATGCGTCGCGGCTCTGCCGCAGCGCATGGTCACGTCTGATCTGCACAAAAAATCCGCAGACACGACAGCATCTGCGAGTGTCGAGATACAGGAAACACGTATCTCTCGGTATCCGGGAGACCACCGAGGTCGATCAACACATGATTGTCACGGTCTGCGCGACGCATAATCTGATATCGCGGGCGAGACCGTCCTGCGTCTGTCGATCAGATCGATCACTGTCGTAGCAGGAAGACGATCGCGCGTCGCGTAACGAGATGTTCATCATTTCGCGGGCGCCACGCCGCAGCGAATCGGAACGCGGCCTCGGCCGGCGCCTGTTCTTGACCGCTTCGGGGCGTTCGTCTATGCAACGCGAACGTCGGTAGAAGCGGTCAGCCGAACATTATAACACTTGCACCACCCGCGTGCGAGTGCCGGTTCGGTCGGAGATTGCTGACAGACACGTGAAGTTCGCACTGCTTGTTGGCACTGCCGAATTTCGATCTCGTCGCAACTCGTCTCGACCGGACGCTCACCGTGCCGTCCACCCGGTTTCGTGATCTTCGCGTGCGTGATCTTCGCGTACGTGATTGTCGTGCAGGTCGTCCGCGCCCGCCGTGCCTTCGCACGGCCGGCTGCGGCGCAGTCTCGACACGGCCCGCGTCCCGTCCCGCCTGCGACCCCTGCGATCCGCAAGGAGTGATCTGATGATCATCGATATCAGCTGCTACCCGACGAATATCGTCGACCTCGCCTGGCGGCACGACGGCGAGCCGTTCACGGGCGAGCGCCTGCTGAAGATGATGGACGGCCCCTACTGGGTGAACGGCAAGCCGCGACGCGTCGACAAGGCCTTTATCCAGCCGCCCCAGGGCAACACGCTCTACACCGACGGCGTGCTCGAGAAGGCCGGCCGCGACGGCATCGACGAGTACATGGCCTACACGCTCGAGCTGGTGCGCAAGTATCCGGACCGGTTCATCGGATGCTTCGTCTACAATCCGCGTTACGGCGTGAAGAACGGCGTCGAAGCGATCGAGCGTTACGTCAAGCAGCACGGCTTCAAGATGGTGCAGTTCCAGGCGAACATGCACTGCTATCGGCCCGACCGCGCCATGGACTGGCTCCAGCCCGCGATGGAGAAGTGCGCCGAGCTCGGCGTGCTGGTGAAGCTCCACACCGGTGACGGCCCCTACTCGATCCCCAACGAGTGGACGCCGATCATGTACAAGTACAAGACCGTGAACTTCATCATGGCGCATTTCGGCGTGCAGACCGGCGGCGTCTACTGCTTCGAGCCGTTCCAGCTCGCCATGGACAACCCGAACGTCTTCTGCGAGTCCGGCTGGTGCCTGCAGTCGCGCATCGTCGAGTTCTCCAAGGATCTGCCCAAGAACAAGATCCTGTTCGGCACCGACACGCCGCCGAACGAGCCCGGCATGTGGCTGCGCCACCTCGAGGTGCTGTGCACCGAGCCGCCGCAGGGCCTCAACCTCGACGAGGATACGCTCGAGGACTACTTCGGCAACAACGTCGCCCGGATGATCGGGCTCGAGCCGACCGCCCCGCCGAAGAGCCGCGAGGAGGCCGAGGCCTACCTCGCCGCCTGCAAGCAGCGCGAAGCGGCCTGACGCATTTCGGAGAGAGCCCGATGATCATCGACACCCATCTGCACCCCACCAATCTGGTCGACGAGGCGTGGCGCCACACCGGCACGCCCTTCACGGGCGAACGCCTGCTGAAGATGATGGACGGCCCCTACATGATCAACGGCAAGCCGCGCCGGATCGACATGGGCTTCATCCAGCCGCCGCCCGGCAACACCGGCTATCGCGACGGCAACCGCATGGGTCGCGAGGGCATCCGCGACTACATGAGCTACATCGCGGAGCTGTGCCAGAAGTACCCGGACCGCTTCATCGGCAACTTCACGTTCAACCCGCGCTGGGGCCCCGAGAACGGTGCCGCCGAGCTCGAGTTCCACGTGAAGGAGTACGGCTTCAAGATGCTGAAGCTGCACGCCAACATGCACGGCTACCGGCCCGACCGCGCGCTCGACTGGCTGCGCCCGGCGATGAAGAAGTGTGCTGAGCTCGGTGTCGTCGTGCTGATCCATACGGGCGACGGCCCCTACACGATCCCGACCATGTTCTATCCGGTGATCCGCGAGTTCCCGATGGTGAACTTCATCATCGGCCACTTCGGCATCCAGACCGGCGGCAACTACTCGTTCGAGGCGTTCTGGATGGCGATGGACACGCCGAACGTCGTCTGCGAGTCGGGCTGGTGCTTCCAGTCGCGCATCGTCGAGTTCGCCCGCGAGCTGCCGCGCCACAAGATCGTGTTCGGCACCGACTCGCCGCCGAACGAGCCCGGCATGTGGCTGCGCGAGCTCGAGGTGCTGTGCTCGCCGCCGCCCCACGGGATCAATCTCGACGAGGACGGCCTCGAGGACTACATGGGCAACAACATCGCCCGCATCTGCGGCATCCCGACGACGCCGCCGCCGCGGACGCAGGAGGAGGCCCTGGCCCGTCTCAAGGACACCTACGCCATGGTCGAGCCGCGTCCGACGGTTCCGGCCTGATCACTTCGTTCATCACGGCGGGCGGGGAGCATCCTCGCCCGCCGTTCCTCTGTCCGGCGCCGCGTCCATGCATCCGTTTGCCTATCACCAACCGAAGAGTCTCGACGAGACGATCGCGCTCCTGTCGCAGCACGGCCGCACGGCCGACCTGATGGCGGGCGGCACCGATCTCCTGGTCGAGATCAAGGAGAGCATCCGCCGGCCGGCCGTCGTCGTCGACATCAAGAGGGTGCCGGGTCTCGGCGATCTCGTCTGCGACGCGACCCGGGGGCTTCGCATCGGCGCGCTCGTGACGGTCCGCGCCATCGAGACCTCGCTCGAAGTTCAGCGCCTCTATCCAGCGCTCGCGCAGGCCGCGCGAGAGATCGGATCGATCCAGATCAGGAACCGGGCGACCGTCGTCGGCAATGTCTGCCGCGCGTCGCCGTCGGCCGACACGCTGCCGCCGCTCGTCGCCTATGGCGCGACGATCGAGATGGTGGGTCCGGGCGGGCCGCGCCGCCTGCCGCTCGAAGACTTCTTCACCGGCCCGGGCAAGACCGCGCTCGGCCCGAGCGAGATCGTCACCGCCATCGTGCTGCCGCCGCCGGCAGCGGCGAGCGGCGCCGACTACATCAAGCACGGCCGCCGCCGCGCCATGGAGCTCGCGACCGTCGGGGTCGCGGTGTCGCTGCGCCGCGACGGCGACGTCTGCCGCGACCTGCGGATCGTGCTCGGCGCCGTGGCGCCGACTCCGATCCGGGCGCGCGCCGCCGAGGCCGCGCTGGAGGGCGCCGTTCCCGACGAGCCGACTGTGGCGTCGGCAGGCCGCATGGCGCGAGACGACTCGCGGCCGATCAGCAATGTGCGGGCGAGCGCCGACTATCGCCGTGCCATGGTCGAGGTGCTGACGCGCCGCGCCGTGGCGACGGCATGGGCGCGGGCCTGCGGGGAGACCCGGTGATGACCACGACGAACGCGGCCGGTGCGAGCATTCCGATCACGGTCACGATCAACGGCGAGGCGCGCGATCTCGCGGTCGCGCCGTCGCGCACGCTGCTCGACGTGCTGCGCAACGAGGCCGGCCTCACCGGCACCAAGAAGGGCTGCGACGTCGGCGACTGCGGCGCCTGCACGGTGCTGCTCGACGACGTGCCGGTGAATTCCTGTCTCGTGCTGGCCGTCGAGGCCGACGGGTGCAGCGTCACGACGATCGAGGGGATCGCCCCGGATCCGGACCGCCTGCACCCGCTGCAGGAGAACTTCATGGCGCTCGGCGCCTCGCAATGCGGCTTCTGCACGCCCGGCATCATCGTGATGGCCAAGGCGCTGCTCGACAAGAACCCGAACCCGACCGAGGAAGAGATCCGCTTCGGCCTGGCCGGGAACATCTGCCGCTGCACCGGCTACACCAAGATCGTCGAGGCCATTCAGGTGACGGCGCGGCAGATGGCCGCGGCCGGCCCGGACGGCGCCTGAATAACATGCAGGCCGTCGACGGCGTTGCTGCGGGGCGCGGCACGCCGCGGCGCCGAAGTCCGGATATCACGGCGAACCACGGCCTATGCAATGGCATGTGGTTTGCCTGCAAAGACGGCAGTGGATCCCCGTCGGGGTCCCCGGGAGCGTCAGACATGATCAGATCAGTTCTTGCCGGAACCATTGCCTCGCTGGTCGCCGCTGTCGCGGCGGTGCCGGCGCTGGCCGACACCGATATCAAGTTCGCCCTCGACTGGAAGTTCGAGGGACCGACGGCGCCGTATTTCGTCGCCATCGACAAGGGCTACTACAAGGCCGAGGGCCTCAACGTGTCGATCGACACCGGTGCCGGCTCGGTGTCGGGCATTCCGCGCGTCGCGGTCGGCACCCATCAGCTCGGTTTCTTCGACCTCAACTCCGTCGTCCGCTTCCGCGACCAGAATCCCGAGAAGGATATCAAGGTCGTGATGATGCTGTACGATCGCCCGCCCTTCGCGATCGGGACGCTGAAGAAGGCGGGCATCACCAAGCCGAAGGATCTCGAAGGCCGCATTCTCGGCGCCCCCGCCGCCGACGGCGCGTTCGCCCAGTGGAAGGCCTTCGTCCAGGCCAACGGCATCGACGAGTCGAAGGTGAAGATCGAGAATGTCGGCTTCCCGGTGCGCGAGCCGATGCTCGCCGACGGCAAGGTCGACGCCATCACCGGCTTCACCTTCTCGATGCACTTCAACCTGCTGCAGAAGGGCATCCCGGCCGACCAGATTCAGATGCTGGTGATGTCGGACTACGGCCTGTCGCTCTACGGCAACGGCATCATCGTCAATCCGGATTTCCTGAAGAACAATCCGGAGGCCGTGAAGGGCTTCATCCGGGCCACCATCAAGGGCCTGCAGGATACCGTCAAGGACCCGGCGACCGCCGTGAAGGCGGTGATGAAGCGCTACGAGACCGGCGACGAGAAGACCGAGCGCGAGCGGCTCGAGCTGGTGCTGCGGGAGCACGTCGTCACCCCGTGGGTGAAGCAGAACGGTGTCGGCGACGTCGACCCGGCCCGCCTCGCCAAGTCGGTCGACCAGATCGGCGTCACCTACGAGTACAAGAACAAGCCGTTCGCGATCGACGTGTTCACCAACAAGTACCTGCCGCCGGCGGCGGACCGGAAGCTGTGAGCAACGGCGGCCGCATCCTCTGACGCGTCATGCCCGGGCTCGTCCCGGGCATCCACGTGTTCGAGGCTCGGCAAGACGTGGATGGCCGGGACAAGCCCGGCCATGACACGCTGGAGATCGAGGCGACCATGACTTCAGTGATCGGCAAGAGCGTCAAGCGCACCGACACGCTCGGCAAGGTGACGGGCGGCGCCGTCTATGCCGGCGACGTGGTGCTGCCCGGCCTGCTGCACGGCAAGACGAAGCGCGCCACCGTCGCGCACGCCCGCATAAAGTCGATCGACACCAGCAAGGCGCTGGCGCTACCCGGCGTGAAGGCGATCCTCACCCACGTCGACGTGCCGCGCGTGCTGCACTACGGCTCGCCGCATCCGCGCTCCGCCTCGGTGACGCAGGACCAGTACATCCTCGACACCAAGGTCCGTTACTACGGCGAAGGCGTCGCCGCGGTCGCCGCCACGTCCGAGGAGATCGCGGAGCTCGCCTGCGAGCTGATCGAGGTCACGTACGAGCCGTTGCCCGCAGTTTTCACCGTGGAAGACGCGTTGAAGCCCGACGCGCCCGCCATTCACGAGGTCGGCCCCGGCGGAAACCTGGTCCTGCCGCCCTTCGTCGTCACCCGCGGCGACGTGGAGAAGGGCTTCGCCGAGGCCGATCTGATCGTCGAGGGCGAGTACGGCATGGGCCGGCCGACGCCGGCCTACATGGAGCCGAATGTCTGCGTCTGCCAGTGGGATCCGCTCGGCAAGCTCACCGTCTGGACCTCGACCCAGAGCCCCTTCATGGTGCGCGGCACGCTCGCCGAGGTCCTGGACCTGCCGCTCAACAAGGTGCGGGTGCTGGTCGATCACATGGGCGGCGGCTTCGGCGCCAAGCAGGATCTTTTCCAGCACGAGTTCCTGTGCGCGCTGCTGGCGCAACGGACGCGCCGCCCCGTGCGGATGGAGTTCACCCGGAAGGAAACCTTCCTGGGCGGCCGCACGCGCCATCCCGGAACGGTCTGGATCCGCCAGGGCTTCAAGCGCGACGGCACCATCACGGCGCGCGAGGCCAAAGTGGTGTTCAACAGCGGCGCCTACGGCTCGCACGGGCCGGGCGTCACGGCGGTCGGCACCGCGGCGCTCACCTCGCTCTATCGCTGCGAGAACGTGCGGCTGGAAGGCCGCTGCGTCTACACCAACACGCCGATCGCCGGGGCCTTCCGGGGCTACGGCGTGGTGCAGACCTATTACGCCCTCGACATTCTGATGGACGAGGCCGCCGAAAAGCTCGGCCTGGATCCGGCGGAGCTGAAGCTGAAGAATGCGGTGCGCGAGGGCGACGTCGCGCCCTCCAATCATCCGCTCACCGGCCACGGCCTGGAGGATTGCATCCGCCGCGGCATGGAGGAGACCGGCTGGGCCTCGCGATCGGAGAAGCGGCCGTCGCCGAAGGCGGCCCGGCTGCGGCGCGGCTGGGGCATGGGCTGCGAGATGCACGGCTCGTCGGCCTATCCGGGCATCAAGGAGCAGGGCAACGCGGTCGTCCGCATGAACGAGGACGGCTCGGTGACGCTGATGACCGGCACCACCGGGCTCGGCACCGGGGCCCACACGGCGCTCGCCCAGATCACGGCCGAGGAGCTCGGCGTCAAGTTCGAGGACGTCGCCGTGGTGCACGGCGACACCGACGTCGTGCCGTGGGACATCGGCGCCTTCGCCAGCCACACCACCTTCATGGCCGGCCGCGCCTGCCAGATGGCGGCCGCGGAGGTGAAGGCCAAGGTTCTGGCCCGCGCTGCAGACAAGCTCGAAGTCTCGGCTGCCGACCTCGAGATGAAGGACAGCGTCATCAGCGTGAAGGGCGTGCCCGGCCTGTCGATGACGGTGCGCGACGCGATCGCGGCCGAGAAGGGCATCCCGGCGCCGCAGCTGCTCGGCGAGGGCAGCTATCACCCCACCAAGTCGTATTCCTTCGCGGCGCATTTCGTCGAGGTCGAGGTCGACACCGAGACCGGCCAGGTGACCGTCCTGCAGGTCGTGCCCGTGCACGAGATCGGAAAGATCATCCATCCGATCGCGGCCGCCGGCCAGATCGAGGGCGGCATCCAGCAGGGCATCGGCCACACGCTTTCCGAAGACTTCGTCGTCGACCATCGCGACGGGCGGCCGCTGAATGCGAGCTTCGTCGACTACAAGATGCCGCTCGCCATGGACATGCCGCCGATCCGGACCATCATTCTGGAGACGGCGCCGTCCGACGGTGGGCCGTTCGGCGCCAAGGGCGTCGGCGAGGATCCGATCATCGCCATCGGCCCCGCCATCGCGAATGCGATCTACGATGCGATCGGGGTGCGCTTCCGCCACTATCCGATCCCGCCGGAGCAGATTCTCTCTGCGCTCGCCGAGCGCGAAGGCGCGCAGGCGGCGTGACGCCCTCTCTCCGTCACCCTGAGGTGCCGCGCGTAGCGCGGCCTCGAAGGGCGACGGCCCGTGGAACCGGGGCCGCATCCTTCGAGGCTCGACCTGCGGTCGAGCACCTCAGGATGAGGGTCTGAATCAGACGTGATCGCCTTCCAGCCCGCCGGGTGAGACAATGACCGACACCAGCAACCAGACTCCCGTTCCCGTCACCATCCTCACGGGCTTCCTCGGCGCCGGCAAGACGACGCTGCTGAACTACATCCTCACCGAGCGCCACGGCCACCGCATCGCCGTGATCGAGAACGAGTTCGGCGAGGTGAACATCGACTCCGGTCTCGTCCTCACCTCGGAGGAGGAGATCTACGAGATGACCAACGGCTGCATCTGCTGCACGGCGAGCGTCCGTCAGGACCTCATCGAGGTGCTGCAGAAGCTGATGGCACGGCGCGAAAAGTTCGACCACATCCTGGTGGAGACGACCGGCATCGCCGATCCGACCCCGGTCGCGGCGGCGTTCTTCGTCGATGCCGAGGTGGCGAGGCAGGTGAGCCTCGACGGCATCGTCACGCTGGTCGACGCCAAGCATATCGGGCAGCATCTCGACGATCCCGACCTGCACGGCGTCGACAACCAGGCGGTCGATCAGATCGTCGCGGCCGACCGGCTGATCGTCAACAAGGTCGATCTCGTCGACGAGCCGGCGCTCGCCTTCATCGAGGGCCGCATGCGCGGCCTCAATGCGACGGCCGAGATCATCCGGTCGAGCTACGCCAAGGTCGAGTTGGAGAAGATTCTCGGCATCGGCGCCTTCGACCTGTCGAAGACGCTCGCCGCCGACGAGCAGTTCCTCGACGTCCATCATCATCATCACGAGCACGACCCCGGGATCGAGACGATGTCGTTCGTCGACCCGGGCTCGTTCGATCGCGAGAAGCTCGAGGCGTGGCTGCGGGCGTTCCTGGCCGAGCACGGCGACGACGTGTTCCGGCTCAAGGGCATCGTTGCGATGGAGGGCGACACCCGGCGTCACGTCATCCAGGGCGTCCATCGCCTGATGGAGATTCGCTCCGCCGACCCGTGGGGCAAGCAGCCGCGCTCCTCGCGCATCGTGCTGATCGGCAAGAAGCTCGACCGCGCCGCCGTCACGGCCGGCCTGCGCGGATGCCTGGTGGGGTAGGGGGCTTCTCTTTCACCTCTCCCCGCGTGCGGGGAGAGGTCGGGGTTCGCGCCGAAGGCGCGAAGTCCGGGTGAGGGGGCGTCTCCGCGTCGTCGAGACTCTGCGGGGGACGGAACCGCCGCTGCCCCTCACCCGTCTCGCCGCGTCGCGGCGAGCCACCCTCTCCCCGCTGCGCGGGGCGAGGGTGCGCCGGCGCTGCGGCAAGGGACCCGTGGATGGCCGGGACGAGCCCGGCCATGACGAGGGCTATCTGATCACAGCACCGCGGCGGCCTGCTTCAGATCGGCCACCAGGTCGTCGATGTGCTCGAGGCCGACCGAGAGGCGCAGCGTGCCGTCGGCGATGCCGAGCGCGGCGCGCTCCTCCGGCTTGAAGCGCGAATGCGTCGTCGTCGCCGGGTGCGTGATCAGGCTCTTCACGTCGCCGAGATTGTTGGAGATCGAGACGAGCTTCAGCGCGTTCTGGAACCGGAACGCGCCGTCCTTGCCGCCCGTCACGTCGAAGGCGATCAGGGTCGAGGCGCCGCTCATCTGTCGGGCGATCACCTCGGCCTGCGGATGGTCCTTGCGGCCCGGGAAGATCACCTTGGTGATGCCGGGGATCGACAGCATCGCGTCGGCGAGCTTGGCCGCAGTCTCGGTCTCGCGGGCGAGCCGCACCGGCATCAGCTCCAAGCTCTTCAGCAGCACCCAGGCGTTGAACGGCGAGATCGCCGGGCCGGTCATCCGCAGATAGAGCTGGATGCGCTCCTCGATCAGCGCCTTGGACGCGAGGATCGCGCCGCCCATGCAGCGGCCCTGGCCGTCGATGTGCTTGGTCGCCGAGTAGACGACGACGTCGGCGCCGAGCGCCAGCGGGCGCTGATAGAGCGGCGTCGCGAACACGTTGTCGACGATCAGGAGCGCGCCGACCTCGTGCGCGATCGCGGCGATCGCCGCGATGTCGAGCACCTCGAGGGTCGGGTTGCACGGCGTCTCGAGGAAGAACACGGTCGTGCTCGGCGTCGCGGCGGCCTTCCGCCACTGGTCGAGATCGGTGCCGTCCACCAGCGTCGAGGTCACGCCGAAGCGCGGCAGCATCTCCTCGATGATCCACCGGCACGAGCCGAACATGGCGCGCGGCGCCACGACGTGGTCGCCGGCCTTCACGAGGCCCATGATGGCGCCGTTGACGGCCGCCATGCCGGTCGCGACGGCGCGGCACGCCTCCGC
Source organism: Rhodoplanes elegans (assembly GCF_016653355.1). Classification (GTDB taxonomy): domain Bacteria; phylum Pseudomonadota; class Alphaproteobacteria; order Rhizobiales; family Xanthobacteraceae; genus Rhodoplanes; species Rhodoplanes elegans. The sequence continues at coordinate 24,493 of NZ_NHSK01000083.1, read as the reverse complement.
GCCTTCCAGCGCCGCCAGCCGGTCCTCGAACATGGTCGTCGTGGGGTTGCTGTAGCGCGTGTACTGGTAGCCCGGATCTTCGTTCTTGAAGCGCGCCTCGCAGGTCTCGGCGCGGTCGTAGACGAAGCCCTGCGTGAGGAACAACGCCTCCGACGTCTCGCCGAACTGCGAGCGCAGCGTGCCGCCGTGCACCAGGCGGGTCTCGGGATGGAGATGGGCGTCCGCCGCGGGCGGGCCGGGCGGCTGGGATTTGGTATCGAGCATTGCGTGGATTTCGTCTGGCCGGGACCGTGGCGGGACGGTCCGGAGGAAGGAGGCCGCCCCGGCGGGGCGCGACGGCCGGTTCACGGTCATAGAGCACAAGCGGCCCGGCACGACCAGGGGAACGGCCGGCCGGCGCCTCGGCGGCATTCTCCGGCGACGCGAACGTCGAACAAGAATATTCTTCCTGGAAGCTCACGCGAGGAACCGCGTTGCAAAGTGAGCTCGTCATATTGCGCTGCAGAGAAAAACATTCTTTCTCCAGGCGGAAATCGCCCTGCCTTTCGCGGAGTCCGCCATGTCGTCAGCCTCCTTCGCCCTCCCGTCCGGCGCCGTGTCTCGCCGCGGCGCCCTGTCTCGTCGCGTCGTGCTGGCCGGACTGTCCGCCGCGGCCGCGGCGGCGCACCTCGGTCTGCCCGGTCCGGCTTTCGCCCAGGTGGCGCCGGTCAAGCTGCGCATCGGCGTCATCCCGATCCTCGGCGCGGCGCCGATCTTCGTCGCCGACAAGGAGGGCTGGCTGAAGCAGGCCGGGCTCGACGCGAGCTTCACGACCTTCGAGTCGGGCCCCAACATGATCCAGGCGCTCGCCTCCGGCACGATCGACTTCTACATCGCCGGCGTCGCGCCGCTCGCGGTGGCGCGGGCCCGCGGCGTCGACGTGCGGGTCGTCACGGCGACCGCCGTCGAGGAGATGACCTTCGTCGCGACCGGCAAGCTGGCGCGGCATTTCGCGCCCGGCGTCGCGCCGGCCGAGGCGTTCAAGCGCTATCGCGCGGCGGCCGGCGCGCCGGCGCGGCTCGCCACCCAGCCGGCCGGCTCGGTGCCAAACACGACACTGCAGCACTGGCTGTGGGAGGTCGGCAAGGTCGACAAGGCGGACGTGACGGTCGTGCCGATGGGCATCGACGCGACCCAGCAGGCCGTGCTGGTCGGCGCCGTCGAGGGCGCGACCGTGCGCGAGCCCGCCGTCACCATCGTCCAGGGCCGCGATCCGAGCATCAAGCTGGTCGCGCTCGGCGGCGAGATGTTCCCGGGCCAGCCCGGCACCGTGGTGGCGGTGACGTCGGCGTTCCTGGAGAAGCATGCGGCGCAGTCGCAGGCGCTGGTCGACGCGATCGTCCGGGCGACCCGGCTGATCCAGCAGGAGCCGGACCGCGTCGCGCCGCACATCGAGGCGGCGCTCGGCAAAGGCATCACCGACGTCGCGACCATCCGCAAGGCGCTCGCCTCGCCGGCCTCGAAGTTCGTCGCCGACCCGCGCAGCATCGTCGGGCCGACTGCAGCCATGCAACGTTATCAGGTGACGCTCGGCTCGCTCGACAAGGAGCTGCCGCTCGACGGCCTGTTCGAGCCGAAATACTTTCTTAAGGCGGCGGCAAGCCAGTAGGGGGACGGCGCCCCGGCGCACTGCCCCAGCGCCGTCATCCTGAGGTGCTCGCCCGCAGGGCGAGCCTCGAAGGATGCGGCCCGGGCCGTCGCCCTTCGAGGGCCGCTTCGCGGCCACCTCAGGGTGACGGTCGTCGTCTTGTGTCGAAGACTCGCTCCTGTGCCTCTCTCAAAGTATCTCCTCCCTCCGCTCGGTCTCGCCGTCTTCCTGGCGGTGTGGGAGGCCGTGCCGCGGCTCGGGATCGTCAACCCGGCCTTCCTGCCGCCGCCGAGCGTCATCCCGGCCGCGTTCATGCGCGAGGTGTCGTCGGGCGTCTGGCTCTCGGCCATTGCGTCGAGCCTCGGCCATTACGCGGTCGGCCTCGCGGTCGGCGCGGCGCTCGGCGTCGCGTTCGGCGTGCTCACCGGCATGTATCGCGGCGCCGAGAGCTTCTCGGCCTGGATCGTGCGCGTGCTGCGGCCGGTGCCCGGCCTCGCCTGGGTGCCGTTCGCCATCATCTGGTTCGGCGTCGCGCCGCAGGCCGCCGTGTTCATCATCGCGGTCGGGGTATTCTGGATCGTCTATTTCGCCGCGCACGGCGCCGTGCGGGCCGTCGATCGTGATCTGATCGAGCTCGCCGACGCCTTCGGGTTCCGCTCGGGCCTGCAGCGTCTCGTCAAGGTGCTGCTGCCGGCCGCGACGCCCGGCATCCTGGTCGGCATCCGCACCGCGCTCGGCCAGGCCTGGATGGCCGTGGTGGCGGCCGAGATCTTCGGCGTGTTCGGCCTCGGCCAGCGGATGATGCAGGCGTCGAGCCTGCTCGCGACCGACATCGTCGTCGTCTACATGCTCACCATGGCGGGCCTCTACGGCCTGGTCGACTCGGCCTTCGTGGCGCTTCAGGGATGGTTGCTGCGATGGAGAGCGTGATTTCGCTGCGCGGCCTGTCGCTCACTTTTGCACGCGACGGTGCCGAGACGGAAGTTCTGCACGACGTCGATCTCGACGTCCGCCGCGGCGAGTTTCTGGCCATTGTCGGTCCTTCGGGGGTCGGCAAGTCGACTCTGCTGCGCGTCATCGCCGATCTGGCGAAACCGTCGGCTGGCGCCGTGACGGTCGCCGGTGCCGGTCCTGGACGACGGCCCGTCGCACTGGTCTTCCAGGACGCGCGGCTGATGCCGTGGCGGCGCGTCATCGACAATGTCGCCTTCGGTCTCGAGCATCGCGATGTTCCGCGCGCCGACCGAAGGGCGCGCGCCGAGGCCGCGCTCGACGTCGTCGGCCTGTCCGACCTGGCCGCGCGCTGGCCTCATCAGCTCTCCGGCGGGCAACGCCAGCGCATCTCGCTCGCCCGGGCGCTCGCGGTCGATCCCGCGGTGCTGCTGATGGACGAGCCGTTCTCGGCGCTCGACGCGATCACCCGCGAAAGCCTGCAGGACGAGCTGATCCGCATCCGCGCGAAAACCGGCAAGACCATCCTGTTCGTCACCCACGACATCGAGGAGGCGACGTATCTGGCCGACCGGGTCGTGGTACTGGCCGGCACGCCGGGCCGCATCGCCGCGACCCATATGATCGCGGCGCCGCACCCGCGGCTGCGGACCGACCACGGCCTGCAGCACATCGCCCGCGCCGTGCGGGCCGACCTGGAGGCGGACGTCGCCGGCGGCGCCGGCATCTAGAAGGCAGCTCGATCACCGCCTCGTGTCCGCTGGTGATCGCAGCGTGCGGTGACGGACGCGCGCCGCAAGCCTAGATGGAGGGGAACCCGGCGTCGGGCTGGCGCCGGGCGGGAACCCGTGCGTGCCGCGCGGGTTTTCGGTGAACGGCCGGGATCGGGCTCGCTCTGCAGCCTCCCGGCCGCGCAACGACCCGCCCATCGCGATCGGACACGAGCATGAGCACGACGGCCGTCACGCCGCGACGCGGCGCCTCGACCCGACCTCGCCCGGACCTCGACCTGCGCTCGGACGCGACGGCCCGCGACGAGCCGGCGGCGGCCGGGCCGCGTCCGGCCGGCCTGCGCGCCGCCTACCGGGCCGTGCGGTCGCACACCGAGCGGCTCGCGGCGCCGCTGTCGGCCGAGGACCAGGTGATCCAGTCGATGCCGGACGCGAGCCCGACCAAGTGGCATCGCGCGCACACGACCTGGTTCTTCGAGCAGTTCCTGCTGGAGCCGCATGCGCCCGGCTACCGGCGTTTCGACGACCGCTTCCCGTTCCTGTTCAACTCCTATTACGTCGCTGCCGGTCCGCGCCATGCGCGTCCCCGCCGCGGCATGGTGACGAGGCCGGACGTCGCGACCGTCGGGGCCTACCGGGTGCATGTGGACGCCGCCGTCGACGCGCTCCTCGCCGACGAGGCGGCGCTGCCGCGCGAGATCGCGACCATCGTCGAGATCGGCCTCAACCATGAGCAGCAGCACCAGGAGCTCCTGCTCACCGACATCCTGCACGCCTTTTCCGAGAACCCCTGCCTGCCGGCCTACGATCCGGACTGGCGCTGGTGCGCCGCCGCGCGCGCGCCCGGCACGGTGATGATCCCGGAAGGGATCCACACGGTCGGCCACCAGGGCGGGGGCTTCGCCTACGACAACGAGAGCCCGGCGCATCGCGTGCTGGTCGGCCCCGTCGCGATCGCGCGCGGGCTCGTTACCAACGACGACTGGCTCGCCTTCATGCGCGACGGTGGCTACGACAACGCCGCCCTGTGGCTCTCCGACGGCTTCGCCGCCGTGCAGGCCGAGGGCTGGCGCGCGCCGGGCCATTGGCGCGAGCAGGACGGAGGCTGGCACGTGATGACGCTCGGCGGCCTCGTCCCTGTCGATCGCGCCGCCCCCGTCTGTCACGTCAGCTACTACGAGGCCGAGGCCTTCGCGCGCTGGTCCGGACGCCACCTGCCGAGCGAGTTCGAGTGGGAGGTCGCGGCGCGATCGGGCGAACTCGCCGATGCGTTCGGCGTTGTCTGGCAGTGGACCCGCAGCGCCTACGCGCCCTATCCGGCCTACCGGGCCGCGGACGGCGCGCTCGGCGAGTACAACGGCAAGTTCATGGTGAACCAGATGGTGCTGCGCGGCTCCTCGCTCGCCACGCCGCCGGGCCACGCCCGCGCCACCTATCGCAACTTCTTCCCGCCGTCGGCGCGCTGGCAGTTCACCGGCGTGCGGCTGGCGAGCTTCCCGGCCTGAGCGGCCGTCGCTGACGCTCGCTCCGGCTCCATCGAGGACCCCCGATGACCGCCCATGTTCGCCTGCCGCGTACGCTTCCCGTCGACGATGCAGCGCACCGCGCCTTCCTGGCCGACGTTGTCGCGGGCCTCTCGGCCGATCCGAAGACCATTCCGCCGAAATACTTCTACGACGAGCGCGGCTCGCAGCTCTTCGAGGCGATCACCCGCACGCCCGAGTATTATCCGACCCGCACCGAGATGGGCATCCTGACCGCGCGGGCGGCCGACATCGCGGCCTTCATCCCGCAGGACGCGGCGCTGGTCGAGTTCGGCGCCGGCGCCCTGACCAAGGTGCGCATCCTGCTCGACGCCGCCCCGGTGCGCGCCTTCGTGCCGGTCGACATCTCCGAGGCGTTCCTGCGCGGCCAGGCGGCGCGCCTTTCGCGCGAGATGCCGGGTCTGCAGGTGCTGCCCGTGGTCGCCGACTTCACGGCGCCCTTCGCGCTGCCGGACGAGGTGGCGGCGTTGCCCAAGGTCGGCTTCTTTCCCGGCTCGACCATCGGCAACTTCGAGCCGCACGAGGCGACCGCCTTCCTGCGCCACGCCGGCGCGCTGCTCGGCGCGGGGGCGCGGCTGATCCTCGGCGTCGATCTCGTGAAGGATCCGGACGTGCTCGTCGCCGCCTACAACGACGCGGCCGGCGTCACGGCCGAGTTCAACCTCAATTTGCTGCGGCGGATCAATCGCGAGCTGGGTGCCAATTTCGATCTCTCGGCGTTCTGGCATCGCGCCGTCTACAATCGCGAGCAGCACCGGATCGAGATGCACCTCGCCAGCAAGACGCGTCAGCGCGTGCGGGTCGACGGCCGCTGCTTCGATTTCCGCCGCGGCGAGACGATCCACACCGAGAACAGCTACAAGTACACGCCCGAACTGTTCCGCACGCTGGCGACCGGCGCCGGTTGGCGCGTCGCCACGACCTGGACGGACCCGCAGCGCTGGTTCGCCGTGCACGCGCTGGTGCGGGACTAGCTGCGCTCGCCCGTTTCGGATGACGAACCGGCGCGGCCGGACGGCGCGGAAGCAATGCAGCGGGCGGGGTGGACGGGCGGCGGGGCGCCATTATAGTCCCGCGGCCATCCTGGTTCCGCCGCCCCCGTTCCCCGTCATCGAAGAGATCCCATGTCCGCCGAGCTCGACTTCGTCGCGCGCGACACGCGCGTCACCCGTCTCGACACTGCGTTCCGCTGGCCGGGCGGCCGGCACGTCGCCGTCATCCTCAACCTCGCCTACGAGGCGTGGTCGGACGGCAAGGCGCCCGGCGTCGGCCCGATGGGCAATCCGCTGCCGGCCGGCGCCTTCGACACCAATGCGCTCTCCTGGGGACATTACGGCGTCGCCCGCGGCATCGACCGGCTGCTGCGCAACCTCGGCCGCCACAAGGCCCGCGCCAGCGTGATGACGTCCGGCGTGCTCGCCGAGCGGACGCCCGCCGTGCTGAAGCGCATGGTCGACGAGGGTCACGAGATCGTCGCCCATGCCTGGGCCCAGGACGTGATCCCGGCGACCCTCACGGTCGAGCAGGCGAAGGCCGACATCGACAAGACCACCCAGGCGATCGAGAGCGTTTCCGGCAAGCGCCCGGTCGGCTGGATCAGCCCGCGCGGCACGCCGTCGCGCGACGGCTCGCGCCTGCTGATCGAGGCCGGCTATCTGTGGCAGGGCGACGTCTTCGACGACGAGCGGCCTTATATTCAAACCTGCGAAAACGGCCGCATCGTCGCGATCCCGCTCACCATGGAGATCAACGACCTCCCGCACGCCATGCGATTCGGCCGGTCGCCGCGCGATTTTGTTACAATGTTCGACGACCTGCTCGCGAATGTTCTCGCGAGCGAGGATCAGGCGTTGGTGATCGACGTGACGGCACATTGTCACGTCTTCGGCCGCCCGTCGGGCGCCTGGGCCTACGAGGCGATCGTCAAGACCGTGATGGAGCGCGACGACGTCTATGTCGCGACGCGCGAGGAGATCGCCGACCACGTGCTGAAGACCGCCGGCTGAGCGGCGTTTCACCCGCAGTCCCTCGCGTGCCTTTCCGGCCCGTCGCGTCCGCGCGGCGGGCCTTTCGTTATTTCACGATCCAGACCTGTCGTTCCCGCCGTGACGTGATCTGTCACGTCGCGGCATTCTCGCTGTTGACCGCGCCGCCGCGCTCACGCACTCTCCGCGCCAACAAACGTATTCGGACGCGCCCCGCATTCGCGTCCGTGCAACGAAGACTGATCGGAGAGGAAACATGTGCCTGTTCTGCGGAACAAAACCGTTTGGATTCTCGGCGGCCTCGCTGTCGCGACGCCATTTCATGGGCGGCGCGGCCGCGATGGGCGGCCTCTATGCGGCCGCCAAGGTGATCGAGCCGGTCGCCGCCGTCGCGCAGAGCGGCGGGCAGGGCGGCAAGGCCGACATCATCATCGAGAACGCCAAGGTCGTGACGCTCGACCCGAAGACGCCGCGTGCGGAAGCGATCGCGGTCGCCGGCGACAAGATCGTCGGGGTCGGGCCGCGGCGTGACCTCGAGCAGTTCCGCGGGCCCGCGACGAAGATCGTCGACGCCGGCGGCCGCACCGTGATCCCGGGCCTCAACGACGCCCACACGCACTTCATCCGCGGCGGGCTCACCTACTCGCAGGAGGTCCGCTGGGACGGCGTGCCCTCGCTGGCGCTCGCCCTGCAGATGCTGAAGGAGCAGGCGGCCCGCACGCCGGCGCCGCACTGGGTGCAGGTGATGGGCGGCTGGACGCCGCACCAGTTCAAGGAGAAGCGGCTGCCGACGCTGGCCGAGATCAACGCGGCGACCGGCGACGTGCCGTGCTACGTGATGCATCTCTACGACCGCGGCTTCGTCAACAAGGCGGGCCTGCGGGCGCTCGGCTGGAATCGCGACACGCCCGATCCGTTCGGCGGCGTGATCGCCCGCGACGGCAGCGGCATGCCGACCGGGCTCGTGATCGCCACGACGAGCCTCGTCAGCCTCTTGTCGGTGTTCGGCAAGATCCCGAAACTGTCGCCCGAGGATCAGGTCACCTCGACGCGCCACATGATGCGTGAGCTGAACCGGCTCGGCATGACCAGCCTGATCGACGCCGGCGGCGGCGGTCAGAACTATCCCGAGCACTATCAGGCGATCGCCAAGCTCGCCGCCGACAAGGCGCTCACGGTGCGCATCGGCTACACGCTGATGGCGCAGCGCCCGGGCCGCGAGATCGAGGACTACAAAGGCTGGCTCGCCACCGCCAAGCTCTACGAGGGCGACGACTACTTCCGGCTCTCCGGCGCCGGCGAGTACACGGTGTGGGCGGCCGGCGACAACACCAACTTCGCCAAGGATCCGATCCGCCAGCCGCCGATCATGGAGGAGAAGCTCGCCGAGGTTCTCACCTTCGTGGCGCAGAACGGCTGGCCGTTCCGCATGCACGCCTCGTTCGACTTCACGGCGCAGCGCATCCTCGGCGTGGTCGAGAAGGTCCACAAGGAGGTGCCGGTCGACAAGCTGCGCTGGGGCCTCGAGCACTGCGAGGGCATCTCGGCGCGCTCGCTCGAGCGCCTGCAGGCGCTCGGCGGCAGCCTCGGCATCCAGAATCGCATGTCGCTGGACGGCGAGGCCTATGTCGAGAAGTGGGGCATGGACGCCGCCGCCGACGCGCCGGCCTTCGCCCGCATCCGCGAGATGGGCATCCCCTACGCCCTCGGCACCGACGGCAACCGCGCCGCGAGCCACAACCCGTGGGTCGGCATCGAGTGGCTGGTCACCGGCAAGACGGTCGGCGGGCTGCGCCACGCCTCGGACCGCAATCTGCTCAGCCGCGAGGAGGCGCTGAAGGCCTACACGGCGAACGGCGCCTGGATCACCCGCGAGGAGGACAAGAAGGGCACGATCTCGGTAGGCAAGTGGGCCGATATCGCGGTGCTCAACGAGGACTACTTCGCGGTGCCGGAGAGCCGCATCTCGCAGATGAGCGCGGCCATGACCATGGTGGGTGGCAAGATCGTCCACGGCGAAGGCGCGTTCGCGAGCCTCGCGCCGACGGCGCTCGCGGTCGCCCCCGACTGGCTGCCGATCAAGCACTATGCGGGCTACGGCAGGCAGGCGTCGGTGGACTTCGGGCCGCGCTTCGCGGGGCTCGGGTCGGGACCCGACGACGGCCGCGCACTCGCCGCCGCCATGATCGCCGACGCGATGCCGACCGTGGTCGGCGAGGACGGCCGCAGCTGGACGCTCGGCTGCGGCTGCGGGCTGCTCTGACGCGACGCAGGGCCGCGCCACGCGGCGCGGCCCTTCTGTCCCGGGGCCGGACCGGCGTATAAGGCGCCATGTCCGGCCCCGGTTTCGTTTCACCCGTTCTGTTTCCGCCGCCCGCGCCGCGCGGCGCGCCGGCGGGCGGCCGCCTGATCGCGGTCGCCGACGTGATCGACCGGGTCACCGGCGGCGTGTTCCGGCTCGCCGCCTGGGGCGCGCTCGTCGTCGTGCTCGTCCAGCTCGCCGTCGTGCTGCTGCGCTACGCCCTCGGCCTCGGCTCGCTGTGGCTGCAGGAGACGGCCGTCTACGCCCACGCCGGACTGTTCCTGCTGGCCGCCGCCTTCACGCTCGCCCGCGGCGGTCATGTCCGGGTCGACATCTTCTACGCGACCATGGCGCCGCGGCCGAAAGCCTGGGTCGACGCGCTCGGCACGCTCGTATTCCTGATGCCGTTCGCGATCGTGCTGTTGTGGCTGTCAGTGCCTTATGCGGCGCGCTCCTGGGCGTTAATGGAACGCTCGCGCGAGGCGAGCGGCCTGCCGCTGGTGTTTCTGCTCAAGACGCTGATCCCGCTCTTCGCCGTGCTGATGTTCTGTCAGGGCGTCGCCCAGCTCTGCCGCGCGCTCGCGGTGCTGCGCGGCGACACCGTCGCGGCGGTGGATGCGTGACCATGGACCTCCAGAGCCTCGTCGCGATCGCCATGGTCGTCACCGCCGTCGCGTTGCTGATGATCGGCTTCCCGGTGGCGCTGACGCTCGCCGGCGTCGCGCTGATCTTCGTCGCCATCGGCGATGCTCTCGGCGTGATGGCGCCGAGCCTGCTCGGCGCGCTGCCCCAGCGCATCTTCGGCGTGATGACCAACGAGGTGCTGCTGGCCATCCCGCTGTTCGTCTTCATGGGCGTGATGCTGGAGCGCTCGCGCGTCGCCGAAGATCTCCTCGAAGCGATGGGCCGGCTGTTCGGCGCCGTGCGCGGTGGGCTCGCCGTCGCGGTCGTGATCGTCGGCGTGCTGCTCGCCGCCGCCAAGGGCATCGTCGGCGCCACCACGGTGACGATGGGCCTGATCGTGTTGCCGACCATGCTGCGGCACGGCTACGACAAGCGCCTCGCGGCCGGCACCGTGGCGGCGACCGCGACGCTCGCCCAGATCTTCCCGCCCGCGACCGTGCTGGTGCTGCTCGGCGACCAGATGAGCAACGCCTATCAGGCGGCCCAGCTCGCGCAGGGCAACTTCGCGCCGCAGTCCGTCACGGTCGCGGATCTGTTCGCCGGCGCCATCGTGCCCGCCTTCGGGCTCGTCGCGCTCTATCTCGTCTTCCTGATCGGCGTCGCGATCGTCGCGCCGAAATCCTCGCCGGCCATCCCGCCCGATCCCGATGCGCCGCGCGGCCTCGCGCTGGCGCGCCGGACGCTCGCCGTGCTGGTCGCGCCGATCCTGCTGATCGTCGCCGTGCTGGGCTCGATCCTCGGCGGTCTCGCGACGCCGACCGAGGCGGCCGCGGTCGGTGCCTTCGGCGCGATGCTGCTCGCGGCGCGGCCCGATCCGCGCGCCTGGGTGCCGTGGCTCGTCCTGATCGCGGTCGTGATTGCCGCGTTGCGGTTCGTCTCGGAGAGCGGCTTCGATCCGCGCGGGCTACTCGCCGGCGACCCCGTGGCTCTCGTGCCGGCTGCGCTGCTCGTCGTCGCGGCAGCCTTGCTGCTGCAGCCCGTGCTGCGGGTCCATCGTGAAAACTATCTCGTGCCGGTGCTGGCCCGCACGGCCGAGGTGACCAGCATGATCTTTCTCATCCTGATCGGCGCGACGCTGTTCAGCCTGGTCTTCCGCGGGCTCGGCGGCGACGATCTCGTCCACCGCGCGCTCGCCGACCTGCCGGGCGGTACGGCCGGAGCGCTGCTCACCGTGATGCTGGCGATCTTCCTGCTCGGCTTCGTGATGGACGCCTTCGAGATCATCTTTGTCGTCGTGCCGATCGTCGCCCCGGCGCTGCTGCAGCTGCCCGGCGTCGACCCGGTGTGGCTCGCCGTGATGATCGCGCTGAACCTGCAGACCTCCTACATCCACCCGCCGCTCGGCCCCACCTTGTTCTTCTTGCGCGGCGTCGCGCCGAAGGAGATCACCACGGCCCACATCTATGTCGGCGCGATCCCGTTCGTGCTGATCCAGCTCCTCGCGCTCGTCGGCCTGTGGCTCGTGCCCGGCCTCGCGACCTGGCTGCCCGGGATCCTCTATCCCGGCTGAGCTTCACGCCGGTGCGGCCGGCGCCATCGACAAGGCCGGCGTGACGGGCCGTTCCGCATCGGGCTGTGGACGGTCTGCGGCCTCGTCGGACCGCGTCGACGCGGACGCCGCTGCGGCGTCGACACACGCGTTCACGGCGTCGGTGAGCGAGTCGGCGTAGAAATCGGCGCCCATGGTGGCGCGGATGCTCTCGCCTTCGGCGGAATCGTCGCGCTCCGGCCACAGGCCGACCAGGATCGGCACGCCGGGGAGCTGTCGCCGCAGCCGCCGGATCAGATAGCGGGTCCGGGCGAGATGGCCGGTCGAGTCGACGAGCGAGATGCAGACGAACGCGATCCCGTCCGGGTTCAGGGCGGCGACGTGGGTGCGTGACAGGCGGTCGCTCGCCAGCGGGCGCGCGCCGAGCCCGTGCTTGCCGAGGAGCTGCATCAGCATGGCGGTCGCCGCCTCGTCGAGCGGCGTCGCGCCGGCGATGCACAATACGGGCGACGGGCAGGCCCAGGCGCCGGTGCGTTCTTCCGGGGGCGGGGCGAACCGACCGGGCGGCGCGTCGTCCTCGCCCTCCGGCTCGACGGGGACCGGGCTCGCGCCCTCGACGGCGGGGGCCGGTGCGCGATCCTGATAGTCGTCGAGCTCCTCGACCAGCTCGGTCACGGCGTCGGCGATGGCGCGGATGCGTGCCGGTCCGAGCACGCCGCGTGACGAATCCTCGGCGGCGAGCGCGAGGCCGCGCAACGCCACCTCGTCGTAATAGGCGGACAGCGATCGTGTCTTCAGCAGGATCTCGGCCTGATCCTGAACCTCGTCGGGATCGGCGGCGAGCATGCGCTGGTAGAACGTCTCGGTCGCGGTGAGGGCCGGCCGGTCGCCGAGCAGCACCTCGAGAAACTCGAGCCGCTCGACGTGACGGCCGAGCACGACGAGGCAGAGCGTCAGCGGCGTCGCCAGCACGAGGCCGATCGGACCCCACAGCCAGGTCCAGAACACGGTCGCGATCAGCACCGACACGGGCGACAGGCCGGTCGAGTGGCCGTAGGCGACCGGCTCGACGACCTGGCCCAGCAACGGCTCGGTGGCGAGGAACAGCGCCAGCACCCAGAAGAACATGGTCCAGCCGGGATCGACCGCGGCCGCGACCGCGAGCGGCAGCAGGGTCGAGATCCAGGCGCCGACATAGGGGACGAAGCGGCACAGGGCGGCGACGATGCCCCACAGGACCGGGCTCGGCAGGCCGATGAACCAGAGCCCGATCGTCACCAGCACGCCGAAGCCGGTGTTGAGCGCGAGCTGTGTGAGAAAGAACTTGCTGAGCCGCCGTCCCGCATCGTTGAGCGCCACCGTGGTCCGGTGGAGATCGCGCGAGCCGAACAGCCGGATGAAGCGATCGCGCAGATCCTCCTTCTGCAGCAGGATGAAGGTGGCGAAGACGAGCACGATGCCGAGCGTCGCGAGCGGGCTGAGCACCGGCGACACCCACTGCTGCGCGAGGGCCAGCGGCGATTGCCGGGCCGACTCCCCGCCGTTCTGACCGCCGTTCTGTGCGGGCTTCTGGCCGCTCTGCTCCTGCGGCGCGGGCGTGGGCGCGCCGGCGGGCTCGCCGGCCGCGTCGGGGCGCATGTGCTCGAGCTGCGCGATCAGCCGCGTCACGCGCCCGAGCGTCTGCTCGCGCACCACCTCGACCTTGTCCCGGATCGTCGTCTCGTAGCGCGGCAGATCCTGGGCGAAGCTCGCGATCTGGCTGGCGATCACGGCGCCGATCGCCGACAGCACGGCGAGCGCGACGATGACGGCGACGATGACGGCCGGCACCCGCCCGAGGCGCAGCCAGCGCAGCGCCCGCACCAGCGGCGCCAGCACGAAAGTGAGCAGCACCGCGAGCGTGATCGGCACCAGCACGTCGCGGCCGAGATAGAGCGCGGCGACCACCACGACGCCGACCGCGAGGGTCAGAAGCTCCGCCAGCGTCGGGCTGTCGGCCGAGGGGATCTGCGCAGCGCCGCGCCCGTTGTCGGCCACACGGTCGGCCATGTCTCGCTCCTGGGTGGCCCGCGGCCGGAGGACCGGAGGGCGTCGCGCAAGACAACGCACCGAGGCCGAAACGGTGCCGCCGTGCCGTGCGGTCGTGCGCAAGGGGAGGTCGCTGCGCCGCGAGATCGCCGGATGGAACTTTCCGGGAGCGGGCCGGTTGAGAGTCGCCGGCCGGGGAGCATCATCATGCTCCTCCGTGGCCGTCGTCCGAACTTCCCGGCGTTCAGACGCGAAGCGCTCTCGCGCCCCGATCGGGGCCGCGGAGGGCGGTGCGTCGCCGAGCCGCCGGACGCCCTCGATCCTCCGGTGGAGACCGAAAGCGATGACCCAGCACGTCACCCCGCCGACCGCGGCGACGCCCGTGAAGCCGCGCTCCAGCGCCGGCGCGACGCGCATTCGCGAAGGCTCGCCGCATCCGCTCGGCGCCACCTGGACCGGGCTCGGCGTCAACTTCGCGCTGTTCTCGGCGCACGCCACCAAGGTCGAGCTCTGCCTGTTCGACGACGCCGGCGAGACGGAGCTCGAGCGGATCGAGCTGCCGGAGTTCACCGACGAGGTGTGGCACGGCTTCCTGCCCGACGCGCGGCCCGGCACCATTTACGGCTACCGCGTGCACGGCCCCTACGAGCCGCAGAACGGGCATCGCTTCAATCCCAACAAGCTGGTGCTCGACCCCTACGCCAAGGCGGTGTTCGGCCAGATCAAGTGGGGCCCCGAGCTGTTCGGCTATCAGCTCGAGAGCGGCGACGACACCACGTTCGACGAGCGCGACAGCGCCCCGAACAATCTGAAAGGTCGCGTCGTCGATCCCGCCTTCACCTGGGGCGACGTGCGCTCGCCCAAGGTGCCGTGGGACCGCACCATCGTCTACGAGATGCACGTCAAGGGCTTTACCAAGCTGCATCCCGAGGTGCCGGAGCCGCTGCGCGGCACCTTCCGGGGTCTGTGCCAGCCGAGCGTGATCCGGCATCTGCGCGATCTCGGCGTCACCGCCGTCGAGCTCCTGCCGATCCATACCTTCGTCGACGACACCTATCTGACTGAAAAGGGCCTGGTGAACTACTGGGGTTACAACACCATCGCGTTCTTCGCGCCGGCACGCCGCTACGCCGCCGTGCCGGACTTCGCCTTCTCCGAGTTCAAGGAGATGGTGGCACGGCTCAACGACGCCGGCATCGAGGTGATCCTGGACGTGGTCTACAATCACACGGCGGAAGGCAACGAGCGCGGCCCGACGCTGTCGTTCAAGGGCATCGACAACGCCGCCTATTATCGCCTGCTGCCCGACCAGCCGCGCTACTACATCAACGACACCGGCACCGGGAACACGCTGAACCTCTCGCACCAGCGCGTGCTGCAGATGGTCACCGACTCGCTGCGCTACTGGGTCGAGGAGATGCGGGTCGACGGCTTCCGCTTCGACCTCGGCACCATCCTGGCGCGCGAGCCCTACGGCTTCGACGAGGGCGGCGGCTTCCTCGATTCGTGCCGGCAGGATCCGGTGCTCTCCTCGGTCAAGCTGATCACCGAGCCGTGGGACTGCGGACCCGGCGGCTATCAGGTCGGCCGCTTTCCGCCCGGCTGGGCGGAGTGGAACGACCGCTATCGCGACACGATGCGCAAGTTCTGGAAGGGCGACGAGGGCCAGATCGGCGAGTTCGCCGGCCGGCTCACCGGCTCGGCCGATCTGTTCAACCGGCGCGGCCGCAAGCCGTGGGCGAGCGTCAACTTCATCACGGCGCACGACGGATTCACGCTGAACGACGTGGTCAGCTACAACGACAAGCACAACGAGGCGAACGGCGAGGACAATCGCGACGGCCACAACGCCAACTACACGTGGAACCACGGCGTCGAAGGGCCGACCGACGATCCCGACATCAAGGCGCTGCGCGAGCGGCAGAAGCGCAATCTGCTGGCGACCCTGCTGCTCAGCCAGGGCACCCCGATGATCACGGCCGGCGACGAGTTCGGCCGCACCCAGCACGGCAACAACAACGCCTACTGCCAGGACAACGAGATCAGCTGGATCGACTGGAATCTCACGCCGGAGGGTGAGGCGCTCTACGCGTTCGCGGCGCGCGTCATCGCGATCCGGAGGGACTACGCGATCCTGCGCCGCAATCGCTTCCTCACCGGCGAGTGGAACGAGGAACTCGGCCTCCGCGACGTGACCTGGCTCACGCCGGCCGGCACCGAGATGGGATCCGAGCAGTGGGACGACCCTTACGCCAAGTGCATGGGCGTGATCTTCGACGGGCGCGCCCAGGAGACCGGCATCCGCCGGCTCGGTCACGACGCGACCATGCTGCTGATCGTCAACGCCGCCGAGATCCCGGTTAAGTTCACGCTGCCGGAGGTCGCCGGCGGGCGCGGCTGGCTGCGCCTGATCGACACCAATGTCGAGACGATCGAGCCGGAGGAGGACGATCTCGAGCGCTTCGACTTCGGCCATGAATACGAGGTGACGGCGCGCTCGCTGCTGCTGCTCCGCCTGCTGCCGGCCCGGCGACGCTGAGGGCAGGGCGCCGCGGCGGTGCTCCGCGCGTGCCCGTCCCTTCGACGAGAGGCCTCATGAAAAAACGCCGTCACCCGAGGGTGACGGCGTTCTCGTCGGAAAACCCGCGCGGCGCGCCCGATGGAGCGTGCGGCTCACTCCTGCGACGGCGCGGAGCCCTCGTCGCTCGACTCGCTGCCCGCCGCGCCCTCGCCGCGCGCGCCACGATGGCGCCGGCGCCGGCGATGCAGCGGGAAGCGGTCGGCGCCACCCTGGCCGCCCGGCTGACCCTCGAAGCCGTTCTGGGCGAAGCCCTGCGCCGCCTGCTGCTGGGGCGCCGGCGCGCCGGTCACGAAGGACGGCAGACGATCGATGCCCTCGTCGGCGGTCGCCGGCTGCGGCTGCCGCGAATAGGGCTGCTCGCGCGGCGTGAAGAACTGCGCGTCGCGCGGCAGATAAGGCTGCGGATCGCGGGTGCCGAAGGTCGGCTGCTCGCCGGTGCCCGGCAGGCCCGACTGGTCGTCGCCCTCGTCGTCGTACATGTCGTCGCGCGAGTCGGCGGCGCCCTCGCCGCGGAAGAACGGCCGCTCGGGGCGGAACTGCTCGTTCGCCGTCGCGATCAGACGGAAATAATGCTCGGCATGCTGGAAATAGTTCTCGGCCGAAACCGGATCGCCGGAGGACTGCGCGTCGCGCGCGAGCTGCATGTACTTCTCGGCGATGTGCGAAGCGGTGCCGCGGATCTTCACGTCCGGGCCGTTGGACTCGTAGACCCGGGTGAGGGGATTGTGGCTCTTGCGGTTGCGGCCCCGCATGCGCTTGTTCTGACCGTTTCTCATGATCGGCTTATGGCCACCTCTGATTGCGGCGGGTCCACCGCCGGTTAGATCAATGGTTGCATGCATCGGCCCACGGCCGATCTTCACCGGACTGCAACCGCGCGCAGCCGATGCTTTCGGCGTGCCGACGGGGGTCACGCCGCAAGTCCTTCCGATGGCTCAGCTTGTGACCGCAGCACGTCTGCGGCGCTGCCAACCTCTCACGATGCTCGCGGGGCTCCCGTAGTGCGATCGAAGCCCGCGTCCAAGCCGCTGAAGTGTTCGATCCCGAGTGGCGCAGCACCAACCCTGTTCAGACGGATTTTGGTGACTGCGTCTGCTGCGTGCCTCGCCGAGCCTATGCTCCGGGCGTCCTATGCAGCAGCTCAAACCGACCCAGGTCGATTCCGTAAGCGGAACCTAGTCGTTCTCGCTGCGGAATCAAGCTCTTTTTTGTCGGCGTTTGGGAAAGACTTTCAAATTTGTATATCAGGTTTGCCGATGTGCCATGACGGCACGAAAGTGTCCGGAAAAGTCCTGATATGGACCACCGCTCCGGACTAGGCCCGCGGTGTCGAACAGGGCCGCGACGGCTACCGCCTGATCATGCCCGACCTCCACCACGAGCGTGCCGCCGGGGGCGAGCAGGCGTATGGCGTCGCCCGCGATCGTCCGGTATGCCGCGAGCCCGTCCTCGCCGCCGTCGAGCGCGGCGCGCGGATCGAAGTCGCGCACCTCCGGATCGAGCGCGGCGATGTCGGCGGTTCGGATGTAGGGCGGATTGGAGACGACGAGATCGAGCCCGCCGGCGAGCGCGCTGCCGTAGTCGCAGCCGACGAAGCGCGCGCGCTCCGACAGCCCGAGCCGGCCGGCATTCTCGCGCGCGACCGTCAGTGCCGCGACGCTGGTATCGGTGCCGATGCCGAACGCGCCGGGAAGCTCGCGCAGCAGCGCGAGCAACAACGCGCCGGAGCCGGTGCCGAGATCGGCGATGCGGTGCACCGCCCGCCGGTCGCCGCGTGCGTCGATTGCGGCGAGCGCCGCCGTCACCACCGTCTCGGTATCGGGACGCGGATCGAGCACGTCGGGCGTCACGACGAGCGGCAGGCTCCAGAACTCCGTCCGGCCGAGGATCCGCGCCACCGGCTCGCGGGCGACCCGGCGCGCCGCGAGCACATTCACGTGATCGGCCTCTGCGTCGGTCAGGATGCGGTCGGCGACACGCGCGAGGCCGGCGTGATCGAGGCCGAGCGCATGGCCGACGAGCAGCCGCGCATCGAGGTCCGGCGTGTCGAGCGATCCGGCCCGCAGCGCCGCCGCCACGGCCCGGCGCGCCGCCGCGACCGTGCAGCCGGCGGCGACGATCACCCGAGCCATCCGGCGAGCAGCGCGTAGAGTCGTTCGAGATATCCGGACCAGGAGAGCGCCGCGATGAGGAGGCCGGTCGCCAGCACGAGCTGGATCGACAGGCCCTGCAGGGTCCGCGGCTTCATCATCCGCATGAGCCGGTGCCGCCAGCGGAGCGGAAAGCGCGGCTTGTGCAGAGTCACGACCGTCTCCCTGTCGTTCGCCGGAGCGTCACGCCGCGCCGGCCTCGGCGGCGAGCAGCGCCGCATTGTGCTCGGTCACGAGCGCGTCGACGATCTCGCCGAGCGCCTCGCCTTCCATCACCTGGGGCAGCTTGTAGAGAGTCAGGTTGATGCGATGGTCGGTGACGCGGCCTTGCGGGAAATTGTAGGTGCGGATGCGCTCGGAGCGGTCGCCGGAGCCGACCTGGCCGCGCCGCTCGGCGGCGCGCGCCGCGTCGCGCTTCTGCTGCTCCTGGTCGTAGAGCCGCGCGCGCAGCATCGCCATCGCCTTGGCGCGGTTGCGGTGCTGCGAGCGCTCCTCCTGGACGAACACGACGATGCCGCTCGGCACGTGCTTCACCCGGATCGCCGATTCGGTCTTGTTGACGTGCTGGCCGCCGGCGCCGCTCGATCGCATGGTGTCGATCTCGAGGTCCTTGTCGTCGATGGCGATGTCGACGTCCTCGACCTCGGGCAGCACCGCGACGGTGGCGGCCGAGGTGTGGATGCGGCCGGACGCCTCGGTGTCGGGCACGCGCTGCACCCGGTGGACGCCCGATTCGAACTTCAGCCGCGCGAAGGCGCCGGCGCCGCGGATCTCGGCGACGATCTCCTTGTAGCCGCCCATGGTGCCGTCGCTCGCCGACAGGATCTCGGTCTTCCAGCCGCGCAGCGCGGCGTAGCGCTCGTACATGCGGAACAGGTCGCCGGCGAACAGCGCCGCCTCGTCACCGCCCGTGCCGGCGCGGATCTCGAGGATGACGTTGCGCTCGTCCATCACGTCCTTGGGGATGAGCGCCAGGCGGATGTCGTCCTCGAGCTGCTGCTTCGCGGCGTCGAGCGATGCCTTCTCGTCGGCCGCGATGCTGCGCATCTCGGCGTCGCTGCCGGGATCGTCGGCGATCGCGACGACGTCGTCGATCTCGCGCAGCAGCTCCTTGTAGCGGGTGATCGCCTCGACGATCGGATCGAGCTCGGACAGCTCGCGCGACAGCTTGGCGAAGGCGTCGGGCGCGAGCTTGCCGGCGAGCTCCGCCTGGAGCGCGGCGTGGCGCGTCACCAGGGCATCGAGCTTCGCTTGCGGCAGCATGGGGAAAGCCTCAGAGGGACAGGCCTTCGGCCTCGGCGAAGGCGGTGAGCTTGGCGCGCACCGAGGCGCTGCCGAGCGGCAGCGCCATCAGCGCGGCGACCAGGCGCTCGACCTTGCCGGCGTCGAGATCGAGCAGCATCGCCTTCACGGGACCGACCGCGGAGGGCAGCAGCGAGAAGGCGCGAAAGCCGATGGCGATGAGCGCGAGCGCGCCGATCGGCTTGGAGGCGAGCTCGCCGCACAGCGTGACCGACTTGCCGTGCGCATTGGCACGGTCGACGATCAGCTTGAGGACGCGCAGCACCGGCACGGACAACGGATCGAAGCGGTTGGCGACGCGGGCATTGCCGCGATCGGCCGCGAACAGGAACTGCAGGAGATCGTTGGAGCCGACCGACAGGAAGTCGACGCGCTCCAGGAGCTCGTCGAGCTGGAAGAGCAGCGCCGGCACCTCCAGCATTGTGCCGACCTCGACGCGCTCGGGCAGGCGGTGGCCGTGCCGGCGCAGATGGGTCAGCTCGCGCTCGACCAGGCCCTTCGCCTCGTCGAACTCGTGCACGGCGGCGATCATCGGGAACATGATGCGCAGCTCGCGGCCCGAGGCGGCGCGCAGCATGGCGCGGACCTGGCTGCGCAGGAGGCCGGGGCGATCGAGGCCGAGGCGGATCGCCCGCCAGCCCAGCGCCGGGTTCTCCTCCTCGTAGTTGCGCATGTAGGGCAGCACCTTGTCGCCGCCGATGTCGAGCGTGCGGAACACCACCGGCTTGCCGCCGGCGGCGTCGAGCACGTTGCGATAGAGGGCGAGCTGCTCGCTGGTGCGCGGGAACTGCGCCGCCACCATGAACTGCAGCTCGGTGCGGAACAGGCCGATGCCGACCGCGCCCGTCTCGGCGAGATGCGGCAGGTCGATCGGCAGGCCGGCATTGATCATCAGCGTGACCGGCTGGCCGTCCTTGGTGACGGCCGGCTTGTCGCGCAGGCTGAGATACTGGAGCTGGCGGCGGGCGCGCAGCCGCACCCGCTCCACATAGGCCGCCTCCATGTCGGGGGTCGGGCGGATGTGGACGTCGCCGGTGACGCCATCGACGATGACGGCGTCGCCCGGATCGGCGAGACCGGTCGCGTTCGGCACCTCGCCGACCGCGGCGATCCCGAGCGCGCGGGCGACGATCGCCACGTGCGAGTTCGGGCCGCCTTCCTCCAGCACGAGGCCGCGCAGGCGGTTGCGGTCGTAGTCGAGCAGCGCCGCCGGACCCATCGAGCGCGCCACGATGATGGCGTGCTCGGGCAGCCGGTCGCGGGTCGGCGCGTGGTCGTAGCCGAGCAGCTGGCGCTGGAGCCGGTGCGCGAGGTCGTCGAAATCGTGCAGCCGCTCGCGCAGATACGGGTCGGTCTGGCGCAGCATGCGGGCGCGGGTGTCGGACTGCACGCGCTCGACCGCAGCCTCGGCGGTGAGGCCGGTGAGCACCGCCTCCTCCAGCTTGTGCACCCAGCCGCGGTCGTGGGCGAACATGCGATAGGCCTCGAGCACGTCGCGGTGCTCGCCGCCCTCCGCCACCTCGCCGCTCTCCAGCATCAGGTCGAGCTCGGCCCGCAGCGTCTCGATGGCGACGCCGAGCCGGCGCAGCTCCTTCTGGACGTCGTCGGCGATGAAGTTGGTGATGACGACGCGCGGCTCGTGCAGCACCACATGGCCGAGCGCGATCGCGTCGGTCAGGGCCGCGCCCGACACGTGGACGGGACGGCGCACCGCCGGCTCGGCGCCGGGCTGGGCCAGCGAGGTGAGCTCGCCCGAGGCGATCATCTCGGCCAGCACCATGGCGGTGGTCTGGAGCGCCTCGACCTCTTCCTCGGAATAGGTTCTGCGCGCACGGTTCTGGACGACCAGGACGCCCAGCGTGTTGCCGGCGCGGAGAATCGGCACGCCCAGGAACGAGCGGTAGATCTCCTCGCCGGTCTCCGGCCGGTACGAGAAGGCCGGGTGGGCCTGCGCGTCGTTGAGATTGATCGGGCTCGCCTCGGTGGCGACCAGGCCGACCAGGCCTTCGTCCGAGCGCATCACGGTGAGGTGGACGGCCTGCCGGTTCAGGCCCTCGGTGGCGTACAGCTCGAGCGTGCCGTCGACGCGCAGGACATAGACGGAGCACACCTCCGCGACCATGTTCGCGGCGATCAGCACGACGATCTTGTCGAGGCGTTCCTGCGCGCTGACCGGCTCCGCCATGACCTCGCGGAGGCGCCGTAACAGCACGCGTGGACCGCCCAGCGCACCGCGCATCGCGTGAGGTCCTTAAAGGGTCGCGTCACAAGGGCCGGCCGGACGAGGAACGTCCGGGTCCGGGTCGGGAATCGCGCCGGGGCGGGCCGGAAGGTCGATTCCGGCAACGGTCATAGCGAATGCGCCGCGGCCGCTGCAAGCGAAAGCGCGTGTCGGCCCCGGGCCGCGCGCCCGTTGTGCAACGCCTTGCCGGGACGGGATTTCCGAGCGGTGTCCCGGCCCGCCGGGCCTGGCCGGCGGGCTCCGGCCGGGCCGGCGCCGCGGGCTCAGGCCTTGTCGAGGCCGTAGAGCGTGTGGAGGGTGCGCACCGCGAGCTCGGTGAAGGCCGAGTCGATCAGCAGCGAGAACTTGATCTCGGACGTGGTGATGGCCCGGATGTTCACGCCGCGGTCGGCGAGCGCCCGGAACGCCGAGGCGGCGACGCCGGCATGGCTGCGCATGCCGATGCCGATGACCGAAACCTTCGACACGTCGGTCGCCGTGTCGAGCCGGGCGAAGCCGATGGCGGCGCGCGCCTTCTCGATCGTGTCCTTGGCCCGCTCGAAGTCGGCGGCCGTGACCGTGAAGGTGAGGTCCGTGGTCTTGCCGTCGGCCGACACGTTCTGGACGATCATGTCGACGTTGATGTTGGCATCGGACAGCGGGCCGAAGATGGCGGCGGCGACGCCGGGCTTGTCCTCGACGCTGCGCACCGAAATCTGCGCCTCGTCCCTGGAGAAGGCGATGCCGGTGACGACCTCGTGTTCCATGATCTCGGACTCGTCGCAAATCAGGGTTCCGGGAGGGGGCCGGTGCGGATCGATGTCCTCCGGCTTGTCGAAGCTCGACCGCACGAAGATGCGGACATTGTGGGTCATGCCGAGCTCGATCGAGCGCACCTGCATGACCTTGGCCCCGAGCGAGGCCATCTCCAGCATCTCCTCGAAGGCGATCTTGTCGAGGCGGCGGGCCTTGGGCACCACCCGCGGGTCGGTCGTGTAGACGCCGTCGACGTCGGTGTAGATGTCGCACCGGTCGGCCTTGACGGCGGCGGCGAGCGCCACGGCCGAGGTGTCGGAGCCGCCGCGCCCGAGCGTGGTGATCCGGCCGGTCTCGCGATGGATGCCCTGGAAGCCGGCGATCACGGCGACCTGGCCCTTGGCGAAGCCGGCGATCAGCGGGGCGCCGTCGATGGCGGCGATGCGGGCCGAGCCGTGCTGGTCCGAGGTCTCCAGCGGAATTTGCCAGCCCTGCCAGGAGCGCGCCGGAATCCCGAGCGTCTGCAGGGCGATGGCGAGGAGCCCCGAGGTCACCTGCTCGCCCGAGGCGACCACGGCGTCGTATTCGGCCTGGTCGTGCAGCACCGCGATGTCGCGGCAGAACTTGACGAGCTGGTTGGTCGCCCCGGCCATGGCGGAGACCACGACGGCGACCTCGTGGCCGGCGTCGACCTCGCGCTTGACGTGCCGGGCGACATTCTGGATGCGGTCGATATCGGCGACGGAGCTGCCGCCGAACTTCATCACGAGGCGCGCCATGACGGGTGGGTCGTCCTTCGAAATCGCACGGCGCCGGGTGGCTCGCTGCGCGAGGCTTGCATCGCCCTGATCCCGGCGCGAAAAAGGCGCGTATACATAACGGCGGTGCCCCGCGATGGCAACGGGGCGACCGCAGGGCAGCCCCCCGGCGAATGGGCTGCGTCGAGCCGGATTTTTTTCGAACAGGCGCCGCCCGAGCAGGCGCCGTCACCCCCGCCCCGGTCGCCACGACCATGGGCGGACCGAACACAGGCAGACGGAATTCCGAATGAGCATCGATCTGGACAGATCCACCACGGTCGACGCGGCCGAGGTCGCCCGATTCGAGGCGATCGCCCGCACCTGGTGGGACCCGCGCGGCAAGATGGCCACGCTGCACAAGTTCAATCCGGTCCGGGTCGGCTGGGTGAAGGAGGCGGCCTGCGCGCGATTCGGCCGCGATCCGCTCCGGATCGACTGCCTCGCCGACCTGCGCATCCTCGACATCGGCTGCGGCGGCGGGATTCTCTCCGAGCCGCTCGCCCGGCTCGGCGCTTCGGTCGTCGGGGCCGACCCGGCAACCACCAACATCGAGGTGGCGAAGCTGCACGCGGCGCAGAGCGGGCTTTCGATCGACTATCGCAACACCACGGCCGAATCGCTCGCCGCCGCCGGCGAGACCTTCGACATCGTGCTGGCCATGGAGGTCGTCGAGCACGTCACCGACGTGCCGTTGTTCGTCTCGGTCTGCGCCGGCATGGTGAAGCCCGGCGGCCTGATGGTCGCGGCGACCCTCAATCGCACCCTGAAGAGCTGGGCGCTGGCGATCGTCGGGGCCGAATACGTGCTGCGGTGGCTGCCGGTCGGCACCCACCAGTGGGACAAGTTCGTCACCCCGCAGGAGCTGGAGGCTGCCATGCAGGCCGCCGGCCTGTCGGTCTCCGGCGAGAGCGGGGTGATGTACAACGTTCTCGCCGATCGCTGGCAGCTGACCCGGGACATGGACGTCAACTACATGATTTCGGCCGAGAAACCGGCCTGATCCGCGGGCCCTTCAAGGCCCGCCGGAGGCGCCGGCCGGCTCGGCCGGGCCAGAGGCCGGTCTAGCCAAAAAAAATCGCCCGAGCTCCCGGCCCGGGCCCGGATCCGACCGCGATCCGGACGAAAGACTTCGTATTGTCAACGGCTTGGACAAAAACGAACGAATTCGCCCCGAGGGTGTTGACTCCTGATCCGAGGGCGGGCATATAAGCGTCATCACGGGCCGCCGCCGCCTCGGCGCGATGGCGCATCCCCTGAGTTCCTCACTTTGGTGTGGGCTTTGGCACCCGGTCGGTTCATCGGGTGGCGTTGTCTTGCCGGGGTTCGGGGTCGGGGCTGTGAC
>NZ_NHSK01000082.1 GCF_016653355.1 Rhodoplanes elegans | reverse complement strand
GGCCAGAGCGCGGCGGCGCCGCCCTCGCCTCCGCCGCCGGCCGGCGCGCCCGTCAGCGGTCCGCTGCAGGATGTCGCCGCCGCGATCGCCAAGGCGACCCAGACCCCCGGACCCAACCCGGTCCCGCCGCAGGGCGGCGTCGCCGCCCAGGCCGACGCGGCCGCCAAAGGCGCGGCCGTGCCGGAGCGCGAGGTGATGCCGGGCCGCACCGCCTACAACACCGAGCGGATCTGCGCCCGCAGCTTCTGGGGATCGTTGAGCTGCACCGAGAAGGTCGTGCAGCAGTGACCGGAAACGTCGACGGAGCCGATCAGCGCGTGCCGATCGGCTCCGTCGCGTGTCAGCTCGCGGCGAACTTCAGGAGCTTGATCGCGTCGAAGTCCTGGACGCCGCCGCCGACCCGCTTGGTCGTGTAGAACAGCACGTAGGGCTTGGCGCTGTAGGGATCGCGCAGCACCCGCACGCCGGCGCGGTCGACCACCAGATAGCCGCGGCGGAAGTCGCCGAAGGCGATCGACAGCGCATTGGCGGCGATGTCCGGCATGGCGTCGTCGATCACCACCGGATAGCCGAGCAGCGTCGCCGGCTGGCCGGCCGCGAGGCCGGGCGCCCACAGATACTGGCCGGTGGTGTCCTTGAACTTGCGCACCACCGACTCGGTCTTGCGGTTCATGACGAACACGGCGTTCCGGCGATAGGCGACGCGCAGCGCGTAGCCGAGATCGATCAGCACGTCGGCCGGATTCGAGGCCGGGAAGGCGCCGGCCGCGCCGCTGGCGACATAGCCGAGATTGCCCCAGCTCCACGAGCCGTTGGCGACCGTCGTGTAGGCGAGGAAGCCCTTCGGCTTGTTGGTGCCGTCGCCCGCCACGAAGGCGGCCCCCTCCTGCTCGGCGAAGGCCTGGTCGACCTCGGAGGCAAGCCAAGCGTCGATGTCGACCATCGCGTCGTCGAGCAGCGTCGCGGTCGCCGCCGGCATGGCGTAGAGCTCCATGGTCGGGAAGGCGAGCTCGGCGAGCGCCGGCGCCGCGGTCTGCGGCCGGCTGTCGGTCTCGCCGATCCAGCCGACCGTCGGGCCGCTCGTCATGAACGGCTTCTTGTAGACGCTCGCCGAGACCGTACGGGCGCCGGCGATCGAGCGGATCGGCGACACGTCGACGAGCCGGCGGCCGATCTCGCGCTCCACCTCGGGCGGCACCAGATAGCCGCCGTCCGGCGCCGAGCCGACCGACAGCGCCTTGCGTTCGATCGCCAGCAGGCCCGAAGCGTCGCCCTTGCGGACATAGGCGTCGAACGCCGCCTTGTGCTCGCGCCCCGCCGGGCTGTCGAACGCATCGCGGCCGTCGCGGCCGAGCGCCGGGCGGGCGCCCTTGAGCGCCAGCGCGTCGACGCGGCGCTGATGCTCGATCAGGGTCGCGTCGATGCGGGCGAGGCGCTCCTCGGTGACCGGGTCGGCGGCGCCGCGCCGTTCGATCTGTCCGAGCCGGGCGTCGTTGGTCGCCTTGTAGGCCTCGAAGGTGCGGATGAAGTCGCTCATCGTCGGCGGCGGATCGAGGCGCGTCTCGGTGCGGGGATCGGGCCCCGCCTTGGTCTCCGGCGAGATGACGGGCAGGCGGTCGAGATCGATGTCCATGATGGCTCCTGATGGCTGGACGGGCTTTCGATGATCAGCGGCGCGGCGAATGCCCGGTGCGCGGATGCGCCGGACGTCCGCGGCACGTCGGCGCGCGGGTCTTCACGGCGCGCACGCGGGCGCCGGAGAGCAGCGGAAACGTGACGATCGAGATCTCCCACAGGTCGATCACGTCGAGCTTCCTGATGCGGGTCGCGGGATCGATGCGGCCCTTGACGGTGCGGAAGCCGATGGAGAGCCCGTCGACCGCGCCCTCGCGCACCAGCGCCAGCACCTCGCGGGCGCGCGCCACGTCGGGGATCAGCTTTCCGCGCGCCTTGAGGCCCCGGATGTCTTCCGTGAGGTCCAGCCATATGCCGATCGGCTCGGCCGGGTCGTGCTGGAACAGCATCGGGATGCGGCGCAGGCCGCGGGTGCGCAGCGTCTGCGCGAAGGCGCCCGGCATCACCATGTCACGCGCCTGGTCGATCTCGCCGAACAGCGAGGCGTAGCCCTCCACGGTGCCGTCGGGTTCGACGGTGGCGAGCGGGCGGACCAGATCCTGAGGCGCATGCATTGGACGATCCCCGGCACGGACGGACACGAGACGGCTGCGGCGGCGGAGGCGGCACGCGGGGCGCTGGGCGCGCGGGGCGCCGGTCGCGTGCCCGACGAAAGACGGGCGGCGCGGCCCTTCCGGGCGGGGCGCGATGGGGCTACAACCGGACTCGATCGGGCGGCGTCGGTCCGCGATGCGGCCCCGCGTGCGAGTGAGGCGTCCCGCGATGCTGAACAATCTGAAGGCCAACAACGCCGCCTGGGCGAAGCGGATGGTCGAGCACGATCCGGACTTCTTCCGGCGGCTCGAACGGCAGCAGGCGCCCGAGTATCTGTGGATCGGCTGCTCGGATAGCCGGGTGCCGGCCAACGAGATCGTCGATCTCGATCCGGGCGAACTGTTCGTCCATCGCAACGTCGCCAACCTGGCGCCGCCGCAGGACGCGAACTACCTCTCGGTGCTGCAGTTCGCCGTCGACGTGCTGAAGGTGAAGCACATCATGGTGGTCGGGCATTACGGCTGCGGTGGCGTCAAGGCGGCCGTGGACGGCATGCGGCGCGGCCTCGTCGACCACTGGCTGCATCCGATCCGCGAGGTGTGGAACGATCACCTCGACGAGCTGATGGCGATCGGCGACGAGAAGGCGCGCTTCGATCGGCTGTGCGAGCTCAACGTCATCCGCCAGGTGAAGAACGTCGCCTCCGACATCTTCGTGCAGGAGGCGTGGGGGCGCGGCCAGCCGCTGTGGGTGCACGGCTGGGTCTATTCGCTCTCCAACGGCCTCGTCACCGATCTCGACGTCACGGTCGGCGGCATCCAGCCGGCGACGTGACTCATTTGGCGACCCGCCGGCGGCGGGTGCGCAGACGCTTCGGCGCGTCGCGCAGCTGGCGCCGGCCGAGCCGGTCGAGATGAACGAAGAACTCGCGGAACACCGCGACATGGTCGGGCCGCGACTTGGTCTCGCCGCGCAGGCTGCGCAGCACCGCGTGCAGCGTGTCCATCAGGATCGTCTCCTCGTCAGGATCGTCTCCGGAGAATGTCGTTGAAGTGCGCGAGCGACTGGACGAAGTCGTCGAAGCGCCGCGACGTCGCCGCGAGCTCGCGCAGCGCATAGACGGCGAGCGCGCTCGACGACGACGCCCACAGGAACAGCGCGAGATGCGCCAGATCGCCCTTCTGCGAGAAGATGTCGACGAGGTCGGTCATGGGGCTCCTCGGGCGTCGTCGGTTCGTGGCGCGAAAGAAAGCCGCGGCGCCCTCGTTTCACCTCTCCCGGTGGATGGCTTTGCGAGTTGCCCCGTCGTCCCGGGGCGGCGCGTCAGCGCCGAGCCCGGGACCCATACCCCCAGTGTCCCGTGAGCCACCGACACAGGGGGTATGGATCCCGGGTCCGCGAACCTTAGGGTTCGCGCCCCGGGATGACGGGTGTCTAGCGATCTCCGCCGGGGAGAGGAGCCCGCCGTGCTCGCGGCATCGTCCGAGAAGGACCGCGGCACCGACCTGATCACATCAGGTCGCCGCCCTCGAGCGGGCCGAAGCCGAGCATCGCGCGCTTCTCGTTGACGGTGAGGAAGGCCGCGGCGCCGACCCGCTCCCACAGCGCGGCACGGTCGGCGGCGAGCGCGTCGATGCGGTCGGTGTCGATCTCGAGCCGCAGAGCGCCGCCCTCGGCCGGCCCGAAGGCGGGCGCCAGCCATTGCGCGAGCGCGCTGCCGATGCGGGCGCCCAGCGGCAGCACCGTGTGGCGCCAGAACGCGCGGTTCGCCTCCTGATAGTTCGCATAGGTGTTGTCGCCCGGGATGCCGAGCAGCATCGGCGGCACTCCGAAGGCGAGCGCGATTTCTCGCGCGGCGCTGTTCTTGGCCTCCAGAAAATCCATGTCCTTGGGGGTCAGCGCCATCGCCTTCCAGTCGAGCCCGCCTTCCAGCAGCAGCGGCCGGCCGGCATTGCCGGCGCCCTGATAGGTCGTCTCCAGCTCGCGCTTGAGCCGCTCGTACTGGTCGTCGCCGAGAATGCCGCAGTCGGGCGCCGCGTAGACGAGCGCGCCGGAGGGCCGCGCCGCGTTGTCGAGCAGCGCCTTGTTCCAGCGCGCCGCGGCGTTGTGGGTGTCGACCGCCACGGCCGCCGCCTCCAGGGCGCCGAGGCCGTAGTGATCGTCGAGCGGATTGAACAGCACGAGATGCAGGATCGGCGGCGGCTCGCCGATTTGCTCGAACCGCACCGTGCGACCCGCCACCGTGTAGTCGTAGGCCTGCGCCCAGCCGTCCGGCCCCGGCACCACGCGCATGCGGTCCGGGCGCAGCGCGAAGATTTCACGCGGCATTCCGTCCAGCGTCACCAGCTCCAGATAGCCGTTGCCGCTGATCAGGAGATGCGCCGTGAGCGCCTCGATCAGCGTCGCCCCGTCTTGGCGCGGATTGGGCCGCGCCAGCAGATCGGTCAGCGGATGGCGCTCGTGCAGCGCGTCGCCCGCGTAGGCGAGAAAGGTCAGCGCGGCGACGTTCTCGGCGACCAGCTTGACGGCGCGATGGACGATCGCGTTGGTGGAAAAACCCTCGCGGGCGAGCGCCGCATAGTCGCGCGGCGTCCACCGCGCCGTGCCGCCCGGCTCCAGCCGGATCAGCCGGGCGATGCGCGAGCTCTTCAGCTCGGTCGCGGGCGCGGAAGCGGGCGCCGGCGCGGCCGGGCGCGCGGCCTCGCGCCGGAGACGCAGGATGCGGTTCAGCATGGCGGTGGTTCCGATGTGGACGGGCCGTCGGGGGAACGGCCGGCACGGTCTCGCGTTGGTCCGGCGGCGGCGGATCACCCCGCCACGGCATCAGAGAACCGACGGACATCATGGCGCGACCGACCGACGAGACCCCGATCACCCGCTCGACGCCCCAGGCGCGCCAGGGCACCGTCGGGCACAATGTCCGTTATGTGCTCGGCTTCGGCGTGGTCGGCGCCGTCCTGGCGCTGACGGTGGTCTATCTCTGGTTCTTCGCCGCCTGAGGCGGCTCTGCCCGCCGGCCAGTCCGCCGCGAAGGCCTGGCTGACTTGGTCGGGGCTCGGGGCTCGGCGCCGGCCCCTGTGTAGCGCCCGGCGCCCCGACGCAGTTCTCGACCGTGCCCGATTGGTACCGAAGCAGCGTCACGCTGTCAAGGACTATTTTCCGTTTATCAGGATCATCATCCTTCGAGCCCGTCCTCGCCCTCGGTCGCGCATTCCGCGCCGGGCGAATCCCTGTTACCTCCTGCGGCATGACCCCGCAGCAGTTCATCAAGAAGTGGAAGCCCGTCGCGCTGACCGAGCGGGCGACCGCGCAGACGCACTTCCTCGATCTCTGCGCGATGCTCGGCCACGACGACCCGGTGACGGCGGATCCGGCCGGCGAGTGGTTCGCGTTCGAGAAGGGCGTCACCAAGACGGGCGGCGGCGACGGCTTCGCGGACGTCTGGAAGAAGGGCTTCTTCGCCTGGGAGTACAAGAAGCGGAAGCGCAATCTCGACGACGCGCTGGCCCAGCTGGTGCGCTACGCCGCCGCGCTCGAGAACCCGCCCCTGCAGGTCGCCTGCGACACCGACCGCTTCGTCGTCCGCACCGCCTGGACCAACGCGGTGACGAGGACGCACGAGTTCACGCTCGACGATCTCGCCGAGCCGAAGAACCTCGAGCTGCTGCGCGCCGTCTTCTTCGAGCCGCACAAGCTGCGGCCGACGCGGACGCGCGCCGCCGTCACCAAGGAGGCGGCCGACACCTTCTCCACCATCGCGCTGCGCCTGCAGGGCCGCGGCACACCGGAGGCGGTCGCGCATTTCGTCAATCAGCTCGTCTTCTGCTTCTTCGCCCACAGCGTGAAGCTGTTGCCGAACGAGTTCTTCCCGAAGCTCCTCAAGCGCGCGGCGCAGAAGCCGGAGCGCGCCAGCGGCTATTTCGACCGGCTGTTCGCCGCGATGGAGAAGGGCGGCGAGTACGACCTCACCGACATCGCCCATTTCAACGGCGGCCTGTTCGACGGGCGTCGCGCCCTGCCGCTCGACGCCGGCGACTGCGGCCTCCTGGTCGCGGCCGCGAGCCTCGACTGGAGCCAGATCGACCCGATCATCTTCGGCACCCTGTTCGAGCGCTTCCTCGATCCGGAGAAGCGCGGCCAGATCGGCGCCCACTACACCGACACCGACAAGATCATGATGATCGTCGAGCCCGTCGTCGTGCGCCCGCTGGCGAAGGAGTGGGAGGCGGCGCGCGCCGAGATCGAGGCGCTGCTGACCAAGAAGCAGAAGCCGCCGAAGCGCGCCCGGACGGGCCGCGCGATGAGCCCCGTGGAGGCGGCCGAGGAGGTGCGCTCGCGTTATCTGGAGCGGCTGCGCGGCGTCTCGATTCTCGATCCCGCCTGCGGCTCGGGCAACTTCCTCTATCTCGCCCTGCAGGCCGTGAAGGACCTCGAGCTGCGCGCCAATCTCGAATGCGAGGCGCTCGGCCTGTCGCCGCGCACCCCGGCGGTCGGCCCGGAGATCGTGCGCGGAATCGAGATCAACCCGCTCGCCGCCGAGCTCGCCCGCACGACGATCTGGATCGGCGACATCCAGTGGGGCATCCGCAACGGCATCTTCGCCCGGCCGGAGCCGATCCTGCGGGCGCTCGACACGATCGAGTGCCGCGACGCGCTGATCACGCGCGCCCCCTCGGCGTCGCCCCATGCTCCGTCACCCCCGGGCTCGTCCCGGGGGTCCACGTCGTCCGGAGAGAAGCAAGACGTGGATGGCCGGGACGAGCCCGGCCATGACGAGACCGGCGGATGGATCGAGGCCGAATGGCCGGCGGCCGAGTTCATCGTCGGCAATCCGCCGTTCCTGGGCGGCAAGCTGATGCTCGGTGCCATGGGCGAAGCCTATGTCAGATCGATGCGCGAGCCGTTTCAGGGGCGACTCTCGGAGTTCGCCGATCTCGTCTGTTACTGGTTCGAGAAAGCGAACAGGCAGCTCGACGCCGGTCTCGCGTCGCGGGTCGGCTTCGTCGCCACGAACTCCATCCGGGGCGGCGCCAACAGGCGCGTGCTGGACGAGATCGCCTCCAAGAATCGTTTCATCGAAGTCTGGTCCGACGAGCCGTGGATCGTCGATGGAGCAGCCGTCAGAGTGTCGATCGTTTGTTTCGGAGTTAGGTCAACGGATGAGCCCCTTCAACTCAATGGCACTTCTGTGGCCGAGATTCATCCCGACCTAACGTATGGAGCAGCTGATCTAACATCAGCGAGACGTCTCTCCGAGAATGAGAATGTTTGCTTCGAAGGCGGCCAGAAGTATGGCGATTTCGACGTTCCGGAACAAGTCGCCGAGGATTGGCTAAAAGCGCCAACGAACCCGAATGGACGACCAAACTCAGATGTGCTGCGTCCGTACCGAAACGCGTCCGACATCGTGAGACGGTCCGGGAACCGTTGGATCATCGACTTCGGAGATCAGCTTACCGAAGCCGAAGCGGCTCTCTACGAGAAGCCGTTTCAGCACATCCGAGAGCACGTACTGCCTGCGCGCCGCACAATGCCACGCAAGATCCATCGCACTTATTGGTGGCGACACGGGTGGGTGAGGAAGGGGCTCGATTGCCGCCTCAAATCACAGAGGCGAGCGATCGCAACTCCTGTTGTATCCAAGCATCGAGTTTTTGTTTGGATCGACAGTGTTGTATTTGCATCCAACTTGCTTGATGTCATCGCCCGCCACGACGACACCACGTTCGGCATCCTGCATTCGCGCTTCCATGAATCATGGTCGCTGCGGCTGTGCACTTGGCTCGGCGTCGGCAACGATCCGCGCTACACGCCGACCACCACGTTCGAGACCTTCCCGTTCCCCGAGGGGCTGACGCCCAACACTCCGGCCGAGCGTTACGCCGACGACCCGCGTGCCGTCGCGATCGCGGCGGCGGCCCGAAAGCTCGACGAGTTGAGGAACGCCTGGCTCAATCCGCCGGATCTGATCAGGATCGAGCCCGAGGTTTTTCCGACCGCCGAGCAGCGCGCGGCCGGTGCGAAGCCCCTCTATCCCGACCGCATCCTGCCGAAGGACGCGCAGGCGGCCGTGATCCTGAAGAAGCGCACGCTGACCAATCTCTACAACGAGCGGCCGCAGTGGCTCACCGACGCGCATCGCGACCTCGATGCGGCGGTCGCCGCCGCCTATGGCTGGCCGGCCGACATCGCGGAGGAGGACGCGCTGGCCCGCCTGCTCGCCCTCAATCTCGCCCGCGCCGCCGCCGGCGCGGCCCCGGCCGCCGAGGCCGAGACCGACACGGAGACCTGCTCCGGCACGGAGGAGGAGGACGGCGAGGCGTGATCGCCCGCCGTCCGTCCGCCGCCGGCCGGACCAGGCGGACCGGGCGCGAACCTGCAAAGTCTTCAGGGACTGACAATCGCCGCGAATACTTGGACGGAACGACCGGGCGCGACAATGTTGCCCACAAATATTTCTGTCACATCGTAAAGCTGCAAAACAATCCAAGGATGCATAATGCGATCAGCTCGCCTTATGCGACAGATCTCGACAAAAGCGCGGCAGCCGATCCGGCCCGTTTTGCCTAGCCGAATGGACTTACGCAGAAATCCGGCCGCGACCCGACCGATTTTCGCGCCCGGCATTGCGTCCGGCCTGTCGTCCGGCCCCGAGTTGCAGACGGTTCGACTAAAAGTCGCAGGCAGATTATCGCGCGGATCGAATGAAGCGCGCCAAGGTTCTCTCAACATCGCCGACCGACATACCTTGGTCACAGGTGGGATTTGGCCCGCCGGCACGTTGGCGAATCAAGGCGTTCGATGACCGAGAGCGTTCCGGCACGGGCTCGGACCGACAGGACCCGGACTGATGAGCACCCCCATCGCGTTCCCCCGCTTCGGCCGGCGCCGGATCACGCCACAGGCCTGCGTGCTGACCGGCCGGTCGCATCTGCGCGCCTTTTTGGGCGAGGCGCTCGCCGAGCTCGGCTTCGTGGTGCGGCCCTGCGCCGACGACGACGGCTTCGCGGCGGCGGCCGCGACGACGCCGCTCGACCTCGTGGTGCTGCCGCTGCCCGACGGGCCAGCGACCGCGGCGCGGCTGCGCCACCTCGCCGTGGCGAGCCCGGAGGCGAGCGTGCTGCTGCTCGGGCCGCCCGCCGCCCCGGCGCTCGCGGCCGCCGAGGAGCTCGCCGCGGCGCTCGGCCTCACGGTGCTGCGGCCGCTGGCGACGCCGTTCCGGCCCGCCGATCTCGCCCTCCGCGTCGCGCATCTCGCGCCGCGCCGCGCC
>NZ_NHSK01000081.1 GCF_016653355.1 Rhodoplanes elegans | reverse complement strand
CGGCCGCCGAGAAATCCGTCCGCAGAGCAACCGCTGTCGCCATGGCGCGAATCCTCCCGCGCCAAGCGAATCACAATCGGCCGCTCCCCGGAATCCCCGGCGAGTCAGGAGCCGAGGCCGTTGGTATAAATCCAGCATACAAGAGCTGCAGCGAGGCATACATATGCCAGATAATTTCTGGCCAGCCTGTCGTAGCGGGTTGCGATGCGTCTGAAGTCCTTCAGCCTGTTGAAGGCGCTCTCGATGCGCCAGCGAAGCTTGTAGAGCCGTTTGCTGAAGCTGAATGGCTGCTTTCTGTTGCAGCGATTGGGGATGACCGGCCTGGTTCCGTGCTCGTCCAGCTCTTCGCGCAGCTCGGCACTGTCATAGGCCTTGTCGCCGAGCATCCGTTTGGGTGGCTTCACGCGGCGGATCAGGCGTTCCGCAACCGGACAATCGTGCGCTTCGCCTCCCGTCAGGAGGATGGCGAGAAGGCGTCCTTTAGTATCAGCGAGTGCATGAATCTTCGTGTTGCGCCCTCCGCGCGAGCGGCCAATAGCCTGCTTCTGCTCCCCCCTTTTCCGTCCACCGCCGAGCGATCCGCCTTGATGTGCGTGGAATCGATCATCTGCGTGTCGGCGGAACGTCCGCTCGCAGCAAGCTCCCGGAACATGTTTTCCCAGATGCCCCGCCGGGCCCAGCGCACAAAGCGATTATAGATCGTCGTCGAAGGGCCGTACTCGGGCGGGCAATCGCACCAGCGGCAGCCGCTTTTCAGCACATGCACAATACCGCTGATGACACGGAGATTATCTTCGCGTTCAACACCCCGCACATCTGTCGGCAGACAGGGGGCGATCCGCTTCCACTGCTCGTCGCTCAGCCAAAAAGGATTGCCGCGCATGATCCCGATCCCCTTTCAAATTCGAATCAGGCTCGTATTGTCAGCGCACAAGAATTAATGAGTTTTGACCCTAGTTATCATAAGCATACCGCCCCATGAGCAACATGACCACCAGAGGCGACAAACGGCAAAGGAGTGCGGCGCTCTTGACTTACCAATCCACTTTTTCAGAGGAGCGCGGATTTGATTTTGACCGGCCTCCAGTGGAGGGGTCCGGTTGGAATGTTAGTTCAGGGCTCGCATTTGCACTAGCAGGCTGCTGAAAAAACTGTCTCGACTGCGAGGGCTGATCCTGATTCCGTTGTTTGAAACGACGGGGTGATTTTCGATGCGGGGCGAGCAACGAAGGTCGGAGGGGCTTTTTTCGTATATTCGGCTGGAGGAGCGGTTCGCGCTGGATCACCCATTGAGGGCGATCCTGGTGCTGGTGAATAAGGTGCTCGGCACGTTGTCGGCTCGATTTAACGAGATCGATTCGCATCTTTATCTTCTCAATCCTTGCCTACAACCTCATCCGTATACCCAAGCTGCTGGCGGCCTAAGCATGAACCCTAGGCCCCCCCGCTCACCTCGCGCTTGAACCATATCGGGGTTAGGCAAAGTCACGCTCGCCGCTCACGGAGACGCCTGTCAGGGTACTTTCGATTACCCGGCAAAGGTGGATCCCGAACTGATAGCGTATGCCGACGTGCGGCAACGACTTTTGCCGCACGGCATTTTGTCCGCTGCTGGAAACTGATGCAGTGCTATTGAGAGCGGCAACGGCTCGCTGCTCTGGTCCAATTCGAGAAATGCGAGCGGCGACTAGCTAGACCGGCCCCACAAGCTCGCCATCATTCACCTTACGCCGCCAGGGGCGCTTCCTCATTCTTCATCCGACAATCGCCTACAGCCGCATGGAAGAAGCGCGCAAGCGACGCCTTCCGGGAATCACGATCGATTGCGTAAGCCGTCTGCTTGAAAGTCACCCCGTCCAGGAGGCCTTGGATATAGCCTGCGATGGTGTCCGCAGCCATGATCAGCGCCGTATCTAGTGTGTGAATGTACTTGCTCGTAACGGATCCTTTGGCGTGCCCTACGAGCGCGGCTATCGTCACTTCGGTGAAGCCCAGATCATTTGCGATGCTCGCGAAGCTATGGCGCAGAACGTGCGGCGTAATGTCGGCAAGCGGCGACTTCTTGAAGATTTGCTTCCAATGGTTCGGAAAGCTGCCGAATGCGTTGTCCTCGCCTTGCCCAGGGAAAACGTATGTGCCGACCGCGCATGCACGCCGACGTTCGAGATATTCCACGACGAGCAAGCCGATAGCCCGGATCGATTCGCCTTCCTTGCTGTCCTCGAGCCGCAAGCAGCTTGCCTCGGTATCGACCTCCGACCATCTCAGCTGAATGATCTCGCTGCGCCGGCATCCCGTCAGCGCGATTTGACGAACAATGTCCACGGTCGTCGTATACTTCTCTTGCTCGCCTTTCTCTCGCAAGAGCTGGCCAAGAGTCCGGTACTCCGCCTCCGACAAGCGGCGCGTTCGTACCCTGTCTTTAGGCTTGCGGATACCGTGAGCCGGGTTGGTCTCGATAATGCCGGCCTCGACGGCATACGTCAGGATGCCTCCGAGCAGACCGACAGTTCGAGTTGCCGTGCCGACCCCTCCGCGTACGATGGACTTACCCCGCAGCTTCTTTGTTTTGACTGTGGTGCGTGTCTTTCCAGCCATGATGTCCTTTAAGACCTTACCGACGTCAGCTTTGGTCAGGTCCTTGACTCGCCGCGTTCCGATGAGCGGGACGATGTGCCGATGGATACGCCCTGTGTCAGTTACGATTGTCGTTGGCTTCTTCGGACGTCCTCGCTTACCCAAAATCAGGCCGGCGCTGAGGTCATTTAGATATAAATTGCACAGTTCTTTGACCGTGATGGCCCTGTGGTCAAGCTCGCGCTCCTCAGCGGGATTATCTCCCTTCGCCACGCGGCCGAGTTGGACCTTCGCCTCCTGCCTCGCTGTCTCGGGCGTCCAGACGCCATGGAGTCCAATCGTGTAGCGGCGCGAACGGCCTGCAGCGCGATACTGAATGACGTAGCTTCGCTTGCCGGTGGTGAACAATCGCAGCCCAAAGCCGGGCAGTTCGTCATCCCAGATGACGTAGTCCTTTTCGCGTACCTCTGCCGCGTCTACGACTCTCTTCGTGAGTTTAGGCAAGGCACTCCTCCCGGATGAGCGGTCGCTCCCGCGTAAGCATCACGTAAGCAGCAGGAGGAAAGCCAGGGCAAACATTCGGATACATGTGTCGTGCCGCCGTTTCAAAAAATCCAGCAGCTTCAAGTGTATGGCGTATCATGGCGTGCCCTATCGCGTTTTTCGGATAGGCAGCCTAAATTGCTCCGAAGGCAAAGGTCACACGTTCGAATCGTGTCGGGCGCGCCAGAAAATCAATGACATGAGACCGGCGGCAGAGCGGGCGGACGCGGCGGTGCGCCGCGGAGCGATGCCGCGCCGCGGACCGATGCCGTAGCGCCGGGCGCTTCGGCTCGGTTCGGCGACGCGGGCGACGGCCGCCCGCCGTCTCGCGAGAAGATTCCTCAGGCGCAGGCTTCGGGACCGATCGGATGGCTCGCCGCCGCGAGGAGATCGGCCGGCTGGAACGCCGGACCGAGCGTCTCGCCGCACGGACAGGCGGCGGCCTGCAGGCCTGCGGGATCGATGATCGCGATGATGCCGCGCCGGTAGCGGATGATCCCGGCCGTCTGCAGGGTCTGGGCGATCAGCGTGACGGTCGTCCGCCGCAGGCCGAGGAGCTCGGCGACCGTCTCCTGCGTCACCGCGACGGTGTCGCGGCCGGTCGCCTGGGCGGCGCGGGCGAGCCAGCGGGCGAAGCGCTGCTCGGCCGTGTGGGTCGCGTTGCACACCGCGATCTGCTGCGCCTGGGCGAGCAGCCAGGCCGTGCAGGCCGGGGCGATGCGGCAGAGCTCGGGGCAATCCCGCGCGGCGGCGTCGAACTCCCGCGCCGGCAGGCTGGCGATCAGGCCGCCGATCCGCACGACCGGGCGTACGGCGCCGGGGAACAGATCGGTGTCGAAGCCACAGGCGCCCTCAAGGCCGACGCTGCCGACCTCGAGATCCGCACCGCTGCCCGCCCGCAGAACGAGCGACACCATGGCCGTGAGGGGGAAGTGGACGCGATCGGACCGCGTCCCGGTCTCCCACAGCGTCGCGCCTTCGCGGGCCGCCCGGACCCTGACATGCGGGGCGAGACGGTCGCGAGCCGTGGCCGAGAGGCCGCCGAGAATGCGGTTCGCCGCCACGTCGTCCGTCTGTACGGACTGCCGCCGCAACGCTAGCCCCGAGATCGAGGCCGGGCCGCTGAAATCGTTGATCATGCTCGCCACTCTCGCGCTCCTCGACTTGGTCGTCGCCCGAGGGACCGGCGCCGATGCGAACGGGTTCGCGGGTGGGCCCTCGACGTCAATCGCTCAATCGTGCGGAAGTTCCTCGAACTGCCGCTTCAGCTCGCCGAGCACGGCCTCGCTCAGCCGGATGGCGTCGCGTTCCCCGTGGCGCGCGAGCTCCATCACGCGCCGGGCGATCAGGCCGCGCGCTCCGACCGCCGAATGAGGGACATGCAGGGATCCGCAGACGCGGTCGATGGCGACCGACATCGCGTCGATCACTTCGGGCTCGAACGCATCGACCTTTCCGAGAGCGACCACTCTGTCCATGACGGCTGCTCCATGTCCCTGTTCGGTCCGCAGAGGCGTATCGTTCGGAACTCGCCGACGGAGGCTCTCGCCGGCGGAAGTTCCGCATGCACGTCGCGGCCGCCGGGCTGCGCGGCGCCATCGAAAAGACGGCGCGGCTGCTCGCGCGGAGGCGCCGATCTCGACCGAGACTCGGGTGGTCCCAGGGCCTCGAAAAACGGACGATCCGAACCGCGGATCATCCGGAGACGGACCGGCGCCTGTCGAACGGACCCTGGCGGCATCCGACGCGAGCGTGTCGACGGTAATTGACCATGCCGGGGCGCTCCGGTGGAAGACCGGGTTTGTGCAGATTTGTACGGATCGCCGGGATGTCTTGCGTGCGCCCGCACGGTTCGCTTAAACGGGATCCTCACCGAAAGCGGGCATCATCGGCCGGCAGGCGTGCGCGAAGGCACGACAAGAATGAGCGGAACGCCAGCCATCCTGGTCGTCGACGACGACGAGGCGGTGCGCGAGGTCCTGCGCAAGGGGCTCGAGGCCGAGGGATTCGCGGTGCGCGAGGCGGCCGGCAAGAAGTCGCTGCTCGAGGCCCTCGACGCCGAGCCGATCCGTCTCATCACGCTCGATCTCGGGCTCGGCCGCGACGACGGGCTGTCGCTCGCCAACGAGATCCGCGCGCGCCGGAACCTGCCGATCGTGATGATCACGGCGCGCGGTGAGCCGGTCGACCGGGTCACCGGGCTCGAGCACGGCGCCGACGACTACATCACCAAGCCGTTCCACATTCGCGAGGTGGTGCTGCGCATCCGCACCGTGCTGCGCCACTACACCGGCCTGCAGACCTCCCCGGAGCACGACGGGCCGACGAACCGCCGGCATCGCTTCGCCGCCGGCGTTCTCGACATGGGCCGGCGCGAGCTGCGCGATCCGGCGGGGTCGGCGCTCGAGCTGACCGACACCGAGATCCGCCTGCTCGATCTGTTCCTGCGCTGCCCGAACCGGGTGCTGAGCCGCGACGAGATCTCGCTCGCGATCGTCGGTCGGCGCTGGGAGCCGCTCGACCGCACCGTCGACGGGCACGTGGCGCGGCTTCGCCGCAAGATCGAGCCGCCCGGCGAGGCGCCGACCCTCATCAAGAGCGTGCGCGGCGTCGGCTACGTGTTCACGGGCGACGTCACGACCGGCTGAGCGCGCGCCGTGTCGAGCTCCGGGTGGAGGGCAGCCGCGACGGCGCGGGCGAGTCGCGCCATGCTGTAGGGCTTCTCGAGGATCGCCACTCCGGCGGGTGCGCGGCTGTCGTCGCGGCGCGGATCGCCGGGCTCGAAGCCGGTGGTCAGCAGCACCGGCAGTGCCGGGTGCTCGGCCCGCAGCGTCGCCGCGAGATCGTAGCCCGAGGCGCCCGGCATGCTGATGTCGCTGAACACGAGGTCGACGGGCTCGCCGGCGCGGATCTGCGCCAAAGCCTCGGCGGCGTCGCGGGCCTCCAGCACCGCGTAGCCCAGCATCTCGAGCCGCCGAAGCGACACCTGGCGGACCCGCTCGTCGTCCTCGACGACCAGCACGAGCTCGCCGTCGCCGGTCGGCGCCGGCTCGGACGGTCCGGTCTCGACCGCGGCCGTCGCCACGGCGCGCGGCAGGTAGAGCGACACGCAGGTGCCGGCGCCGGGAGCGCTCGTCACCGACACGAAGCCGCCGGCGTCGCGCACGAATCCGAACACGCTGGCGAGACCGAGCCCGGTGCCCTGGCCGAGCCGCTTGGTGCTGAAGAACGGCTCGCCGATCCGCCGCAGGATCTCGGGCGGCATGCCGACGCCGCTGTCGGTGACGGAGAGCCGCACATGGTCGCCCGGCGCCGCGCCGTCGCGAAGCTCGGGCGAGTCGGGGGCCACCACGACGTTCGCCACCGCGATGGTCAGCGTGCCGCCCGCCGGCATCGCCTCGCGAGCGTTGAGGGCGAGGTTGAAGAGGACGCTGTCGATCTCGCCGGGATCGACCTCGACCGGCCACAGGTCGGGCGCGATCTCGGTCTTCAGCGCCACGGAGGGCCCGACCGTGTGCTCGAGCAGGCGCGCCGCCGTCTTCACCTGCTCGCTCACGACCAGCCGCTCCCGCACCGGCGTGCGGCGCCGACCGGCCGAGAGGATCTGCTGCATGCGCCGCGACAGGGTGGCGCCGTCGCGGATCGCCGACAGCGACGTGGCGATCGCCCGGCGCACGTCGTCGGGCGCCTCGCGCGTCTCGACCAGCTCCAGGTTCCCGGCGACGACCGACAGGAGATTGTTGAAGTCGTGGGCGATGCCGCCGGCGATCCGGCTGAACGTCTCGAAGCGCTGCGATTGCGACAGCTCCCGCTCGGCCCGCTTGCGCTCGGTGATCTCGATGGCGGCGCAGATCACCCCGCCGATCGTGCCACCCGGATCGCGCAGCGGCTCGACCAGCAGGTCGTAGCACCACGAGACACCCTGCCGGGTGACCTCGACCTCGTGGCGCTCGCCGATCGCGGTCGTGATCACCCGCGTCTTGAGGGCGTCGAGAACGGCGGCGTCCTCCGCGCGCTCAAGGATCTCGGCGTCGCGCTTGCCGATCACGGCGTCGGCGGCGCACCCGTAGACGGCGCTGTTGACCCAGGTGTAGCGAAGCGCCTGGTCCTGCGCGAACACCGTGATGGGGGCCGCCGCGAGCGCCAGGCGGAACCGCTCGTTGGCGAGCCGCAGCTCGCGCTCGGCCCGCTTGCGCGCGCCGACCTCGCGGACGATCGCCCACATGGCGTTCGGCACCCCGTTCGCGTCCCGGCCCAGAACGGTGCGCAGCTCGACCGGAATCACGGTGCCGTCCTTGCGTCGGTACTCCTTCTCGTAGACGTCGGAATAGCCGCGGCGCAGGATCTGCTCCTGCACGATCGTCTCCTCCGCCTCGTGCCACGCCTCGGGCGTGAGGTCCCGATAGGTGAGGTGCCGCAGTTCGTCCGCCGAATAGCCGAGCATCTCGGCATAGAGGTCGTTATGGGCGACGATGCGCCCCGCCATGTCGGTCTGCACGAACGGGTCTCGCATCGACTCGTGCAGGGTGCGGTAGCGCAGCTCGCTCTCGCGCAGGGCGGCGAGGACGCGGTCGCGCTCCTCGGCGCGGCGGGCGAGGTCGTGCGACGCCTCGCGCAGCGCCGCCCCGATCGTGTTGATCTCGGTCACCGGCGTCGCCGCGACCGAGACGATCTCCCCGTGACCGATTCGTCGTGCCGCAGCGTTCACGACCGACATCGCGGCCAGGATGCGACGCCCGGTGATGCGGGTCAGGATCAGGGTGAGAACCCCGAGCGCGGCGCCGAGCCCCAGCAGAGTGCCGACGGAGCGGGTCATCGGAGCTTCGAGCGACGCGGTCGGGATCGCGACGACCACGCGCCAGCCGGACTGCGACGTGTCGTAGGCGAAGAAGGCCGACACGCCGTCCCGGTTGGTCGAGGTGAACGACCCGGCGCCCGTCCCGTAGGTCTGGCGGGTCGGTCGGCCGACGAGATCGTCGCGCGCCGGGATCCGGATGATCTGCAGCCCGCGACGGTCGATGATGCCGGCCGACCATCCGGTCGGCAGCGCCATTCGCTCCAGGGTCGATTGGAGAAAGTCGGGCGGGAAGCTGGCGCTGACCACCCATCCGGTCGCGCCGGAGACCCGGGCCGGCACGATCAGGTGGAGGGCCGGCTGCCCGGTGATCACGCCGGTCAGCAGGTCGCTGCTGTAGGGACGGCCGGTCGCCACCACGTAGGCGTCCGCCGCCTTCAGCTCGGGCGGATTGCCGGTGAGCCGCTCCCCCATCGGCAGCCGCGTGCTGACGATGCCGACCCCTTCCGGATCGCGCAGTGTGACGTGGAAGCGTTGCCGGCGTTGGACTTCCTGGGCGTGCCGGTGGAACTCGTCGAGGTCGCCGCGCTGCAGGCTCGGCGACAGCGCGAGCGCCTCGAGCGTCGTGGTGATGTTGGCCACCTCGCGATCGACCGCGACGGCGAGGGTCCTGGCGACCGTCCGGGTGCGCTCCTTGAGGCGCTCGCTCTCGGAGAACGAGTACTGGACGAACAGGACCCCGGTGAACAGGAAGGCCGGAACGATCAGGCCGAGCCCGAGCACCGTGAGGTGCCAGGCGAGCGAGCGGCTCTTGTCGGCGGCGCGAACGTCGGTCACGGCGAGCCCTTCGCCGATGCCGCTCGGCCTCGATCCGGTCGTCGCACGCCGCGGCATCGGCCGTCCAGATCATAGGACGGTGGCCGACTGCCTTCGAGGGGTTCCTTCGTCTAGCTTCGCGGCGTTACGTCGCCGCCGTGGCGTCCGAGTCCGCTGGCCGACACAAGCCGGCGGGCGAGGCGCCGGCGTCTCGCCTCAGGTCACGCCGCCGTCGGCCACGATGGTGCGGCCGGTGACCCAGCCAGCCGCGGCGGAGCACAGGAAGAGCGCGATGCCGGCGATGTCGTCGGGCTGGCCGATGCGGCCGAGCGGCGTCGTCGCGACGATCCCGGCGCCGCGCTCGGCGATGATCGCCGTGGTCATGTCGGTCTCGATCACGCCGGGCGCGATGGCGTTGACCGTGATGCCCTTCGGGCCGAGCTCCTTGGCCCAGGCGTGGGTCAGCGTGATCACGGCGGCCTTGGAGGCCGAGTAGACCGAGGTGGTCGGGATCGGCCGGTAGGCGAGCGCCGAGGCGATGTTGACGATGCGGCCGCCCGGCGAGGGGAGGTGCGGCAGCGCGGCCTGGGCGACCAGCACGGGACCCAGCACGTTGGCGTCGAGGGTGTCGCGCACGAAGGCGGCGTCCATGGCGCCGAGCGGCTTGTAGATCCCGATGCCGGCGCAGTTGACCAGGATGTCGAGACGGCCGAGCCGGGCGACGGTGTCGTCGACCAGTCTTTGCACCGCGTTCTGGTCGGCGATGTCGCCCCCGACCGCGACGGCCTGCCCGCCCGCCGCCGCGATCTCGGCGACCAGTGCGTCGGCCGCGTCGCGGCGGGACTTGTAGTTGATCGCCACCGCGGCGCCGGCGCCGGCGAGCCGCCGGGCGATGCCGGCGCCGATGCCGCGCGAGCCGCCCGTGATGAGCGCGGCCTTGCCGCGCAACGAGGTGTCGTCCGTCACGATCGAGTTCCTTTCATTGCAATCCGTCGATCCCGGCCGCTCGGCCGGGGAATCATTGTGGCGA
This sequence comes from Rhodoplanes elegans, assembly GCF_016653355.1. GTDB lineage: Bacteria > Pseudomonadota > Alphaproteobacteria > Rhizobiales > Xanthobacteraceae > Rhodoplanes > Rhodoplanes elegans. Next base: position 23,739 of record NZ_NHSK01000081.1, on the reverse strand, counting down.
CGCCTCGGCTTCGAGCGATGCGGTGGCCGGCGCCGGCCCGGCGACCGCCAGGATGCGGTCGCGCCACGCCGCGAGATAGTTTTCGCGCGTCGCCTGGTCGACGCGGGGCGCCGCATAGGCGACGAAGGGCTCCTGCGCCTGCATGCCGAGATACTCGATCACCAGCCGCTGCACCGGCCACAGCACCTGATCGAGCTCGCCGTAGACCCCGTCGCGCGAGAAGCGCTCGCGCGTGCCGCCCGTGGTCAGGCACAGCAGGCCCTTCTTTTGAGGAAAGAAGCCGGTGTCGAAGCGCTTTCCGTCCGCATAGGCGAAGCCGAAGGCGAGCACGCGGTCGAACCAGCCCTTCACGATCGCCGGCACGTTGCCCCACCAGATCGGATAGAGCCACACGACCAGATCGGCGCGCAGGAAGCGCTCCTGCTCGCGCGCGATGTCGGGCGCGAAGGTGCCGGTCGCGTGGGCGTGGCCCTGCTCGGTCTGATAGTGGAACCGCGCCGGTTCGGCGGTCTCGACGAAGTCGTGCCGCCCGGCGACCGGGTCGAAGCCTTCGCCGTAGAGATCCGACACCTCCACGGTGTGGCCGGCCTCGCGCAGCGCGTCGGCCGCCGTCGCGGTGAGGGCGGCCGTGAACGAGGTCGGCTCGGGATGGGCGGTGACGAGAAGGACATGCATTCCTGAGCTCTCCTGACGAGGGCAGCCGCGGTGGTCGCGGCCGTCACGCCTTCTTGCCGCGGCCGCCGAAGAGGCCCTGCGGGAAGAACAACAGGACGATCAGCAGCACCGTGAGGGCGACGACGTTCTTGTAGCCGGCGCCGACCACCACGATGGCGGCGGATTGCACGACGCCGAGCAGCACGCCGCCGAGCAGCGCCGCCGGCGCGCTGCCGAAGCCGCCGATGATCGCCGCGATGAAGCCGTTGGTGCCGAACGGCGCGCCGACCCCGTAGGCCGTGTACTGGGTCGGCGTGATCAGGATGCCGGCGGCCGCTCCGAGCGCCGCCGAGAGCGCGAAGGACAGCATCAGCATGGCGTCGACCGGGATGCCGAGCAGGGCCGCCGCCTCGCGGTTCTGCGAGCAGGCGCGCAGCGCCCGCCCGGCCCGGGTGCGGGTGAAGAACAGGGTGAGCAGCGCCACCATCAAGGCACCGCAGCCGAGAATCCAGAACAGCTGGTAGCTGATCGCGATGTCGCCCAGCTTCAGGGGGCCGCCGGGCGTGAAATCCGGATAGGTGCGCGGCTGGTCGCCCATGGTGAGGATCACGATCTGCTCGATCAGCAGCTGAACCGCGAGCGTCGCGAGGATGATGGCGAACAGCGGTGCCTTGCGGTTCCACATCGGCCGCACCACGGCGACGTGCACGACGACGCCGATGGCGGCGACCGCCACGATGCTGACCAGCGCCGCCACGGCGAGCGGCCAGCCGAGCTTGATCAGGAACGCATGGGTGAACATGCCGCCCAGCATCACGAACACGCCCTGGGCGAAGTTGACGATGCCGCTGGCGTTGTAGATGACGCAGAACCCGATGGCGATCAGCCCGTAGACGAGGCCGATGCCGACGCCGTTGACGAGGCTCTGGACCAGCTCGACGAGGCTAGGCATGGGCGGCCTCCGGGGTCTCCTCGGCGCCCAGATAGGCGGCGATCACGTCGGGGTGGCGCTTGATCTCGTCGGGCGTGCCCTCGGCGATCTTGCAGCCGAAGTCGAGCACGGCGATGCGGTGCGCGATGCGCGTCACCAGGGCCATGTCGTGTTCGATCAACAGCACGGTGGTTCCTTTGCGGTTCAGCTCCTGGATGACCTCGGCGAGCGCATCGGTTTCGTGCGCGTTGAGGCCGGCGGCGGGCTCGTCGAGCAGGAGGAGCCGCGGCTTCGCGGCGAGGGCACGGGCGACCTCGAGCAGACGCTGCTGGCCGTAGGGCAGGAGCTCGGCGTCCTGGTCGGCGACGGCGCCGAGGCCGACGAAGGCGAGCAGCTCGCGTGCCCGCGCGTGCACGTCGGCCTCCTGGCGGCGGAACCAGGACGGGCGCAAGAGCGCGGCCGTGACGCCGCCGCGGGTCGCGAGATGGAAGCCGACCTCGACGTTCTCGGCGACCGTGAGCCCCTTGAACAGCTGGACGAGCTGGAAGGTGCGCACCAGGCCGGCGGCGGCGATGCGGTCCTGGCGCAACCTCGTGATGTCCGCGCCGGCGAACGCGATGGTGCCTTCGGTCGGCGGCAGGAAGCCCGACACCATGTTGAAGAACGTCGTCTTGCCGGCACCGTTCGGGCCGATGACGGCGAACAGGCTGCCCTCCGGCACGTCGAGATCGATGGCGTTGACGGCGGTGAGGCCGGCGAAGCGCTTGGTCAGGCCGCGCACCGAGAGCAGCGCCATGGCTCAGCTCCCCGCCTGCGGCGTGGCAGCGCGCGGCCGGCCGAGGCCGGACAGCGCCGAAAGGCCCTTGGGGGCGTAGACGAGCAGCACCAGCAGGACGAGCGCATAGGCGATGTCCTGGAAGCGGCCGGTGCCACGCACCACCTCGGGCAGCAGCGAGGCGACGACGGCGCCGATCGCCGGGCCGAGCACGGTGCCGATGCCGCCGACATAGAGCATCGTGAAGGTGACGACGACCATCTGCAGCCCGAACACCTCCGGGCTGATGAAGCCGACGACGTGGGCGAACAGCGAGCCGGCCGCAGAGGCGTAGAGCGCGGCGATGACGAAGGCGGCGAGCTTGTAGCGCGGGATGCGGATGCCGAGCGCGGCGGCGCCGGGCTCGCTGGTCGAGATCGCCCGCAGCGCGCGGCCGAAGCGGGAGTCGCGCAGCCGGTTGGAGATCCACAGACCGAAGAGCAGGATCACCATCAGGCAGACGAGCTTCGCCCGTTCGTCGTCGATCTCGTAGGGGCCGATGCCGAGCGGCGGAATGCCCGCGTAGCCCATGTAGCCTTTGGTCAGGCTCTCCCACTGCACCGAGACGTCGTAGGTGATCAGGCCGAGCGCGAAGGTGGCCATCGCCAGATAGTGGCCGCGCAGCCGCAGTGTCGGCCAACCGACGACCAGGGCCGCGACGCCGGCGATCGCCATCGCGACGACGAGCGCCAGGATCGGCGGGAGGCCGTACTGGACGCACAGGATGGCCGAGCCGTAGCCGCCGATCGCCGCGAAGGCGTTCTGCCCGAACGACGCCTGGCCCGTGTAGCCCATGAAGAAGTTCAGCCCGACGCAAAACAGGCCGTAGATCATCGCGAGCTGCATCACGGTGAGCAGATAGCCGCCGCGCAGGAACACGAAGCCGAACAGCAGCGCGATCAGGACGGCGGCGCCGATCCCGACCCAGCCGACGCGGCCGAGCCTAGTGGAAATAGTAGCGGGCAAGGTCATGGTGCGATCCGATCTGGTCCGCCGGAAGCTCGGCCCGGACGCTGCCCGAGGCGAGGACATAGACGCGCTTCGCCAGCTTGAGCGCGAGCGGCGCCTTCTGCTCGACCAGCAGGATGCCGAGGCCGTTGCGGTTGAGCTCGCCGAGCGTGTCGAGAATGCCGGAGGCGACCCGTGGGGCGAGGCCGAGCGAGGGCTCGTCGAGCATCAGGAGCTGCGGCCCCGCCATCAGGGCGCGGCCGACGGCGAGCATCTGCTGCTCGCCGCCCGACATCGAGGCGGCGATCTGGTCGGCGCGCAGCCGCAGCTTCGGGAACAATTCGAACACCGTCGCGAAGCGCCGCTCGATCTCCTCGCCGGCACCGCCGAGGCCGTAGGCGCCGAGCAGCAGGTTCTCGCGCACCGTCATCTCGCCGAACAGGCCGCGCCCCTCCTGCACCATCACGATACCGAGCCGCGCGACCTTGTGGGTCGGCAGTGCCGAGATGTCCTGCCCGCGAAAGCTGATCCGCCCGGCGCCCGGCACCAGCCGGGCGATGGCGCGCAGGAGCGTCGTCTTGCCGGCGCCGTTCGGCCCCAGCACGGTGACGAACTCGCCTTCGCCGACCCGCAGGTCGACCGGCTTCAGGGCCGCGACGCGGCCGTAGCTGGCAGACAGGCCGGCGACCTCGATCAGCGGCGGCCGCCCGTCGGCGGCCGGCCGCGCATCGACGAGCGTCGCGTCAGCGGCCGTCATGATTGATGGCCAGCTTGCCGTCCTTCACATAGGCGATCACGTAGGGGTTCTTGGTGATGCCCACATGCTGGGTCGGCGAGAACTCGTAAGGGGCGCCGGCGCCCACATAGGGGCCGATCTTCTCGAAGGCGTCGCGCACCGCCGTCCCCTCGGTCGTCTTGGCAGCCTCCATGGCCTGCGCCAGCATCAGGAGCGAATCCCAGGCGCGCGACGACATCGAGGTGTCGATCTTGCCGCCGTGCTTCGCCTTCAGGGGCGTGATGAAGGCCTCCGCCGCGGCGCGCGCCTTGGGATCGGTGATCAGGGCGAGGTCGTCGATCGCCACCTGGATGATGGGCGAGGGGAACAGATAACGATCGCCCAGCACCCGGCCGGCCTCGACGAGCAGGTCGCGCTCGTTGACGCTGCCGAGGAGAAGCATCTTGTCGAGCCCGAGGCTCTTGATGTTCTTGGCCACCGTGATCACCGCGTTGCCCTGGCCGATCATGATGATGGCGCCGGCGCCGGCGGCGTTGATGCGGCCGATCTGGACGCTGAAGTCGGCGTCCTCCTGCTGGTAGGACTCGTTCGCCACCACCTCGAGCCCGAACTCCTTGGCGTCCTCCAGCGCGAACTTGCGCATCAGCGAGCCGTAGGGGCTCGGATCGCCGAGAATGCCGACCTTGCGGATGTCGGTCTTGCTCTTCAGGAACTCGTAGCGCGAGTCGACCTCGAACTTGGGCGGCGGCAGGAAGCTGAACGCCCACTTCTGCTCCTCCGGCTGCTGCGGCAGGATCGAGCAGAGCATCATCGGCAGCTTGGCGCGCGTGACGAAGCTCGCGGCGGCGAAGTTCCCGGCCGAGATGCAGCCGCTGTCGAAGGCGACGACCTTGTCCTCGGTCATCATCTTCCGATAGACGAGGACGGCCTGCTGCGGGATCGACTTGTTGTCCTCGTGTACGAGCTGCAGCTTCTTGCCGAGCACGCCGCCCTTGGCGTTGAGCGCCTCGACGGCGAGCTCCAGCCCTTCGCGCCAGTGGCCGTCGGTGATCGACCCGTAGCCGGTGAGGCCGAGCGAGGAGCCGATCTTGATCGTGTCTTGCGCGGCGGCCGGGACGACGGGCGTCGTCGCGAGCAGGGCCGCGAGAACAAGGACGTGACGAGACGTCATCGCGTTTCCTCCGTTGGTTCTTTTGATCGTTTCTTTTTATATAGCGACAGCCGTCCGGCTTTGCCGGATCGGCTCGCTCGATCTGCCTTCTCGATCGAGCAGCTCTTCGCGCGGGCCGGGCCGAGGTCCCGTGCCGGCGCTCAGGCCGGCGTCGTGATCCGGGCCTTGACGTCGGCGAGGCCGGCGAGGGCGCCGGCCCGCAGAAAGCCCTGGTCGGACGACACCACGAACGTGCTGGCGCCGAGCTCCTTCAGCCAGGCCGCCTCGGTGCCGTTGGCCGCGTACACGCTGATCGACTTGCCGGCGGCGCGCGCCGCCGCCGTGATGCGCTCGACGGCGCGACGCACCGCCGGCGGATCGGGCGTCTCGTCGCCGAAGGCGGCGGTGAGGTCGCCGCGGCCGATGAACAGCGAGTCGACACCCTCGACGGCCGCGATCGCGTCGATCTCGTCGAGCGCCTCGGGGTCCTCGATCTGCGCCACCATCACGATGTCGGCGTCGGACTGCGCGATGTGGCGCCACATGGGTACGGCCGTGTAGCGGCCGGCCGGCGTCGAGGTGGCGAAGCCGCGCTTGCCGCCGCGGTAGCGGCACAGCGCCGCGGCCTTGCGGGCGTAATCCGCGCTCGACACGTGCGGGACGAGCACGCCCATCCCGCCGCTGTCGAGCACCGAGAGGATCGCGTCCGGCCCCGGCACGCGCACCAGCGCCGGCACGCCGGCGGCGCGCGCCGCCATCATGGCGATGTCGGTGGTGCCGCGATCGAATGCCGCGTGCTCCTGGTCGATGACGACGAAGTCGAAGCCTGCGTCGGCGACGATCTCGGTGGCGTGGCCGGTCGGCGTCTTCAGGAACGTGCCGATCAACGGCTCGCGGGCGAGCACGCGCTGGCGGAACGTCCGGGTGGAAGAGGTCATGGTCGCGCGTCCGCTGTGCCAATCGTTTGCTGCAGGCCGATGCGCCGCTCCGTCACGGCATCGGATAATCGTCGGCATTGAGCACCCAGCCGGGCTTCTGCGAGAAGTCGAGCCGCGGCGGGCAGAAGATGTCGACGAGCTGATTGAGGCCGGGGCCGACCGCCTCGGTCGTGTGGATCGCGGGCGGCGGGATGACGGCGATCGACGGGCTGCCGCACAGCTCGTGATCGTCGTTCCGCCAGAACGTCTTGTTGACGGTCCAGGGCCAGCGCAGGTGGTGGACGAACTCGCCCTCGATGGCCAGCGAGCACTGCTCGAAGTCGTCGTGGTGATGCGGCGAGAGCCGGGTCGCGTCGCGCGGCCCCTGATAGGAATCGAGGAAGTTCACCATGAAGGTACTGCCGCGCCAGATGCGGCCGAAGCGGCCCTTCTCGGGCGGCACGTCGAGCCCGTAGACGTGCAGCTTGTAGCCACCTTTCGGCGCCGGCCACGGTTCGAGCGATGCGACGAGCGGCTTCGCGTCCGCGTAAGATGCGGCGTTGCTGCACTTGGCGACGAGATCGGCGGCCCGCGTCGTGATCATGCGGATGATGCGGCCCGGCACGATCACCTTGATCTCCGACGGTCCCGGCGGCACGAAGGCGAGCGAGTTGCCCTCGACCCGCGTGGTGCCGCCGCGCGCGGTGATCTCGACCACGCTCTGCCGGTCCGGCATCAGGACGGCGTACTCGTCGTCCTGCGTCGCGCGGGCCAGCACGGCGCCTGCGGTCGGCTCGGAATAGGCGATGACGAAGTTCTGGCCGCGGGCGTACCAGGTCTTCCCGGCGGGGCCGTCCTCCTGCGCCGGCTCGGCATAGAAGCGGACATACTCGGCGCCGCCGAACGGGCCTGCGGCCGCGCCGGCGCCGGCCGACTTGGCGGGAGCCGCCGGTGCGAGGGCGGCGCGGGGGTCGCTGACGTCGTACATGGTCACCTCGTCATCGTAACGATCGTGATGATCGCCTCGATCGTCGTTGAAACTCGCCGCGGCTCAGGCCGCCGCCGGCAGATCCGCTTCCAGCCCCAGCACCCGGGCCGCGTTCAGCGACACCATGTGGCGGATCTGGTCGTCGTCGTAGCCGAGCGCCAGGCACATCGCGATGCCGCGCCGAAATCCCTCGATCGGATCGACCGAACCGACCTGGCCCAGATCCGAGCACAGGATCGTCTTCTCGACGCCGGCCGCCTCGATGTGGTGGTGCAGCTCCTCGGCCCCCGCGATCTTGAAGCGCGAGCCCTCGATGAACATGGCGAGCGAGTGCTCCACATAGGCGCCCATCGCGGCCATGCCCTTCACGTCGTTGAGGCTCGCCCCGACGATCTCCTCCGGATGCGTGAGGATCAGCCGCGTGACGCCGCGCCGCTTGGCCTCCTCGAACACCACCCAGGTCTCGCTGATGTGCAGATGCCCGCTCGCCAGCGTCATGTCGAAGCGGGCGACGATGTCGAGCACCGCCTTCACCTCGTCGCGCACGCCGCCGCCCGCGTCGAGCACCGGGATGCCGACCGGCGGGCGCATCCGGTCGGTCGAGGCCGGGTGGCTCCACTGCGCCTGCGCCTGCCAGCGCAGATGGTTCTCGGCCGCGAGGGTCGGCAGCCAGACGATCTTGCCGCCCATCGCGGCGGTGTGCTCGACCGCGTAGGGGTTGAAGCCGCCGACCACGTTGTTGAGCACGATGCTCGGATAGATCTTCGTCGTCAGCTCGGGGAAGTTGGTGCGGATCAGCGCCGTCGTCATGGCGCTCGAATAGTCGTGATCCTTGGTCACCACCGCGGCGAAGCCGGCGGCCGACGCGGCGCGCAGCAGCGCGACGTGATCGAGCGCGCGCGGCGCGATCGACGGGCCGCTGTGGACGTGCGGATCGACGGCGCCGCGCAGCAGCCGGTCGATCCGGGCCTCGGTGTCGTCGCGCGTCATCGTCGGCACTCGGCTCCATGGTCGTCGCCGACGGGATCTCGTCGGCAGGGACGTCCACGGCGGGGCCGCGGACGTCGAGTGAGGGGCGATCGTGCGATGGCCGCACCGACCGCGCTGTGGGTGCGCGGGGGTGTCGGGGCGGCGAACCGGCGATCCTCCTGGCGCCTCCCTCGTGTTCGCGAGGGCGAAACGCTGTTTTCTTTTCAAGGTAACGACCGTTCGCCGCGGCTGTCAATCGCCTGCCTTCGGGACCGGCCCCATCGACGCGACTGCCACCGACGATTGTCTCGATCCGCGGGTGTTGTCGTTTCGCGAGCGATCCGGTCGCAATCGGCATACCCGACGCTCACTGCCCGCCGGTCCGGCGCAACGGAAATCTGGTAGAATTTCACGAAGCGGAACGTGACGACGCCCCGTCGTCCACCGAGGAGCATGTCGAGGACGTCGATGACGACGGCAGTCGTCGAACGGAGCCACCCCGTCACCACGTCGGAGGCCAGGCCGTCCGGCGAGCGGCGCGCCGCGCGGTCGCGCATCCTCTTCGTGTCGATCTGCCCGCGCGTGTCCGAGCAGGTGCGTCGGCTCGCGAAGGACCTCGATCTTGCGATCGAGATCTTCGAAGGCGGGATGACCAAGGGCGGCCTGCAATACGCGATCGAGCACCAGCACGACTACGACGTGATCGTGAGCCAAGGCGGCACGGCGGCACACATCGAGTCCTGCATCACCTCGATCCCGGTCATCACCATCAAGCTGTCGATCACCGATTTCCTCGACGCCTTCGAGCGGGCGATCGAGCGCGACCGGCCGCTGGCGCTGTTCTGCGTCAACAGCGAGGTGCTGCCCGAGATGGAGCGGATCGCCCGCTTCTCCGGTCGGGCGCCGGACTACAAGCTCCTCGCCTATTCCCACAAGGAGGAGTTCGAGACGCAGTACCGCCTCGCGGCGACGCTGCGGGGCCACACGCTGATCGGCGTCTCCTGCTACTGCGTGCTCGACATGCAGGCCCAGCTGGAGGGGCAGGGCATCGACTTCGCCCTGATCCGCCCGTCGCAGCAAAATATCCAGAAGGCCATCCTGTCGGCCAAGAGCATCGTCGAGTCGAAGGGACGCGAGGAGCTCAAGGCCCAGCGGATGAAGAGCATCGTCGACTATTCGGCGCAGGGCATCGTGTCGATCGACGGCCAGCGCCGAGTCACCTCGTTCAATCCGGCGGCCGAGCGAATCCTCGACCTCCGGGCCGGCGCCGTGCTGTCCCGTCGCCTCGATGAGAAGACGATGCCGGCGGCGCTGCGCGTGCTGCACGGCGACGGCGACTTCCAGCTCAACCAGCTCGTCAAGCTCGACGGCGACGATCTGCTGGTCAACCGCATCCCGGTGCGGGCGAACGACCGTCTCGAGGAGACGATCGTGTCGTTCCAGCGCGTCACCGACATCCAGCGCCTGGAGATCAAGGCGCGCATGCAGCTCCTCTCCAAGGGGCTGGTCGCCAAGCACCGCTTCGAGGACATCGTCGGCACCAGCGCGGCGCTGCGCACCGCGATCGACCGCGCCCGCCGCTTCGCCGAGACCTCGGCCTCGGTGCTGATCGAGGGCGAGACCGGCACCGGCAAGGAGCTGTTCGTCCAGTCGATCCACAACGCCAGCGATCGCCGCGACGGGCCGTTCGTCGCGATCAACTGCGCGGCGCTGCCCGAGACGCTGCTGGAGAGCGAGCTGTTCGGTTACGCCGACGGCGCCTTCACGGGCGCCAAGCGCGGCGGCAAGGCCGGGCTGTTCGAGCTCGCCCACAACGGCACGATCTTCCTCGACGAGATCGGCGAGGTGTCGCCGGCGATCCAGAGCCGGCTCCTGCGCGTGCTCCAGGAGCGCGAGATCCTGCGGGTCGGCGGCGACCGGGTCATCAAGGTCAATGTCCGGGTTCTCTCGGCGACCAACAAGAACCTCTATCAGATGGTCCGCGAGGGCCAGTTCCGCGACGACCTGTTCTTCCGGCTCGGCGTGCTGAACCTGCGGCTCCCGCCACTGCGCGAGCGCACCGAGGACATCCGCCCGCTCGCCGATCGCTTCGTGCGGATGGCGAGCGAGACCGCCGGCAAGCGCCTCGACGATCTCTCGGCAGACGACATCCGGATGCTGCAGCGCTACGCCTGGCCGGGCAATGTCCGCGAGCTCGAATACTTCCTCGAGAAGCTCGCGATCCTCGCCGACGCCTCGGTGCGCACCAGCGACCTGATCGGCCTCCTGCTCGGCGAGCACACGCGCGACCACGGTCGCGACGCCGTCTCGTCGCGACCGCTCCTCGCCGCCACCGACGACGACGACGACCGGCTCACCCTCGAGGTCGGCCCGATGCGCGACATGCAGCGCCAGATCGTCGAGCGCATGCTGGAGCGGACCAAGGGCAACAAGGTCGAGGTCGCCCGCCGTCTCGGCATCAGCCGGGTGACGGTGTGGAACAAGATGAAGGAAGCCGACGCCGGCGCGCGCGACGCCCAGGCGCTCCGGGCGGACGGCCCCTTCGCGCGCGCCGCGGCGGTCCGCTTCAGGCCTTGATCTCCCACGGGCTCGCGCCGGTGCGCACGAAGCTCGCGAGCGAGCGCAGCCCGACCTCGACCATGTCGCACACCGCCTGATCGGTGAAGAAGGCGTTGTGGGTGGTCACCACGACGTTCGGGAAGGCGCGCAGGATCGCCAGCTGCCGGTGCTTGAGGATCTCGTCGCGGTGGTCGGCGTGGAAGATGCCGCGCTCGTTCTCCAGCACGTCGAGGGCGGCGGCCGAGACCTTCTTCTCTTCGATCGCCTCGATCAGCGCCTCGGTGTCGATCAGCTCGCCGCGGGCGCAGTTCACGATGATCACGCCGTCCTTCATCTTCCTGATCGACTCGGCGTTGATCAGGTGCCGGGTCCCGGCGGTCAGCGGCGCGTGCAGCGAGATCACGTCGCTCTCGGCGAGAAGCTCGTCGAACGGAACGTAGGTGACGAGGTCCTTCAGGGCCGGGTTCGGAACGACGTCGTAGCCGATCAGGCAGGCGTCGAAGCCCGACAGGTTCTTGGCCGTCGCGGCACCGATGCGGCCGGTGCCGACGATGCCGATCGTCAGGTTGCGCATCTCGCGCCCCTGGGCGCCGACGATCGTGTAGTCCTGGGCGTTGTTGCGGGCGATGATGGTCTTCGCCTTGCGGATCGACATCAGGATCAGCATGACGGCGAAGTCGGCGACCGAGTTCGGCGAATAGTCGGCGTTGGAAAATCGGATACCGAGCCGCCGCGCCGCCGCGGCGTCGATGTTGTTGTAGCCGGCCGTGCGGGCGGCGACGAAGCGGGTGCCGCCGGCGGCGAGGATCTCCAGCACCGGCGCGCTGGCGTCGCAGGCGCTGAGGATCGTCACGCATTCGAAGCCCTTGGCCAGATGCGCGTTGTCGAGCGACAGGTTCTGCGGCACCCGGGTCAGCGAGATGCCGAGCTCCTCGGCGAAGCGGTCGAAGGCGTCGCTCTCGTAAGCGCGCGCCGCATAGGCGATCACGTTCATGCGCGCGCCACCTCTTCGATGCGGCGGGTCTCGGCCGCGGGGCGGGCGCGCGGCGGCGCGACGAAGACGTTCGGCGTCTCCTCGCCGCGCAGCACGCGCAGCGTTCCGGAGGCCAGCGCCTCCAGCTCGTTCTCGCCCGGGACGATCTCGACCGGCGCGATGAACCGCACCCGCTCGGAGACCATGTCGGTCATCCGCTTCGAATGCGCGATGGCGCCGGTCAGGACGATGCGATCGACCTTGCCCATCACCACGGTCGAGAGCTCGCCGATCCCCTTGGCGATCTGATACGCCATGGCGCGATAGACGAGGTCCGCCTCGGCGTCGCCGGCGTCGATGCGGGCTTCGACCTCGAGCGCGCTGTTGGTGCCCAGATAGGCGACGAGGCCGCCGACGCCGCGCATCAGCTTGGTCGCCGACTTGCGGTCGTGCTCGCCGGAGAAGCACAGGTCCACGAGCTGCCGGCACGGCACTCGCCCGGCGCGCTCCGGCGAGAACGGTCCTTCCTCGTCGGTCAAGACGTCGATCATCCGGCCGCCCGAGATCACGGTCGCGGTGACGCCGCCGCCCATGTGGCAGACGACGACATTGGCATCCTCCAGCCGCAGCCCGCCGCGCTTGAGGACCTTGATCGCCATCGCCCGCATGTTGAGGACGTGACAGGAGGCGCGCCGCGTCAGCTCCGGAACGCCGGAGAAGCGGGCGATGTCCTCCATCTCGTCGACCACCACGGCGTCGTAGATGAAGGAGGGAATGCCGAGCGGCTCGGCGATGTCGTGGGCGATCAGGGCGCCGAGATTGGAGGCGTGCTGGTCGATCGGTCGGTGGCGCAGGAACTCCACCATGTCGTCGTTGACCAGATAGGCACCGCGCTTCAATGGCGGCAGCTTGCCGCCGCGGCCCGCGACGGCGGCGAGCGTGCCGAGGTCGAAGCCCTCGGCCTGAAGCGCGGCGACGATCGCCGCCTTGCGCATTTGGAACTGGTCGCCGATCGTGTCGAACGGCGCGAGATCGGCGGCCGAATGGTCGACCTTGCGCTCGAACAGGCGGGTCTCATCGGCGAAGACGGCGATCTTGGTCGACGTCGAGCCGGGATTGATGGTCAGGATGTTTTTTGGGTCGGTCATGGCGGTTCTTTCAGGAGCGGGGCGCGGTCTCTTCGCGGTCCTCGATCGTCTTGGTCATTGCCGGGCTCGACCCGGCAATCCATCTGACGACGAGACGTGCTCTTGTTTCGAAGGGATGGATGCGCGGGTCGGGCCCGCGCATGACGAGTTCGGAATTCGGAGCGAACGATCTCAGTCGCCGCTCACCGAGGCGGCGATCACCAGCGGCAGGAACTTGTCCTGTGCTTCCACGGCGCGCGAGGTCAGCACGATCGGCACACGGCCGCCGACCACGATGCCGGCGCTCGCCGCGCCGGCCGAGTAGCGCAGCGCCTTGAGCAGGATGTTGCCGACCGAGATGTGCGGGACGACGAGCAGATCGACGTCGCCGGGCAGCGGGCTGTCGTAGCCCTTGATGCGCGCGGACTCGGCGCTGATCGCGAGGTCGTAGGAGATCGGCCCGTCGACGTGACAGCCGGGCAGCCAGCCGCCACGGTTGAGCTCCGTCAGCGCCGCCGCCTCGGCGGTCTCGGGCATCTTCGGATTGACGGTTTCGGCCGAGGACAGGAGCGCGACCTTGGGCGGCTCGAAGCCGATCGCCCGCATCGTCGCGACCGCGTTCTCGACGATCTCCTTCTTCTGCGCGAGGTCGGGCGCGATGTTGATGGCGACGTCGGTGAGGCCGATCAGCTTGTGATAGTTCGGGATCTGGACGAGGGCGAAATGCGACAGCAGCCGCCCGGTGCGCATGCCGCTCTCCGACGACAGCATGGCGCGCAGGAGGTCGGCGGTCTGGACCTTGCCCTTCATCACGAAGTCGACGGTGCGCTCGCGCACCAGCTCGGCGGCGCGCTTGGCCGCGGCGACCGGGTCCTCGGCGTCGACGATGCGGAAGTCTTCGGCGGCCTCGCCGAGCCCGGCGAGGAGCGTGCGGATCTTGTCGGCGCGGCCGATCAGGCAGGCGTCCAGGATTCCGTCCCGCCTGGCCTGCGCGACGGCCTCGAGCGTGTGATCGTCCTCGGCCGCGACCACGGCGACCACCTTGCGGCGCGCCGCACCGTCGCGGACCTTCTCGACCAGGGTGTCGAAACTCGGATAGATCAAGGCAGCACCTTCGAAAGCACGAGGAAACACGGCCTCTCCGCGTCGGACCGGGGCCCCGCCGCAGCCTGTTGCCAGGCCGGTCGTCAGGGCACAGTCCAGGGACCGGCCGCCGCGTGGGCGGCCGGTGCGGAGAGCGGGGCGACCGGACCCGCAGGTCCGGTCGCGATCGTGAGATGGCGTCAGCGCGACCGCGTCGAACGGTCCGCCGTCAGCGCACCGCGATGGCGAAGTCCGGGCAGACCGCGAAGCACTTCAGGCAGCCGATGCACTGCTCGGGATGCAGCGCCACGGCGGGCTGGTAGCCGATCGCGTTGAACGTGTCGGACATGCCGAACACGCCCATGGTGCAGATCTCGCCGCAGTAGCCGCAGGCCTTGCAGATGTCGGTCGTGATCTCCACCGTGTGATGGTGCGTCTGGCAGGCGAGGCAGCGCTCGGCCTCGCTCCGCGCCATCGCCGCGTCAAAGCCGTCCTCCACCAGGGCGAAGCTCTTCGCCCGCTCGGCCGGATCCGCTTTCTTCGACGCGAGGCGGCGGCGACGCGGGCCGCCGAGGGGCGCGTCCGCTTCGATCGGTTCTACGCGCGGCGGATCGATGTTTCCGTCGCCGCCGAGGAAGATGTCGACGGCGCTCGCCGAGGTCCGGCCCGAGGCGATCGCGTCGATGATGGTCGACGGGCCGCTGACGACGTCGCCGGCCGCGAACACGCCGGGCACCGAGGTGGCGGCCTTGTCGTCCACCGCGACGGTGCCGCCGCGCGCGACCTTCAGCTTCAGCGCCGCAGCGTCGGCCTGCTGGCCGGCCGCGACGATCACGGTGTCGCAGGCGATCGTGAAGTCGCTGCCATCGACCGCGACCAGCGTCGCGCCGCGACCGCTGCCGCCCTCCTTCGGGGCGAGCTTGACGCAGGTGAGCCGCCCCGCCTCGATGGTCACGGGCGCCGCCTCGAACACGAAGCCGAGCCCCTCCTCCTCGGCCTCCGCGATCTCCTCGGCCGAGGCCGGCATGGCGATGCGGCCGCGCCGATAGACGAGCGTCGTCTGCGCCCCGAGGCGGATCGCGGTGCGGGCCGCGTCGATCGCGGTGTTGCCGCCGCCGATCACGGCCACGGTCTTGCCGAGCGCGACCGTCTCGCCCGCGTTGGCGCGCTTGAGGAAGTCGATGCCGTCGAGGACGCCGGCGGCGGTCTCGCCGTCGACCCCGAGCTTCACCGGCGTCCAGGCGCCGGTCGCCACCAGCACGGCGTCGTGGCCGGAGGCGAGCAGATCCTCGGGCGAGCGCACCGCGGCGCCGGTCGTGATCGTCACGCCGGTCGCCGTGATGTGGGCGATCTCGTTCTCGACCACGTCGTTCGGCAGGCGATACTCGGGGATGCCCCAGCGCAGCATGCCGCCGGGCCTCGAGGCGGCCTCCAGCACCGTGACGGCGTGGCCCTTCAGCGCGAGATAATAGGCGGCCGTGAGGCCGGCCGGGCCGGAGCCGACCACCGCGACCTTGCGGCCGGTCGACGCCGCCGGCGCGGGCGGCGGAACCGTGTGGGCGAGATCGGCGGCGGCGCGCTTGAGGAGCCGGATCGCCACCGGCTCGTCGAACTGGCGGCGCGCGCATTTCGCTTCGCACGGATGGAAGCAGGCATAGCCGCACACCGCCGCGAAGGGGATCTTCTCGCGGATGGTGGCGAGCGCCGCGTCGAAGTCGCCGTCGCGGATCTCGCGGACATAACGCGGCACGTCGATCCCGGCCGGGCAGGCCGCCCGGCAGGGCGCGACCCGCGGTTCCAGACGAACATGTTCGTTCATGGCTGGCTCTTTCAGGCTGCCGCGAGGACGTTCGCCGCCGCAGCCGCGCCGGCGCGCAGCGCTGCGAGGTTGGCGTCTCGCTTCTTGTCGGAGAAGCGCTCGGAGATCGCCATCTCGAGCGCGTCCTTGGTCAGGATGCCGCCGGCCGTGCAGAGGAAGCCGAGCGCGATGAGATTGGCGAGGCCGGGATTGCCCATCTTGGCCGCCGTGTCGGTGAACGGGAAGCCGGCGAGATTCCGGCCCTCGCGCTCCGGCACGAAGGTGGTGTCGTAGATCACCAGTGCGCCTTCGGCGGCGCTCCCCTCGTATTTCTTCATCGCTTCCGGCGACATCGCCAGGACGACGTTCGGCGTCTCCACCTGCTGGTAGACGATCTCCGCGTCGTCGATGATCACTTCGGTCATCGACGTGCCGCCGCGGGTGGCGATGCCGTAGGACACGGTCTGGACGACGTTGGCGCCCTCCAGGATCGCGGCCTCGCCCAGCAGCGTACCGGCCAAAAGGACGCCCTGCCCGCCGGATCCGGCGAGAACGATCTCGGATCTCCTGGACATCTCGGTCACCTCGTGAATCGCTTGAACATGGTGTCGCGCCTTCAGTTGCCGGTCGCCCGGGCGCCGACCTCGGCGTAGCGCGCGTTGAAGTCGGGCTCGTTGCGGTCGACCAGACGGCCGATCGGGAACAGCCCGGCGCGGGCCTCCGGCGTCATGGTCCGCCAGGCCTCGACCGGCACGGTCTTCTCCTGCAGCCAGGCGAGCATCTCGGTGCCCTTCTTCATCTTGTTGTTGGAGCCGAAATGCGTGGGGCAGGGGCTCAGCACCTCGACCACCGAGAAGCCCTTGCGGCCGAGCGCCTCGCCGATCAGTGTCTTGAGGTCGTCGACGTGCCAGGGCGTCGAGCGGGCCACGTAGTTGGCGCCCGCCACCTCGGCGAGCGCGCAGATGTCGACCTGCCGCTCGGGATTGCCGTAGGCGCTGGTCTGGGTGATCGCCCCGCTGAAGGTCGTCCCCGAGAACTGGCCGCCGGTCATGCCGAAGTTGAAGTTGTTGATGATGATGGCGGTCAGATCCATGTTCCGCCGCGCGGCGTGCAGGAAGTGGTTGCCGCCGATCGTGACGCTGTCGCCGTCGCCCATGAAGACGACGACGTGGAGATCGTCCTTCGCCGCCTTGATGCCGGTCGCGCAAGCGAGTGCGCGGCCGTGTGTGGTGTGCAGGGCGTGGGTGACGAGATAGTCGTCGAGCTTGCCCGTGCAGCCGATGCCGGTGACGACGACGGTATCCTGGTTGCCGTAGCCGAGCTCCTCGAAGGAGCGCAGGCAGGCGCGCAGCATCACGCCGATGCCGCATCCGGGGCACCACATGTGCGGCATCACCCCGTCCTTGAGATACTGCTGGCCCGTCGCGTAGGGCGCGGCGGCGCCGGCCTGCGGAGCGCAGCTCTTGGTGGCGCAAGTCATGAGAAACCTCCTCGCCGCTCGCTCAGATCGCCTTCAGGATGTCGCGCGGCGTGATGATCTGGCCGTTCCAGCCGTTCACCCGCCGGACGTCCTTGTCGGCGCCGAGCACCTTCTTCACCTCGCCGGCGATCTGGCCGTGGTAGTTCATCTCCGGCACGACGACGGTGCGGGCGCGGCCGCCGAGCTCGGCGACCGCCTCGCTCGGGAACGGCCACACCGTGACGAGCTGCAGCACGCCGGCCTTGACGCCCTCGGCCCGCAGCTTCGCGGCGGCGGCGCGCGCCGCCCGCGTCACGGTGCCGAAGGCGACGAGCAGAATGTCGGCGTCGTCGACCTCGAACGCCTTGGTCTTCACGATCTCGGCGCGGTGATGCTCGAACTTCGCGTTCTTGCGAGCGATCTGCCGGGCGGCGTTGTCCGGCGAGTTGTTGGAGTAGCCGTCGGGCCCGTGCATCGAGCTCGACACGTGCATGATGTACTCGCTGCCGTAGGCGGACATCGGCGGCACGCCGTCCGGTGCCGGCGCGAACGGCCGATAGGCCGCCGGATCGCCGGTCGGCTTGGCGCGATCGATCACCTCGATCTCGCCCTCGTCCGGGATCACGATGTTCTCGCGCATGTGGGCGACGATCTCGTCGGCCGCGAGGATCACCGGGGTGCGCAGCTTCTCGGCGAGGTTGAAGGCCTCGACGGTCAGGCTGAAGCACTCGGCGACCGAGGACGGTGACAGCGCGATCAGCTCCTGGTCGCCGTGGCGGCCCCAGCGGATCTGCATGATGTCGGACTGGGCCGGCTTGGTGGCGAGTCCGGTCGACGGACCGGAGCGTTGCACGTTCATCACGACGCAGGGCACCTCGCCCATGATCGCCAGACCCAGATTCTCCTGCATCAGCGAGAAGCCGGGTCCGGACGTCGCCGTGAACGACTTGGCGCCGGTGAGCGACGCCCCGATGATCGCCGCCATCGAGGCGATCTCGTCCTCCATCTGCATGTAGACGCCGCCCAGCTTGGGCATCACCCGGGAGCATTCCTGGGCGATCTCCGACGACGGCGTGATCGGATATCCGGCATAGAAGCGTGCACCGGCGTAGATCGCGCCCTGTGCCATGGCTTCGTTGCCCTGCAACAATCGTCCGTGATTCTTCATCAGTTCCTCCCGATGGTGTCGGGCAGAGTTCATCCAGTGCCGGCGCGCGTCGCGCCGGGCGTCACATCAGGCCGAGCATCTTCCACCAGGGAATGCTGACGACGGCGCCGAGCACGATCAGGACCATGTAGACGAAGGTGAGCTTCACCATCTGCCCGTCGGTCGCCATCTCGTCCTTGGTGCCGAACTGGGCGCACATGTAGATCGTGTTGGTGTAGCGCAGGACCCAGATGCCGCCGGCGCAGAACGTCACGAAGATCACGATCCACGGATTGACGCCGAGCGGAACCAGCAGCGGCGAGAGGATCATGGCGAACATCACTGACATCGACGTCATGTTGGTGAGCAGGAACTTCAGCCCGTAGACCGAGATGGCCATGAAGGCGACGAACAGCACCGGCTGGCGGATCACGGAGTCGAGGAACGGGCCGAGCAGCGAGCCGAGATACTTGTCGATCTTCAGGAAGCCGATCACAGAGGCCATATTGAAGACACTGCCGATCAGCATCACGGCCGGCCACTCGATGCCGTTCTTGAAGTCGTTGGCCGTCATCGTGCGGACGCCGAGCAGCGTGCACATGGCCGTGACGGCGACGACGCCCGAGTTGATCTTGTGGTAGCCCTCGGTCATCCACATCAGGAGCGCGCAGATCAGGACGGCGAGGACGATCTTCTCGTCCTTGGTCATCGGGCCGATCTTGGCGAGCGCCTCCTTGCCGTAGTTGGCCGGCAGCGCGACCTTCTCCTTCGGCGCGTAGAGGATCAGGATCGCGACCGTCATGCCGACGCCGACCACCAGGCCCCAGGGCAGCGACCACAAGAGCCAGTCCATCCAGGAGACGTTCTGGAACTCCTTCGGCAGGGCGGCGATCAGGGCGTAGTGCGAGAACGAGCCGGAGAGGAAGATGTGGCCCATGATCACGTAGCCGAGATAGCAGGCGCCGAGCATGCCGGCGGCCGCGGCGCTCTTGCGCGGCAGGCCGAGCGAGTCGGAGATCGCCAGCGCCATCGGCGAGGAGAGCGCCGCCTTGGCGTTCATCGAGGGCACTAGCGGGCTGATGATGATGCCCGAGCCGACGAGGCCCAGCACCTGGCCCTTGAAGGTCGGCGGCACCAGCGACAGCACCCACAGCGAGATCCGCTTGAGGAGTCCGACCCGGCCGGCGACGGCGCCGAGACCGAACGCGCCGACCATGATCCACCAGCCGGGCGTCGAGAAGTTGTAGAAGGCGCGCGGGAACGGCACGGCGCCGAACGCCACCCACAGCGTGCACATCATCAGGCCGGTGACGTATTCCGGCACGAGCTGGGTCATCCACCAGCCGACCGCGCAGATCGTGATGCCGAGCGCGTACATGGCCTGTGTGGTCAGGCCGTCGGGCGGTGGCAGGGTCCCGACATAGACGCCGATCGCGATCGCCGCCAGCGATCCGACGATCCTGATGATCTTGATGACGTCGAGCTTTTCTTTGTCAGCTCCCATCGTCCGCTCCTGAAACTTATGAACATGTTCTGGAGAGGTTCGACCGCGGCTGCGGAAGAACCGGCAGAAGAGGCGAAAAGCCTCTGCGGACGCCCACGGGGGGAGGCGCTCCCGAGCGAGTTAGCAACCGAGGTGCCAGTGGGTGCGGCGGGGGCGAGGACGGCCGACCCGGGGTGCGGGGCGGCTACTCTTTAATTTGTCGAATCAGAGAATTGCGGTCCGCCTGCGGACAACCCGTAAGGTGATCTGCGGAGTCGCGAGCGACGCGCCGGGCGCACGGCCAGGGCGGTCGTCGACGTCGCTCGGCGTTCAAACTTTCAACGCCGTCAAAAAAATGAACGCCCCGCCGTTCGCCCCTCGGCGGCACGGGCTCCCCCGTCCCGCGCCGCCGTGCTACACCGCCCGCGAGGGTGTGCTGGCCAGGGGCCGGCCCGGGAAAAATCCACGGACCCAAAACATGAACATCGGTGACAGTCCGCTGCTGACGGACCTCTACCAGCTCAACATGATGCAGGCCTATCTCGCCAACGGGATGACCGGGACGGCGTCGTTCGAGCTGTTCGTGCGGCGGCTGCCGCCGGGGCGGTCCTTCCTGATGACCGCCGGGCTCGAGCAGGCGGTCGACTGGCTCGCCGGGTTTCACTTCTCGCCCGACGAACTCGCCTATCTGGAAAAGAGCGGCCGGTTCGACGCCGGGATGCTCGATTACCTGGCCGGGCTGCGGTTCGAAGGCGACATCGACGCCATGCCGGAGGGCACCGTGTTCTTCCCGCACGAGCCGATTCTGCGCGTCACGGCGCCGCTGCCGCTGGCGCAGCTTCTGGAGTCGCGGCTCATCAACCTGATCCAGATGCAGAGCCTGGTCGCCACCAAGGCCGCGCGCGTGATGCTGGCGGCGCCCGGCAAGGTGCTGGTCGACTTCGGCTTCCGCCGGGCGCACGGGGCCGAGGCCGGGTTGATGGCGGCGCGCGCGTCCTACGTCTCCGGCTTCGCCGGCACCGCGACCGTGCTGGCCGAGATGCTGTGGGGCATCCCGATCTACGGCACCATGGCGCACTCCTACGTGCAGGCGCACGAGGACGAGAGCGTCGCCTTCGAGAGCTTCGCCCGCGCGCGACCGGACAATCTCACGCTGCTGATCGACACCTACGATCCCGAGGCCGCGGCCCGGAAGGTCGTCGCCCTCGCGCCCAAGCTCGCGCGTGAAGGCATCGTGATCCGCTCGGTGCGCATCGACAGTGGAGACCTCGTCGGCCTGTCGCGGCGGGTGCGCGCCATTCTCGACGCCGGCGGCTGCCCGGACATCAAGATCTTCGTCTCGGGAGGCCTCGAGGAGGGGCAGATCGCCGCGATCGTCGAGTCGGGCGCGCCGATCGACGGCTACGGGGTCGGCACCGCGCTCACCACCTCGCAGGACCAGCCGGTGCTCGACATCGTCTACAAGCTGCAGGAGTACGAGGGCGTGGCGCGGCGCAAGCGCTCGGCCGCGAAGCAGACGTTTCCGGGCCGCAAGCAGGTGTGGCGAGCGCATGCCGCCGACGGGACGATCGCGGGCGACGTCATCTCGCTCGATGGCGAGACGCTGCCGGGCGCGACGCTGCTGGCGCCGGTGATGCGGGCGGGCGAGCGGGTGCGTCGCGATCCGACGCTCGCCGAGATCCGGGCGCGCGCCGCCGCCGAGCTCGCCGCGCTGCCGAAAGCGCTGCGCGACCCGCTGCATCCCGGCCCCTACCGGGTCGAGATCGGCACCGCCCTGCACGACCTCACCGAGGCGGTCGACCGCCGCATCGCCGCGCACGGGTGATATTCCGCCTCGTGCCCCGGACGCCGCGCGGCGCATCGCGCCGTGCGGCAAGCCGGGGCCCAGGGGCGGTTCGACGAGCGGTTCGCCCGGTCGCCCTGGGTCCTGGGTCGCGGCGCTGCGCGCCGCGCCCGGGACACGAGGTCGCGGCCTCCGGCGCCGCCTCGGTAAGCCCCCGTTAAGCCTGATCTGGATTAATGCCCCAATTCGGGACATCCGATCCGGACCGGGGCCGCCATGGCGGAGCGCATCCTCATCGTGGACGACGACCCGGTGCAGCGGCGCCTGCTGGAGGGGCTCGTCCAGAAGTTCGGCTTCGAGGCGGTGTCGGCCCCGGGCGGCGACGCCGCCGTGGCGCTGCTCGCCGATCCGGACACGCCGGCCGTCGACGCCGTGGTGCTCGATCTCGTGATGCCGGATCTCGACGGGCTCGGTGTGCTCTCGCGCCTGCGCGACCTCGGCCACGCGATCCCGGTGATCGTCCAGACCGCCCATGGCGGCATCGACAACGTCGTCTCGGCGATGCGGGCCGGCGCCGTCGACTTCGTGGTCAAGCCGGTCGGGCCGGAGCGGCTCCTGGTGTCGCTGCGCAACGCCCTGCAGGCGCGCGCGCTCGAAGGCGAGCTGTCGCGTCTCAAGCGCAGCCGCGCCGGCACCCTGACGATCAAGGACATCGTCACCCGCAGTCCGGCGATGCGGGCCGTGCTGCGCGCCGCCGAAAAGGCGGCGGCGTCGACGATCCCGGTGTTGATCGGCGGCGAATCGGGCGTCGGCAAGGAGCTGCTCGCCCGCGCCATCCACGGGTCCGGCGAGCGCCGGGCGAAGCCCTTCGTCGCCGTCAACTGCGGTGCGCTGCCCGACACGCTCGTCGAGTCGATCCTGTTCGGCCACGAGAAGGGCGCCTTCACGGGCGCCTCGGAGAGGCATGTCGGCAAGTTCGTCGAGGCCTCCGGCGGCACCCTGTTCCTCGACGAGGTGGGCGAGCTGCCGCCGGCCGCCCAGGTGAAGCTCCTGCGCGCCATCCAGGAGGGCGAGGTCGAACCGGTCGGCGGGCGGAGGCCCGTGAAGGTCGACGTGCGGCTGATCTCGGCGACCAACCGCGACCTGATCGCCGACGTCGGCGCCGGTCGCTTCCGCGAGGACCTGTTCTACCGCCTGCACGTCTTCCCGATCACGCTGCCGCCGCTGCGGGCGCGGCCCGAGGACATCCCGGAGCTCGTGCGCCACTTCCTGGTGCGGTTCGCGGCCGAGGAGGGGCGGCGGGTGCGCCGCGTCTCGGCCGAGGCGCTGGCGCTGCTCGCCGGCCACGCCTGGCCCGGCAATGTGCGCCAGCTCGAGAACGCCGTGTTCCGCGCCGTCGTGCTGGCCGAGGGCGACGAGATCGGCGCCGCCGAGTTCCCGCAGATCGTCACCGCCCCGGCCGTGCCGATGCCGACCGCGGAGCTGCCGCCCTCGCTGGTCCCGGCCGCGACGGTGCCGGCGTCCGGCCCGCTCTCGGCGACAGGGCGCGTCGCCACGAATTTGCCGCAGACCGGGCCGGTCGCCGTCTCGCTCACCGACACGATGCCGCCCGCGGCCGACCTGATGCCGCTTCTCGGGCCGGACGGCGAGGTGCGGCCGCTCGACGAGATCGAGGCCTGCGCGATCCGCTTCGCGATCGCTCATTACAATGGGCAAATGTCTGAGGTCGCACGCAAATTGCGGATCGGCCGGTCGACCTTGTATCGCAAGCTGGAAGGGCTCGGGCTGACGCCGTCGGAGGACGGCGTTACCGTCGACGTGTCCGCCCGGTGACAGCGCCGCGAAAACCGCGCCATCGGGCGCGAAAACTGGGGCTCGGCCGCAACCGGCTGAGCTAAGTTGAAGTCCCGATGCCGTGGCCGTGCGTCGCTTCGCGGCGGCTGTGGAGGAATTCGAGTCTCCGGAGGGGCGGCGCCGCCGATCCGGACCCGTCGGCGTCGTGCGGCGGACTCGATGTGGTGCTGACGTTTGCCCCTGGGAGGACATCGCCTATGCGCTTCGATCGTCTGCTCGCCGGAACGGCCCTCGCGCTGGTTCTCGCCCTCGGCACCGCAAACGCCCAGTCCGCACCCGACACGCCGGCCGCCGCTCCGGCCGCACCCGCGCTCGACGCCGTTCCGCCGACCGAGCCGGCGCCGCTCGCCGTGACGCCGGCCGATC
>NZ_NHSK01000080.1 GCF_016653355.1 Rhodoplanes elegans | reverse complement strand
GGCGCGGCGGCTCGGCTGAGCTGGACGTCGACGCTGGCAGCTCAGATCACTTCGTCTCGGTCGGCACCCAGTCGCCGCCCTTGATCTCGAGCATGCGGAACGACTCGGTGCCCAGCCCGAGGTGATCCTTCGGCGACATGGTGTAGAGGCCCGTCGTGCCGACATGGCCCTTGGTCTGCTCGATCGCGTCGCGGATCTTCTGCGGGTCGACGGACTTCGCCCGCTCGATGGCGCCGAGGAGGAGCTGGATGCCGTCGTAGCCGTAGCCGCCGAAGGTCGACACCGGCTGGCCGGTCGCGCTCTCGTAGCTCTTCTTGTACTCCATCACGACCTTCTTCTGCGGGTCGCTGTCGGCGAGCTTGTCGGCGATCAGGAGCGCGGGCGCCGGCAGGCGGACGCCCTCGGCGGCGGGGCCGGCGAGCTCGATGAAGCTCTTCGAGGCGACGCCGTGCGACTGATAGAGCGGCAGCTTGATGCCGAGCTGCGCGTAGTTGCGCGTCACGATCGCCGGACCCTGGCCGAAGCCCGGATTGAGCACCGCCTGAATGCCGTCGGTGTTCTTGATCTTGTTGAGCTGCGGCGTCATGTCGGCGTCGGTCGGGCCGTAGCTCTCGTCCGCCGCGACCGTGATGCCGTAGTCGCCGATCACCTTCATGCACTGCGCCCGCATCGACTTGCCGAAGCCGTCGGTGCCCGAGATCATCCCGACCTTGGTGTAGCCGCGCGCCTTCATGTCCTCGAAGATCTTCTGGCAGGCGGTCTTGTCGGTGTGCGGCGTCTTGAACACGAAGGCGCGCACCGGCTCGACGATCTCGATCGCGCCGGCGAGCGAGATGAACGGGATCTTGGCGTCCTCGAACACCGGGATCATCGCCATCGTGGTGCCCGTGGTGGTGCCGCCCACCATGGCGACGACCTTGTCGTCCTCGACCAGGCGGGTCGCGAAGGTGCGCGCCTTGTTGGCGTCGCCGCCGTCGTCGTAGAGGACGAGCTCGACCGGCCGGCCCATCAGGCCGCCCTTCTTGTTGAGCGCCTCGACGTAGAGCTTGAGCGTCTTCTGCTCGGGGTCGCCGAGGAACGACGCCGGGCCGGTGGCCGACACGACCGATCCGATCTTGATCGGATCGGCGGCGAGGCTCGGCGCGGCCGTGAAGACCGTGACGAAGGTCGCAGCGATCGCCGTGGAGGCGAGGACGGCGGCGGCACGCAGCGCCCGGCGGGCGGCGGACTGAGACATCTGGCGTTGCTCCCAAAGGGTCGATCGGATCGACGAGGGCGGTTGATCCGCCTTCTCGGGACGCCGCCGTCCGCGAACGCGGGCGAGCGGCATGTTCAAAGCGTAAGATTAACCGAACGATTGGTCAATGATTTCTCGACGGCCCCGGGACGGCCGTTTGGTCGCACATTGTCCGTGTGCGGCGCTCGTTGTACCGCGCCGGGCCGCGGCTTGCCGAGACCGACCTTGGTCGGGCGTTTCGTCGCGGCTCCCGTGATGCGGAGCAGCGCGACGGCGGAGCGGCGTGCGATCAGGCGTGAAAACGCTGCAGCACGTCCTTGCCGCGGCGCAGCGGCGCGCCGGCCTCGTCGATCGCATGGGCGTCGAGCCAGCGCTCCGAGGGCTCCAGCAGATCACGATAGAGCGCGGCGCACAGCGTGCGGGCGGCAGCGCCCGGCCAGTCCTGCGGCAGCAGCGCCGCCGGCAGCAGCGGATCGCGCAGCACGATGCGGCGATACTCGTGGATCAGCAGAACGCGGGCGATAATCGCCTCGGCCTCGTCCGGCACGGCGCCATTGGCGAGCGCGGCGCGCAGCGGCGCGAAGGTGTCGAGGAAGCCGTGATAGGCGTCGGCCGTCGCGTCGAGCGGCCAGGCCCGCGCCGCGAGATCGCGTAGCGCGGCGTCGTCGCCGGTGGCTCGCACGGCGAGTTCGTCACCCGCCGCGGCCGGCAGCGGCCAGCCGGGCGCGACGAACACGCCGGGCGCCGGCGAACCCCAACCGGCGGCCTCGAGCGCGGCGCGCGCGGCCTCGCGGCCGGGCCCGTTGGCGAGCAGGACGAGATCGAGATGCCCGGGGAACGCCGGCGGGCTCACGGCATAGATGTGCCGGGTCGCGGCCGCGAAGGTGTCGCGGCCCTTGTCGGCGAGCGCATAGAAGCTGTTGCGGCCGGCCTTCCGGCGCTCCAGCCAGCCGTCCGCCGCGAGCCGCGACATCGCGGTGCGCACCACGCCCTCGGCGATGCCCAGCGCCTTGAAGAAGGCGAGCAGCGTGCCGAGCCAGACGCAGCCGCCGCGCGGCACGATGGCGTCGCCATAGACCGTGACGATGATCGACCAGGTGCGCGACGGCTCGGCCCGGAGCCGATCGAGAATCGGCGCGAGCGCGGCGCGCGGCAGCTTGCGGGCGGGCGCGGCGATCTTGCGTGCCGCAGCGTCTGTCCTCCGCCCGCTCATCCGGCGCGTCTCATGCGCCGCGGACGCGGCGCGCCGGCACGGCGACGGTCGCCGGCGGCGCCACTGCCTCGGCCGCCGCTTCGGCGCCGCTGGCGAGCAGCCGCGTGACGAGCCGCGCATAGTCCTCGCGGCTCAGCCCCTTGCCGGGCCGGAACCAGAGATAGTGCCAGTTCAGCATGCCGAACATCGACATGGTGAGCGGCTTGAGCAGCGGCCCATGGCCGATGGAGGGCACCGCCGCCGCGATGGCATCGGAGAAATGCCCGACCAGCGTGCGCTCCATGGCGCGAAGCTGATCCTGCTTGTCCTGCGGCAGGAGCTTCAGATTGGCGATCTGCACCTGATGCTCGGCGTCGGCGTCGCGATACTCGTCGAGCAGCGCCGCCGCGATGGCGTAGAGCCGCTCTTCCGGCGGCGCGCCCGCGCTCTCGGCCGCCGCCTTCTCGACCGCGGCGATCAGCACGGCGAGGTGCGCCGACAGGATATCGAAGAGCACCGCCTCCTTGTCCGGGTAGTAGTGATAGAGCAGCGCCTTGGACATTCCGCAGGCCTCCGCGATCATGGTGATTGAGGTGCCCGAATAGCCGTGGCGGGCGAACAGCTCGGCGGCGCGATGCAGGATCGCCCCGCGCTTGGCGTCGTAGTCCTGGGCGCGTGTGCGAGCCATTCCGGCGATCCCCTCCCCTGCGGTCGATTGTCGCGGCCGGCGGCGCAGGTCGCTTCGGCGGCTCGGTCGAAAATACATTAACCGGATGGTCGATCAATAGTCCGGCCAAGAGCTTGCCGACGGGCCTGCCGCGGTTCGGCCTGCATGCGATGGCCGCAGAGTCGTACCTGCATACGCACCGGCGGGCCGGCCCTCGCGATCATGTTACAAAACGACGTTGCGGTCGCCAATCTTGTTACATAAGATTCTCGCCAAAGAGCACGAGGACGAACCTCGAGTCACCCGGGAGAACGCGCATGTACACGCAGGGCCTCAACCAGACCCCCGACGCCGCCGACCGCCGGATCGAGGACGCCGACAAGCTCCAGGCTTTCCAGGCGCGCATCGACGCCGAGGAGCGCATCGAGCCGAACGACTGGATGCCGGAGGCGTATCGCAAGACGCTGGTGCGCCAGATCTCCCAGCACGCCCATTCCGAGATCATCGGCATGCAGCCGGAGGGCAACTGGATCACGCGGGCGCCGTCGCTGCGCCGCAAAGCCGCGCTGCTCGCCAAGGTGCAGGACGAGTGCGGCCACGGGCTCTATCTCTACGCCGCCGCCGAGACGCTCGGCGTGGCGCGCGAGGAGATGGTCGACCAGCTTCTCGCCGGCAAGGCCAAGTACTCCTCGATCTTCAACTACCCGACGCTGACCTGGGCCGACATCGGGGCGATCGGCTGGCTCGTCGACGGCGCCGCGATCATGAATCAGATCCCGCTGTGCCGCTGCAGCTACGGGCCGTATGCCCGCGCCATGATCCGGGTCTGCAAGGAGGAGTCATTCCACCAGCGGCAGGGCTACGAGATCATGCTGACCCTCTGCCGCGGCAGCGCGGCCCAGAAGGAGATGGCGCAGGACGCGCTGAATCGCTGGTGGTGGCCGTGCCTGATGATGTTCGGCCCGCCCGACAGCGCGAGCCAGCACACCGACGCGTCGACGAAGTGGAAGATCAAGCGGTTCACCAACGACGAGCTCCGCCAGAAGTTCATCGATGCGACGGTGCCGCAGGCGCATTTCCTCGGGCTCACGGTCCCGGATCCGGAGCTGAGATACGACGAGGCGAGCGGCCACTGGCACCACGGCGCGATCGACTGGGACGAGTTCAAGCAGGTGATCGCCGGCAACGGCCCCTGCAACGCCCAGCGCATGGAGCGCCGCCGACAGACCGAAGAGGACGGCGCCTGGGTGCGCGAAGCGGCCCGGGCGTTCGCCGAGAAAGAGAAGAGCCGCCACAGAGCGGCCGCGTAGCAGACTCCGTCGTTCCGGGGCGCCGCGCAGCGGCGAGCCCGGAATCCATACCCACGGACCGGGGTTATGGATTCCGGACAGCCGACCTTCGGTCGGCTTCCGGAATGACCGATGAAGAGATCAGGAAACGCCCGAGGAGCCCGCCGTGACAGAGCCCGCCGCGCCCGAGCCCAAAGCTGAACCGACCAAGCCAGAGCCGAAGATCCCGCTGTGGGAGGTGTTCATCCGGGCCCGCAACGGCCTCGCCCACAAGCATGTCGGCTCGCTGCACGCCGCCGACGCGACGCTGGCTTTGCAGGCGGCGCGCGATCTCTACACCCGCCGCGGCGAGGGCCTGTCGATCTGGGTGGTGCCGTCGGCCGCCATCACGGCGTCGGACCCGGCCGAGAAGGGCATGATGTTCGAGCCTACGGCCTCGAAGGTCTATCGCCACCCGACCTTCTACGAGATCCCCGACGAGGTCGGGCACATGTGAGCTTGCATATCGCGACCTCTCTCCTCGCCGCAGTGTGCTCCCTCCCCCCTTTGTGGGGGAGGTTGGGGAGGGGGTTAGCGGCTTGCTCATACGGGTGTGGCTCACCCCCCTCCCTGTCCCTCCCCCACAAGGGGGGAGGGAACGCCAGGATCGACGCCGACGCACGTCCCGGCGTGATCTGCATCACCTGACTTGCATCGCTCGTTCAGACGGCAGCCCGAGACCCCGCCCATGACCAGCATCCGCGTCACCGAGACTCCGCTCGTCACCTATGTGCTGCGCCGCGCCGACGATGCGCTGGTGCTCGGGCATCGGCTGTCCGAGTGGTGCGGCAAGGCGCCCGTGATGGAAGAGGAGATGGCGCTCGCCAACATGGGGCTCGACCTGATCGGCCAGGCGCGCGCGCTCTACACTTATGCGGGCGAGGCCGAGGCGCAGGGCCACGACGAGGACGCCTTCGCGTATCGGCGCGACGAGCGGGCGTACCGAAATCTCCTGCTGGTCGAGCAGCCGAACGGCGACTTCGCCACGACGATGGTGCGCCAGCTCCTCTACGCGGCCTTCGCCGATCCCTACTGGCGCGCCATGATGCGCTCGACCGATCCGACGCTCGCCGCCATCGCGGCCAAGGCCGAGAAGGAGATGGCCTATCACCTGCGCCACTCGGCCGAATGGGTGGTGCGGCTCGGCGACGGCACCGGCGAGAGCCGGCGGCGGACCGAGCGCGCGCTCGCCCAGCTCTGGCCGTTCACGGGCGAGCTCTTTTTCAGCGACGACGTCGAGCGCGAGATGATCACGTCCGGCGTCGCGATCGATCCGGCAGAGCTGCGCGACACCTGGCGGCGGACGCTGTCCGAGGTGTTCGATCGCGCGACGCTGAAAATGCCGGAGGACGCCTGGATGCAGAGCGGCGGGCGCGGCGGTCGCCACAGCGAGCATCTCGGCCATCTGCTCACCGAGCTGCAATACATGCAGCGCACGATCCCGGGAGCGACCTGGTGAGGCCACCGTCCAACTCCGAAGCATTGCGCGCAAATGCGTGGCGGATCGCCGGGGCCGTGCCGGACCCGGAGATCCCGGTGCTGACCATCGCGGATCTGGGCGTGCTTCGCGACGTGCGCGTGAACGACGCCGGCATCGAGGTGGACATCACGCCGACCTATTGCGGCTGCCCGGCCATGACCACCATCGCGCTGGAGATCGAGATCGCGCTGGAGAAGGCCGGTCTCGGCCGGCCGACCGTGAAGACCGTGCTGTCGCCCGCCTGGACCACCGACTGGATGAGCGACGAAGGTCGCGCCAAGCTGAAGGACTACGGCATCGCGCCGCCCCAGAAGGGGGCCGGCCGTCGCGCCCTGTTCGGCGTCGAGCACGTCGCCTGCCCGCAGTGCGGTTCGACCGACACGGCGGCGATCGCCGAGTTCGGCTCCACGGCCTGCAAGGCCCTGTGGCGCTGCAACGCCTGCCGCGAGCCGTTCGACTATTTCAAGTGCCATTGAGCATGCGCCGAAGGTGAGACATGACCACCGCGACCGGATCGACGGCTCTCCCGAATTCTGCCGCTGAGCATGTGCCGCACGGCAGCTCTCCACCACCCACCCCTCCCCGCCATTCGCTGACGCGAACGGGAGAAGGGGAACCGCAGCGCCTCGACTCCCCTCCCCCCGCTCGCGAAGCGAGTGGCGGGGAGGGGTCGGAGGTGGGGGGCTGCAGCGTCCGCGAGGGCGCGACGCGCCCCGTAAGGCCCCGTTAAGCCTTCCTTCCGCCCCACTCGCCACTATGGTCTCATCACGTCGCGCGACGATTCCGCCGTCGCCGAGGACGCCGAGGGCCCCCGCATGACCCATCGTTCGACCGCAAGGCTGCGCGGCTTCGCCGTGCTGCTCGCGCTGGCCGTCTGCCTGATCGTGCCCGGTGCCGCCCGCGCCCACCCGCATGTGTGGGTGGTGATGAAGAGCGAGCTGGTCTACGCCCCGGACGGCACCATCACGGGAATCCGGCACGCCTGGACGTTCGACGACATGTTCTCGACCTATGCGGTGCAGGGGCTCGAGTCGAAGCAGAAGGGCGTGTTCACCCGCGAGGAGCTGAAGGACCTCGCCGAGGTGAACGTCACGTCGCTGAAGGAGTACGACTTCTTCACCTACGCCAAGCTCGACGGCAAGACCTCGCCCTTCACCGACCCGACCGACTACTGGCTCGAATACAAGAACGAGATGCTGACCCTGCACTTCACGCTGCCGCTCAAGGCGCCCGTGAAGGCCAAGGGCATCGATCTCGAGGTCTACGACCCGGCCTACTTCGTCGACTTCTCCTTCGCCGACGGCGCCGACCCGTTCGTGCTGAAGAACTCGCCCGGCACCTGCAAGGTGGCGATCAAGAAGCCGAACGACTCCGAGACGGAGGCCAAGCTGAAGAGGCTCGGCGAGGCGGACTTCACCCAGGAGAACGCCAAGTTCGGCCAGCTCTTCGCCAACACGGTCTCGGTCCGCTGCCCATGACTCTCTCGAGGTCGACGATGCGCCCGCGCACGCTGCTGACCGCGGGGCTCGTCCTCGCCGGCCTCTCCGGCCTGATCATCGCGCTCGCCGCCGGGACCGATCCGGCGCTGGCCCAGGGCGCCTCGCCGTTCGGCGTGCGGCCGCCCGCGGCGCCGGCCCCGGCCGCCGACGGCGGCATCGTCGGCTGGATTCTCGCCGAGCAGGCGCGCTTCTACCGCTCGCTCTCCGGCCTGGTGCGGGCCGCCAAGCAGGACGGCACCGCGGTCTGGAGCCTGCTCGGCGTGTCGTTCCTCTACGGCATCTTCCACGCCGCCGGGCCGGGCCACGGCAAGGCGGTGATCTCCTCCTACATGATCGCCAACGAGGAGACCTGGAAGCGCGGCGTGATCCTCTCCTTCGCCTCGGCGTTCCTGCAGGCCGTGGTCGCGGTCGCCGTGGTGGCGATCGCCGCGATCGCCCTCAACGCCACCGCCAAGACCATGAACGAGGCGGTGCGCTGGATCGAGATCGTCAGCTACGCGCTGATCGCGCTGGTCGGTGCCCGGCTGGTGTGGGTCAAGGGTCGCGGCTTTCTGGCTGCGCTCGCCGCACTGCGGGCCGAGCGGGCCGTCGCGCCGGTGGCGAGCCCGGCGCTGGTGCCGGCCGGTCCGGTCCCGGCCGGCCCGGTGCCGGCGATGGCGTCGACGCCTTCGGCGCGCGAGCCGGCACTGGCCGGCCTCGTCCATGCCGGACACGCGCATCATGAGCATGGCCATCACGACCACGCGCATCACGACCACGCTCATCATGATAACGATCATGGAGCTCACGGACATGGTCACGATCACGGCGCCGCCTGCGGCTGCGGCCACGATCATCACCATGATCACGACCACGGCCATGATCATGCCCACGCTCCGGTCGCGGCGGCGCATCGCCACGACGCGGCGGTGAAGAGCGCCGCCGTGCACGACCACGCGCACCATGATCATGCGCATCACGACCATTCTCATCACGACCATGCGCACCCTGACCACGTGCACGGGCCGGACTGCGGCTGCTCGCACGGGCCGGACCCGAAGGACCTCGCCGGCCCGGGCGGCTGGTCGCGCGGCCTCGCCGCCATCGTCGCGGTCGGGCTGCGGCCGTGCTCGGGCGCCATCCTGGTGCTGGTCTTCGCGCTCGCCCAGGGCCTGTTCTGGGCCGGCGTCGGCGCCACCTTCGCGATGGGCCTCGGCACCGCCATCACGGTGGCCGTGATCGCCACGGTGGCGGTCGGCGCCAAGGCGATCGCGACGCGCTTCGCCGCCCACCGCGAGGGTCGCGGCGCGCTGTTTCTGCGTGGTGTCGAGGTCGCGGCCGCGTGTGGCGTACTGCTGTTCGGCGTCGCGCTGCTGGCCGGCTACATGGTCAGCGAGCGGTTGCTCTGACGGCGCCGCGCGGCGGCAGCGTATCGGTCCGCGGCGACGGCGCGAAGGGGTTGCGATAGCATCCGCCGCCGTTTCCCGAGACGGCCGCCATGCACTGCGCCCGGGTGGCGAAGCCGCAGTTCGTCACCGCGCCGTCCATGCTGTACTCGGCACACCACGGCCACACCGGCGAACCCGCATCACTTCGCCGCGCCGGTGTCTCCGCGAGCGCCGTGCCGATGCCGCAGGCCGTGACCAGGACGACGATGCCGAGCCGCATTAGGCGAAATCCTCGGGCCGCAGCGACACCTCGGCCCCGGCCGGCGTACGGGCCGCGGCGCGGTTCCAGGCCTGCCGATACTGGTCGAGCGTCGCGCGGTCGGCGATGCCCTTGTCGCCGACGACGCGCTCCAGCGCGGCGAGCCAGCTTTCGAAATAACCGTCGCTGCGACCGGTCTTGCGGGTGCTGCGGATCTCGGTGCCGAGTGCCTGCGCCCAGTCGAGCCAGGTGAAGACGCCGCGCTGCTCCATCAGCATCGTCAGGACGAAGGCGAGCGCCTCCCAGCGGTCGGCGAACAGCGGCCCCTCGGCGTCGCGGGGGATCGCCGTCATCGCCTTGGCGCCGAGCGCCGCGTCGGTCATCCCGGCCTCGTCGGGCGGCAGCGGAGCGCCACCCGGCCGCGGCACGACGCGGGCCACATAGACGTCGACGAAGCTGTCGAGCACGTCGGCCTCGACGCCGCCACGCTCGGTCGCGAGCGTCGCGACGGCGCGCACCCGCAGTTCCACGTCGGACAGCATCGCACGACCTCCTGCGGATCTCCGGCCCGATCGGCCGTGATCTGCACGGTATAGGAGTGACTGCGGGTTGACCATGCCGAAGACGCGCTGCCGGCGCCGCGGCCGTGGCCCTCAGGCTTCGAGATGGCGGCGCGGCAGCAGGCGGGTCAGCACGCCGCCGACCGGGCCGAACAGCACCGAGGCCACGTAGACGGCCGCCGCGACCAGGATGATGGACGGGCCGGCGGGCGCGCCGGTGTGGAACGACACCAGGAGCCCGACATAGCCGGACACCACGCCGGTGCCGACCGCGACCGCGATCATGCCGGTGATGTCGCGCGCCCAGAAGCGGCCGACCGTCGCCGGAATGATCACGATGCCGACCGACAGGAGCGTGCCGAGCGCGTGGAAGCCGCCGACCAGGTTGAGCACGAGCAGCGTCAGGAACGCGATGTAGGCCGGCGTGCCGGCCCGGCTCACCGAGCGCAGGAAGCCGGGATCGACGCAGTCGAGCACCAGCGGGCGCCAGATGACGGCGAGCACGACGAGCGACAGCGTCGCGATCGACGCCATCAGGATCAGGGTCGGGTCGTCGAGCGCCAGCACGCTGCCGAACAGGAAATTCAGAAGATCGACATTGCTGCCGCGCACCGACACGATGATCACGCCGAGTGCGAGCGACATCAGGAAGAAGGCGGCGAGCGAGGCGTCCTCCTTCAGCTCGGTCGCCCGGGCGACCGCGCCGGCGAGCAGCGCCACGGTGAGACCGGCGACGAGGCCGCCGAGCGTCATGGCGAACAGGTCGAGCCCCGCCACCATGAAGCCGAGCGCGGCGCCGGGCAGGATCGCGTGCGCCATGGTGTCGCCGACCAGGCTCATCCGCCGCAGCATCAGGATGACGCCCACCGGCCCCGCCCCGCACGACAGCGCCACCGTCCCGGCCAGCGCCCGGCGCATGAACTCGAATTCTTGAAAGGGGCCGATCAGCAGGTCGTACATGCGCTCGACTTCGTGAGAGTCGCGGGGGGTCGGCCGCGCTCCAGCCGCGTGTCCCGGGCGCGGCGCGACGCGCCGCGAACCGGGACCCAGGGCGACGGAACGGAGCGCATTCCCTGTCGCCCCTGGGCCCCGGCTCTGCGGCGCATCGGGCCTGTGGCCCGACGCGCCTTGTCCGGGGCACGCGTGCCCATGCGGGTCACTCCGCGGCCACCCGGCATTCGGCGGCGTCCTCGTCGAAGGCTTCGCACATGCGGCGGGCCTTCTGCAGGTTGGCGGCGGTGAGCACGTCGTCGGCCGGCCCCCACGCGACCTTCTCGCGCGCCAGCAGCAGGACCTCGGGGAAGCTCGTGCGCACCATCTCGAGGTCGTGGAGCGCGGCCAGGATGGTGCGGCCCTCGCCGTGCCAGCGCCGCACCAGGCCGAACAGGTCGGCGGCCGTCTTGGCGTCGATGGCGTTGAACGGCTCGTCCAGCACGATCAGCCGGGCGTCCTGCAGGAGCAGGCGGGCGAACAGCACGCGCTGGAGCTGGCCGCCCGAAAGGTTGCCGATCGGCCGCCGCTCGAAGCCGGTGAGACCGACCGCCTCCAGCGCATGGTGGATGCGGTGGCGGGCCGAGGCGCCGATGCCGGCGAACAGCCAGGAGGTCCGCCACAGGCCCATGGCGACGAGGTCGTAGACGCTGATCGGGAAGGTCCGGTCGATGTCGGCGACCTGCGGCAGATAGGCGACGTCGCGGCGGTCGAGTCCGCAGAGGTCGACCTTGCCGGCGAGCGGCCGCAGCAGGCCGACGATGCCCTTGAACAGCGTCGACTTGCCGGCGCCGTTCGGGCCGACCACGGCGAGCAGGGCGCCGCGCGCCACCGTGCCGTCGAGATGGTGGATCGCCGGGTGGCGCTCGTAGCCGAGCGTGAGATCGCGGAAGGCGAGCTGCGGGGTCATGGCGTCGTCGGCCGTCTCACGTCATCGCCCACAGCACCAGCCCCCACACGGCGAGCGCCACGCCGGCGACGACGCCGAGCCGCGCCGCGAGCGAGACGCGCAGCAGCGACGGCGGCAGGCGTGGCGAGGGATGGGCGTGGCCGGGATCGTGGTGGTGATGCGTCATGGCGCCTCGGAGGTTCGATACCGTTATAGTATCACAGGCGCGGTGCCAACCGGTGGGCTTCCCTCGCCCCGCTTGCGGGGAGAGGGTGGCTCGCCGCGCAGCGGCGAGTCGGGTGAGGGGGCGTCGCCGCGGGTCTCGGCTTTGGGGATACGCCCCCTCACCCGACGTCCGCGCTGATCGCGCGAACGTCGACCTCTCCCCGCGCGCGGGGAGAGGTAACTGAAGGTCGCGTCAGTCCGGACGGGCCGGCCGCGAAAAGTCCGGTCGCCAGCGCTTCAGCCACAACGAGTTGGTCACCACCGAGACCGACGACATCGCCATCGCGGCGCCGGCGAGCGCCGGGGTGAGGAAGCCCATCGCGGCGAGCGGGATGCCGATCACGTTGTAGACGAACGCCCAGAACAGGTTCTGGCGGATTTTTCGGACCGTCCGGCGGGCGATGTCGAGCGCGGCCGGAACGAGCCGCGGGTCGGGTCGCATCAGCGTGACGGGCGCGGCCTCCACGGCGACGTCGGTGCCGGTGCCGAGCGCGATGCCGACCTCGGCGGCGGCGAGCGCCGGGGCGTCGTTGATGCCGTCGCCGACCATGGCGGGCCGCTTGCCGTCGGCCTTGAGGGCGTCGAGCGCCGCCGACTTGTCGGCCGGCTTCACGCCGGCCTTGAAGGCGGCGAGCTTCAGGTCGCCCGCCACCTTGGCGGCGACGGCCTGCGAATCGCCGGTCAGCATCTGGGCCGCGATGCCGCGCGCGGCGAGCAGCGCCACCGCCTCGGCCGCCTCGCGCCGCACCGGATCGGCGATCCCGAGCACGCCGACGGCGCGGCCGTCCGCCGCCACCACGACGGCGGTGCGGGCCTCGCCCTCGATGTTGTCCAGAGCCGCGGCGGCCGGACCGATGTCGATCGCCAGTTCCGTCATCAGGTCGCGGTTGCCGATGGCGATCGCGCGGCCCTCGACCGCGCCGGTGACGCCGCGCCCGACCAGCGCCTTGAATTTTTCCACGGGCGGCAAGGCCACGCCCGGCACGGCGGCCATCACGGCCTTGGCCAGCGGGTGCTCGCTGCCGGCCTGCACGGCGGCGGCGAGGCGCAGCAGCGCGTCCCGGTCGAGTCCCGAGTCGGCGATCGGCACCACGTCGGTCAGCGCCGGGCGCCCTTCGGTGAGCGTGCCGGTCTTGTCGAACACCACGGTGTCGACCACGGCGGCGCGCTCCAGCGCCTCGATGTCCTTCACCAGAATCCCGGCCTTGGCGGCGGCGCCCGTGCCGGCGACCAGCGCGGCGGGCGTCGCGAGGCCGAGCGCGCACGGGCAGGCGATCACCAGCACCGACACGGCGGCGACCAGGGCCGCCTCGACGTCGTGGCCGGTGACGAGCCAGCCGGCGAAAGCGAGGATCGCGATCACGATCACGGTCGGCACGAACACGGCCGAGACCTGGTCGACGAGGCGCTGCACCGGCGCCTTGCCGGACTGGGCGTTCTCCACCATCCGGATGATGCGGGCGAGCGTCGTGTCCTCGCCGACCGCGACGGCCGCGACGACCAGCCGGCCGACGCCGTTGAGCGCGCCGGCCGTCACCTTGTCGCCCTGCCGCTTCACCACCGGCACGCTCTCGCCCGTGATCAGCGATTCGTCGGCCTCGCTCTCGCCGTCCACGATGGTGCCGTCGACCGGGATGCGTTCGCCCGGCCGCACCACGATGTGTTCGCCGGGGCGAAGATCTTCGACGCTGACGTCGATCTCGGCGCCGTCGCGTAAGACATGGGCGCGCTCGGGCCGCAGCGTCATCAGCGCCCGGATGGCGGCCGTGGTGCCGCGCTTGGCGCGCGCCTCCAGCCACTTGCCGAACACGACGAGCGTGATCACGGCGGCGGCGCCTTCGAAATAGAGATGACCCGTCGCGGCCGCGCCGCGGTCGAGCACCATGTAGAGGCTGAACGCATAGGCCGCCGTGGTGCCGAGCGCGACCAGCAGATCCATGTTGCCCGAGAAGGCCCGCACGGCTTTCCAGGCGGCCACGTAGAAGCGTGCGCCGACCAGCACCTGCACGGGCGTCGCGAGCGCCAGCTCGATCCACGGATCGAGATGAAGATGCCAGCCGAACGGCGCCGCCACCATGGGCAGCACCAGCGGCAGCGTCAGCGCGGCGGAGAACACGAGCAGCACGAGCTGCCGGCGCTCGGCCGCGACGCGCTCCGCCTCGCGACGATCTTCCTCGCGGCGGCGCTCGGCCGCGGAGGGCGGACGCGGATGCGCGCCGAAGCCGGTGCGCTCCACGGCGGCGGCGAGCTGCGCCGGCGTGATGCCCTGTGCGGCGTCGACGTCGGCGCGCTCCAGCGCGAGATTGACGGCCGCGCTCGCGACACCGGGCACGCGCTTCAGTGCATTCTCCACGCGGCCGGCGCAGGCCGCGCAGGTCATGCCGGTGATGTCGAGCACGACATGGACGGGAGCGGCCCCGGGTGCCATACCCGGTGCGGCACCGGGTCCGGCCGCGGCGGTCGGCGAGGTCTTGCTTTCGAGCGCCAGTGACATCAGCATGCGATCCTGTTCTCGCCCAAGATGGCGACGGCCGGCGGTTCCGGCAACGCCACGGGCGCGGCGGGCAGGTCTGCGTGCGAGCCCCGCATGCGCGATCTGCGGTGCGAGTTTCGCCGCACACGTGCGGCAGGCGTGAGTTCCGCGAGCCGGCTGACAGCGAGCCACTGGACCCCCGTACTCCCGAGCACCTGGATCCCGAGCACCTGCCGCGACCACCATGGCGACATATTCCGGTTCCCGCAATCGTGCGGCGCCGCCCTGCACGGCGTCCAAGCCTCCGATGATGCCCGCGCCCGCGCCATCCGCGACCGCATCGTCCGCGCCCGCGCCGCGCGTGCGCCGTGCCGTTCCGGCCGATCTCGATGCGCTGACGGCGCTGGAGGAGGCCGTGTTCGTGACCGACTGCATGTCGCGGCGGAGCATCCGCAGCCTGCTCGCCTCGCCGAGCGCCGCCGTTCTGGTCGCCGAGCATCAGGGTCGCGTCGCCGGCGCCGCCGTGGTGCTGACTCGTGCGCGATGCACGGTCGGCCGGCTCTACTCGCTCGCCGTCGATCCGCAGGCGCGCGGCCGCGGGCTCGGCCCGGCGCTGCTCGCCGCCGCCGAGGCGGAGGCGCGCTCGCGCAGCTGCCGGGCGATCCGGCTCGAGGTGCACGAGACCAATGCGCGGGCGATCGAGCGGTATCGTCGGGCCGGCTTCACGCAGTTTGGCCGCCACGTCGCCTATTACGAGGACCAGGGCGACGCGTTGCGCTTCGAGAAGGCGCTGGGCGCCTGAAGGCCCGAGAGCCAGAGGCGCCGTGACGCGCTCTCCTCTGACATCTTCGTGATCGGACCGCGGCGGGCTTTCGCGTCACCATGATTCGCCCCGACAAGCTCGATGGCGTCATCCCGGTGACACGAAGCGGATCGACACGAAGCGGATCGACACGGAGCCGGCGCGTGGCGTTCTCGGGACGCACGATCATCGCTCGGAAAGGGCCTCTCACATGACCGGCTGGGTCATCCTGGTCGACCAGCCCCGCGACTTTCCCAACGCCGACACGCCGCACAAGGTGATCACCACGAGCGAGTACCTGGCGCGCCCGCGGCTGTTCGCGGCGGCGCGGCCGAAGCTGATCAACCTGTCGCGCTCCTATGCGTACCAGTCGAAGGGCTATTACGCCTCGCTGCTCGCCGAGGCGCGCGGCCACCGCGTGGTGCCGACCGTCGAGACGATGTTGGAGCTTCGCGAGGCCAAGCTCTACGAGCACGCGCTGCCGGAGCTGGAAGACTCCCTCAACCGGTGCGCCCGCAAGGCCGAGTTCCAGCCGGAGGGCGAGCTGAAGCTGTTCGTCTGCTTCGGGCTGGTGCGCGGCAACGGCGCGCCGGAGGGCATCGTGCGCGACGCCCGCTTCGAGGCGTTCGGCCGGCTCCTGTTCGACTGGTTCCGCTGCCCGGCCCTCGAGGTGACGGTCGACACCGGCGCCGTCTGGCTGTCGATCGACCGCATCCGCATGCGAAACGCGACGCGGCTCGCCAATGGCGAGGCGGCGTTCTTCCGCGACGCGCTCCATCAGCACACCAGGCGCGACTGGCGCAGCCCGAAGGCGCGCACGACGGCGAAGTTCGACCTCGCGGTGCTGTACGACCCCAACGAGAAGATGCCGCCGTCCTCGGCCGCGAGCATCCGGCACTTCGCCCGCATCGCCGAGCGCCACTCGGTCGACGTCGAGCCGATCGGGCGGCGCCAGCTCGCCGAGCTCGCCGAGTACGACGGGCTGTTCATCCGCGAGACCACGTCGATCGACAATCACACCTACCGGTTCGCGCGCCGCGCCGTGCAGGAGGGGATGCCGGTCATCGACGACCCGATCTCGATGATCCGCTGCACCAACAAGGTGTTTCTCATGGAGCTGCTCGGCCAGAACCGGGTGGCGATGCCGCCGACCCGGATCGTCTCCGAGCCGGCGGATCTCGAGCGGGCGATCGACGAGCTCGGCCTGCCGTTGGTGGTGAAGATCCCCGACGGTTCCTTTTCCCGCGGTGTCCACAAGGTGACGACGGCGCAGGAGTTCAAGCGTGTCGCCGACGAGCTGTTGGAGGAGACCGATCTGCTGCTGGCGCAGAAATTCATGCCGACCGAGTTCGACTGGCGGGTCGGCGTGCTGGCCGGCGAGCCGCTGTTCGTCTGTCAGTACCGGATGGCGCGCGGGCACTGGCAGATCGTCAAGTACAAGTCGGACGGCACGTCGCGCGAGGGCGGCTTCAAGACCTTCGACCTCGACCAGGCGCCGCCCGCCGTGATCGAGACCGCGGTGCGGGCCGCGCGTCCGATCGGCGACGGCTTCTACGGGGTCGATCTCAAGGAGACGCCGGACGGCGTCGTCGTCATGGAGGTCAACGACAACCCCAACCTCGAGCACGGCATCGAGGACGCGGTCGGCAAGGACGAGATCTGGGTGCGATTGTTGAAGTGGTTCATGGCGCGGATGGAGGGGTAGTGCCGCTCGGCTCCGCGTGCCCCGGACAAGGCCCATCAGGCCGCGGGCTTGATGGGCCGCAGAGCCGGGGCCCAGAGTTGCATGATGGGCGTCACGACGAACACCTCCCTCGTCGCTCTGGGTCCCGGTTCGCGGCGCGTTGCGCCGCGCCCGGGACACGAAGCCCGGCCACGACGGGTGGCTCTCACCCCAGCGGGCCGTCCTTCAGCCGCGACAGGTCGAACCGGTCGATCTCCTGCAAGAGCGCGACGAAGCCGCGGGCCGCGTGGTCGAGGGCGGCTTCGCCCTTCTCGGCCGAGGCGGGGCGGGGGTCGCCGACCGCGCCGGACTCGTGCAGGTCCTGGGTCATCCAGCCGAACGGCGCCGGCGTATAGGGGTGCAGCCAGCGGAACTCGCGCTCCATGGCGACCGAGACCGGCTCGGCGTTCTCGGCCTTGTCCATCTGCACCGCGTCGGGGCGGTGCGCCAGCACGAGCGAGGTCTCGATGTCGCCCGCGTGGATGCCGTGGTGCTGCTCGTGCGGCGTGAACAGCCCGTCCGGATAGCCGAAGCGATGCCAGTGGGTGGTGACGACCAGCATGCCGAGGCTCGCGCGCAACTCGCGGGCGACGATGTCGATCGCCTGCACGTTGCCGCCGTGGCTGGTGACGATCACGAGCTTCCGCACGCCGGCACGAAACACGCTCTCGCCGATCTCGGTCCAGGCCCGGATCGCAGTCTCGGGGCTGAGCGTCAGCGTGCCCGGGAAGGCGAGGTGCTCGGACGAGTGGCCGATCGCCTGGACGGGCAGCAGCGTCGCCGGCAGATCGTCCGGGATCAGCGCCGCGACGCGGTCGAGATGCGCTTCGGCGATGAGGGTGTCGGTCGCCACCGGCAGATGCGGCCCGTGCTGCTCGATGGCGGCAACCGGCAGGACGGCGATCCAGCGCGCCGTGTCCCCGGACGCGAAATCCTCCCAGGCCATGTCGCCCCAGTGTCGTTTCGGCAGCATTGTCGTAGGACTCTCGACATTACAGTAGGATTACGGTGCGACACAGGTGTCCGGCCGCTGACGGCGGCCGGCCGAGGGGGACGGGGCTGAAGCCCGCCCCTACAGAGGACGAAACGATGCGGTTCGCAAGTCCATTCCGGCGCCGGTCCGGCGCGCTGGCCCGGCTGGTCGCGGCGCTTGCCGCGCTCGCGCTGTTGGCCGGCCCGGTCGCCACGCCGGCGAGCGCCCAGGGCGCCGGAAACGCGCTCGACAAGGTGGCGTTCGGCACCAACTGGGTCGCCCAGGCCGAGCACGGCGGCTTCTACCAGGCGCTCGCCGACGGCACCTACCGGCGCTACGGGCTCGACGTCACCATCGTGCCGGGCGGCCCCAACGCCAACAACCGCATGCTGCTGCCGGTCGGCAAGCTCGACTTCTACATGAGCGCCAACACGCTGCAGTCCTTCGACGCGGTCGAGCAGGGGATCCCGACCGTCGCGGTCGCGGCGATCTTCCAGAAGGATCCGCAGGTGCTGATCGCCCATCCGGGCGCGGTCCAGCGCTTCGCCGATCTCAAGCGGCTCAACCTGTTCGTCTCCAAGGAGGGCATGGCGAGCTACTTCCAGTGGCTCAAGGCCGAGTACGGCTTCCGCGACGCGCAGGTGAAGCCCTACACGTCGAACGCCCAGCCCTTCCTGGCCGACACGCGCAGCGCCATGCAGGGCTACGTCACCTCCGAGCCGTTCGTGATCGAGAAGCAGAGCCGCATCCGCCCGGTCGTGTTCCTGCTCGCCGACGAGGGCTTCACCAGCTACTCGACCCTGATCGAGACGCGTCGCGACCTGATCGACGCCAAGCCCGGGCTGGTGCAACGCTTCGTCGATGCCTCCATCATCGGCTGGTACACCTACCTCTACGGCGATCCGAGCGCCGGCAATGCGCTGATCCGCAAGCAGAACCCGGACATGAGCGACGACCTGCTCGACTACGCGCGCCGCCAGCT
This sequence comes from Rhodoplanes elegans, assembly GCF_016653355.1. GTDB lineage: Bacteria > Pseudomonadota > Alphaproteobacteria > Rhizobiales > Xanthobacteraceae > Rhodoplanes > Rhodoplanes elegans. Next base: position 5,284 of record NZ_NHSK01000080.1, on the reverse strand, counting down.
GCGCGACCGCGGCATCGTCGATTCGGGCGACGCGCTGTCGCTCGGTATCGGCGCCATGACGGACGCCCGCATGTCGGGCTTCTTCGCCGCCATGGTGAAGGCCGGCGTCACCAAGCCCACCGTGGACTTCCGCCGCTCCTACACGCTGCAGTTCGTCAACAAGCGGGTCGGCATCGACCTGCGGCCGAAGAACTGAGCGGATGAACCGGCGATGATCGGGCACGGGGCGAGTTCCCCCTCTCCCCGCACGCGGGGAGAGGGTCGGGGTGAGGGGGCGTCTCGTGGATACGGAAGNGGGTGAGGGGGCGCTTCCGTATCCACGAGACGCCCCCTCACCCGACGTCCGCGCTGATCGCGCGAACGTCGACCTCTCCCCGCATGCGGGGAGAGGTGAGCGGCGGCGCCAGCGCTGTCCGAGTCTTGCATGACTGCACCCGTCGTCACGCTGCGGGGGGTGAGGAAGGCGTTCCCGACCGGGACGCTGGCGCTCGACGGGCTCAACCTGACCGTGAACCGCGGCGAATTCCTGTCGCTGGTCGGGCCGTCGGGCTGCGGCAAGTCGACGGCGCTGCGGCTGATCGCCGGCCTCGCCAAGCCGTCCGCCGGCGCGGTCGTGTGGGGCGACGACGGGGCGGGTCCGGCGCGGGCGCCGGCGCCGGGCGATCTCGGTGTCGTCTTCCAGGAGCCGACCCTGATGCCGTGGACGACGGTCGCCGGCAATGTCCGGTTGCCGTTGCGGCTGACGCGGCGCAGAGACACGCATCGGGGCGACGACGCCGAGGCGCGGGTCGCCGCGGCGATCGCGCGGGTCGGGCTCGACGGCTTCGCCGACGCCTATCCGCGCGAGCTCTCCGGCGGCATGAAGATGCGGGCCGCCATCGCCCGTGCGCTGGTCACCGATCCGCATCTCCTCCTGATGGACGAGCCGTTCGCGGCGCTCGACGAGATCACCCGGTTCCGGCTCGACAACGCGCTGTCCGGCCTGTGGCAGGGGCTCGGCACCACGGTGGTGTTCGTCACTCATTCGGTGTTCGAGGCCGTCTATCTCTCTACCCGCATCGTGGTGATGACGCCGCGCCCCGGCCGCGTCGCCGCCGACATCGCGATCGACGCGCCGTTCCCGCGGGGCGAGACATTCCGCACCTCGCCCGAGTTCGCGAGCCTGTGCCGCACCGTCGGCGGCGCGCTCGCCGAAGCGATGGGGGAGGCCTTCGCATGAGCCTGCGCGCATGAGCGGGCCTGATCACGACGTCCCGTCCGGCTGGCGCCGCGCCTCGCGGCTCACCCGGCCCGTGCTGGCGCTTCTGATCGGAGGCGCCGTGTGGGAGATCGTCGTGCGCGCCCTCGATCTGCCGGCCTGGCAGCTCCCGGCGCCGAGCGCGATCCTGGCCACTCTGATCGCCGACCATGCGATCCTGCTCGGCTCGCTGCTGGTGACGCTGGAGACGACCGCGCAGGGCTTCCTGCTCGCGGTCGTCGGCGGCGCCGGGCTCGCCATCCTGTTCAGCCAGTCGCGGCTGATCGAGGACATGCTCTACCCCTACGCCGTGATCCTGCAGGTGACGCCGGTCGTCGCCATCGCGCCGATCCTGCTGATCTGGCTGCCGCAGCCGATCGCGGTGCTCGCCTGCGCCTGGATCGTCGCCTTCTTCCCGATGCTCGCCAACACGACGCTCGGCCTGCACTCGGTCGATCCCAATCTGGACGACCTGTTCACGCTCTACGGCGCCTCGCGGCTGGAGCGGCTCGTGCGTCTGCAACTCCCCGCCGCGCTGCCGGCCATGCTGGCCGGCGCCCGCATCGCCGGTGGCCTGTCGCTGATCGGCGCCGTGGTGGCCGAGATCGCGGCAGGCTCGGCCGGGGCCGGCTCGGGCCTCGCCTACCGGATCGCCGAGGCCGGCTACCGGCTCGACGTGCCGCGCATGTTCGCCGCGCTGCTGCTCCTCTCGGCGGCCGGCATCGTCGTCTACGCGGTGCTGTCGCTGGTCTCCTGGCTGGTCCTGCGCCGCTGGCACGAGAGCACGTTTTCGCGGGGGGTGTGATCGGCCGCAGGCCGGGAGGCATGGGAGCCATGCCGCGGTTCTCCGGTCACCTCCCCGAAACGGCCACTGTTGCAGCATGGTGCTGCGCTGCTCCTGTCCGCCACGCCCGAAGGCCCCATGTTCGCCCCGACCGACCCGTCCTCGCCGCAGCCGCCCGGGCCGACGGACGCTCCCGCGGGCGCCGCCTCGTCGGCTCCGTCGGCGCTGCCGGCCGTGACGGGGCACGACGAAGCCGCCCGTGATCAGGCCGCGCACGCGCAACGCATGCGGCTCCTCGGCATCCTGTTGATGTGCGGGGCGGTGGCCTGCTTCGCCTGCCTCGATGCGACGGCGAAGTATCTCGGCCGCCATGTCGACGTGCTCGCCGTGGTGTGGGCCCGCTACGCCAGCGCCTTCGTGCTGGCGCTCCTGGTGTTCAACCCGATCACCCGGCCGGGGCTCCTTCGCACGCAGCGCCCCGCGCTGCAGATCGGCCGCTCGGCGCTGCTGCTCGGCACCACCATCCTGAACTTCGCCGCGCTGAAGTTCCTGCAGCTCGACCAGGCGCTCGCCATCATGTTCTCGACGCCCCTGATGGTCGCGGCGCTGGCCGGGCCGATGCTGGGCGAGAAGATCGGCCCGCGGCGCTGGGTCGCCATCGTGGTCGGTCTGGTCGGCGTGCTGATCGTCCTGCAGCCGGGCTTCGGCGCGGTGCATCCGGCCGCGCTCCTGTCGACGCTGTCGGCGGTCTGCGCGGCGTTCTACGCCATCGCGACCCGGGTGCTGTCGCGCTTCGATTCGGACGCCACGACGCTGTTCTACTCGAACCTCGTCGGCGTGCTGGCGCTCGCGCCCGTCATGCCGTTCGTGTGGACGACGCCCTCCGACCCGCTGCTGATCGTCCTGATGATCGGCTTCGGCGCGTTCGGCAGCCTCGGCCATTTCCTGCTGATCGTCGCCCACCGGCACACGCCGGCCTCGATCCTGTCGCCGTTCTCCTACAGCCAGATCCTGTGGACGACGATCCTCGGCTTCGTGGTGTTCGGCGACGTGCCGAACCGCTGGACCATCGCGGGCGTGACGGTCGTGATCGCCTCGGGCCTCTATCTCCTGCACCGCGAGCGGGTGCGCCGGCGCGGCTGAGGCGGGGCGGCGATGGAATCAGCGGGCCGCGGTGGCGGGCACGCTTTCGGGCAGGGCCGGCGTCGCGGCCGGCAGGGGCGCTGCAGGTGCCGGAAGGGGAGCTGCCACGGCGGCAGGCGCCGGCCGGCCGATCTCGGCGACCACCGGTCCCTGTGGCGCGCGCACCGGATGGTCGCCGGCGATGACGTGGCTGCGCAGCCGGATCGGCCCGGCGATCCGCTTCAGCCGGTCCGCCCCGATGCCGCAGGCGATGCCGTTGACGCTGACATTGCCGAAGTCGAGCATCTGGCCGACGAGGCCCTGGTCGACGTCGATCTTCTCGATGCGGTCGATCGGCATCTCGCTGGTGGTCCGGCGGAACAGCCCGGAGCGGTAGATCACCCGGCGGTCCGTCACGGCGATCTCGGTGACGCGACGGCGGTACCAGGCCCGCACCAGCAGAACCAGCGCGAGCCCGAGGAGCCCCGCCGACAGCGCCGGCCACAGCACGTCGACATGCTCGCCGAACTCCGCCGTCGCATAGACATAGGCGGTCCAGCCGGCGCAGCCCGCGCCGACGAGCGCCAGCACGAGTCCCGGCACGTAGAGCACCCAATGCCGGCCGGTGCGAAACCGCACGGTCTCGCCCGGCAGCAGGACGGTGTCGACATAGCCCATGCGCGCGCGATCTCCCCGGCTCCGCGGCCGTACCCATACCGCGTTTCGCCGGAGGGTGGAATCGGCTGGCCCGGAGCCGCAGGACCGGCCCTGCGCGGCGTGGCCTTGCCGGTGCGGACCGGCCGCTGATAAGCCGAACCGACTTGGGAAATCACGCAGGAGCCCCCCGATGGCGACCGACACCGCAGGCGACACCCCCGATGTTCTCCTGGTCGGGACCGCGAAGCCCATCGTGGTCGGCGGGCTCGACCCGATCGTCCGCCTGCACCGGCTGATCGAGGCGCCGGATCGCGAGCGTTTCCTGGCCGACGTGGCCGACCGGGTGCGGGCGCTCGCCGTCACCCACGCGGGCAACAAGATCGACCCCGCCTTCCTGCAGCGCTTCCCGAAGCTGGAGATCGTGTCGAGTGTCGGGGTCGGGTACGACCACATCGACGCCGGCTGGGCCGGGCAGCACGGCATCGTCGTCACCAACACGCCCGAGGTGCTCGACGAGGAGGTCGCCGACACGGCGCTCGGCCTTCTGCTCTGCACGGTGCGCGAGCTGCCGCAGGCCGAGCGCTGGCTGCGCGCCGGCAAGTGGGTCGAGCGGCCCTATCCGCTGAGCCGCGCGACGCTACGCAACCGCACCGTCGGGCTCGTCGGCATGGGCCGCATCGGCCGGGCGATCGCGCGCCGGCTCGATGCCTTCGGGGTGCCGGTCGTCTATCACACGCGCCGGCCCAACCCGGCGGTGCCGTACCGGCACTATCCGGCGCTCCTCGACATGGCGCGCGACGTCGACACGCTGATGCTGATCCTGCCGGGCGGCCACGCTACCCGGAACCTGATCGACGCCGCCGTGCTGAAGGCGCTCGGGCCCGACGGCATCGTGATCAACATGGCGCGCGGCTCGGTGGTCGACGAGCCTGCCCTGATCCACGCCTTGAAGGAGCGCACCATCTTCGCGGCCGGTCTCGACGTCTTCGTGAACGAGCCGCATGTGCCGGCCGAGCTGATCGCCCTGGAGAACGTGGTGCTGCTCCCCCATCTCGGCTCGGCCTCGGTCCACACCCGCGCCCGCATGGACCAGCTCGTCGTCGACAACCTCGCCTGCTGGTTCGCCGGCAAGGGGCCGGTGACCCCGGTGCCGGAGACACCCTGGCCGCCAGCGAAGTGAGAGCGGCGAGTGATGGGTCTCGTGTCCCGGGCGCGGCGCACCGCGCCGCGAACCGGGACTCAGGGGCGACAAGGCGAGGCTCTTGCCGTGCGACCCTGGGACCCCGGCTCTGCGGCGCATCGGGCCTTCGGCCCGACGGCCCTTGTCCGGGGCACGCCGTGCCTGCGCCACGGCGTGGTTCATTGCCGCCTCGAGATGCGCTAGCCTGATCGCATGAGAGCCCGAGTTCTTTCGCGCGCCGCGCCGTCCGCCCTGATGCTGGTCGCCCTGCTCGCGGCCGGCCCCGCCGCCGCCCAGGCGCCGG
>NZ_NHSK01000079.1 GCF_016653355.1 Rhodoplanes elegans | reverse complement strand
CATGACCCCCACCCTCCACGCCACCGCGGTGCTGGTCGGGCGCCGTGCCGTACTGATCCGCGGGCCGTCGGGGTCGGGAAAGTCGCGGCTGGCGCTGCGGCTGATCGAGGCGACCGTGACGGCCGGGGGCTTCGCCCGACTGGTGGCGGACGATCGCACCATCGTGACCGCGGTCGGCGGCCGCCTCCTGGCGCGCCCCCCCGAAGGCCTCGCCGGGATGATCGAGGTGCGCGGCTTCGGCATCGGCCGCCGCCCGCACGAGCCGGTCGCGGTGGTCGGGCTGGTCGTCGATCTCGGCGATCCGCAGGCCGAGCGCCTGCCCGACCTGTCCGACACCCGCGTCATCCTCGAAGGTGTCGCGATGCCGCGGCTGCGTCTGCCGGCGGGCGTCGACCCGCTGCCCGCCGTGCTTGCCGCCCTGGCCGGCCTCGGGCCGGAGCCGACCACCGTACCGTGACGGGCCGTCGGCGCCGAGGCGTGGCGTCGCAGGTTCTTCACCGAACGGTCACGACTGCCTATTAACGAATGACAACTTGAATTTAGCCGTCAGCCTGAAAGGATCCGGCGGTCGTCGTCCGGGCGCGGGGCGGTGTGCAGGTGTGCTCCGGCGAGGCTTGCCGGGCCCCTGGCCTTGCGGTATCGGCGACGCCCGGCTCGCGGCTGTCCGCGCCGCGCCGGCCGTCGGGGGACACGCCGCGGACGCAGAGGCCGAAGACCCGGGCACTTGCGCTCGGGCTCCGGGATGTCATGATCCAGTCGCTTTGTCGTGCGGCGCGGTTCGCGCGCCGCGGGGTGCTCCGATGATCGGCCTCGTCCTCGTGACCCACGGTCGGCTCGCCGTCGAGTTCCGGGCCGCCCTGGAGCACGTCGTCGGTCCGCAGAGCCAGATCGAGACCGTCACCATCGACCCGAACGACAATGTCGAGCTCCGCCGCAAGGAGATCATCGACGCGGTCGGCCGGGTCGACACCGGCGACGGGGTCGCCATCCTGACCGACATGTTCGGCGGCACCCCGTCGAACCTCGCCATCTCGGTGATGAGCCTGCCGAACGTCGAGGTGCTGGCCGGCATCAACCTGCCCATGCTGGTCAAGCTGGCCAAGATCCGCATCGAATGCCCGCTGGCCGAATCGGTCGCGGCCGCGCAAGAATCGGGACGCAAGTACATCACCATTGCCAGCCGCGTTCTGGCCGGGAAATGAGCCGGGGATGAGCGACGAGATCGACGCGATCGGCGGGATCTGCGGGCCGGAGTTTCCGCCGCCCCGCGAAGGTGCCGTGGTGCGTCACATCCCGATCATCAACCAGAAGGGCCTGCACGCCCGCGCCTCGGCCAAGTTCGTCCAGACCGTCGAGCGCTTCCAGGCCCGGGTGTTCGTCACCCGCTGCGGCCAGACGGTCGGCGGCGACTCGATCATGGGCCTGATGATGCTGGCCGCCGCCCCCGGCACCACCATCATGGTCGAAGCCCTCGGCTCCGACGCCGAGGCCGTGGTCGCCGCCCTGGTCGAGCTGATCGGCAACCGCTTCGGCGAGGACGACTGACGGGCGTCGGTGGCTCGGGCGGGGCCGCGACACTCCGCACCGAGGGCCGTCGTCGGCTTGTCGGCCGTTCGTCTCGTGCTATCGTATTGGAATGAGCAAGACGCTTCGGGACGTTCTCGCGCGCGCCGAGACGTGGCCGGATTGGGCGCAGCGCGACCTGGCCGAGATCGCGTCGCAGATGGACCGCGAGGTCCGCGGCGGGCGCTATCGCGCGACCTCCGAGGAACTGGACAAGCTCGACGAGGCGGCGGCCCAGGTCCGACGCGGTGAGGTCGTGTCCGGAGCCGAGCTCGAGGCGATCTTCGCCAAGCACCGCAAGGCATGAAGCTCGCGCTTTCGCGCGCCGCTGCGGCCGAGTTGGACGAGCTTCTCGGATACGTCGGCGAGCGCAATCCGTCCGCTGCCGCACACGTCGAGGCCAGCCTCCGGCAGACCTTCGACCGCATCTGCCGATATCCCGAAGCGGCCGAGCGGGTGGAGCAGCGTCCGGCCGTTCGACGCGTCCCGCTCGTCCGTTATCCGTACGTCATCTATTATGAATTGAGCCCTGACACGGTGACGATCCTGCGGATTCTCCACGGGGCCAGGCGGCAACCTTGGTCCGCGGAGGGCGACGAACCGTAGTCCCGCCGGGGCCGCGGCCGCCGTCATCCCTAACCGCGGCTTAACGACATAAAGAAGTCTTTATGTGTTTCTTGCGGGGTCGGCCCGGCCCTGCTATAGGGCTCGCGACGCCGCCCGTGGCCGCGAGGGCCGGGGCGCGCCCGTTAAAACTCCACAGCCCAGGGATCTCCATGACCGCTTCCGCGAAGCCCGCGTCCGCCGCCGCCCCCGATTATGCCGTGAAGGACGTCGGCCTCGCCGACTGGGGCCGCAAGGAGATCGCCATCGCCGAGACCGAGATGCCCGGCCTGATGGCGACCCGCGACGAGTACGGCCCCGAGCAGCCGCTGCGCGGCGCCCGCATCGCCGGCTCGCTGCACATGACCATCCAGACCGCGGTGCTGATCGAGACGCTGAAGGCGCTCGGCGCCGACGTCCGCTGGGCCTCGTGCAACATCTACTCGACCCAGGACCACGCCGCCGCGGCGATCGCCGCGACCGGCACGCCGGTGTTCGCGATCAAGGGCGAGAGCCTCGTCGACTACTGGGAGTACACCCACAAGATCTTCGAGTGGGCCGACGGCGGCACCCCGAACATGATCCTCGACGACGGCGGCGACGCGACGCTGCTGATCCACCTCGGCGCCCGCGTCGAGGCCGGCGAGACGGCGCTGATCGCCAAGCCGACCAACGAGGAGGAGGAGGTCCTCTTCGCCGCGATCAAGAAGCGCATCAAGGAGCAGCCCGGCTGGTACAAGCGCAACGCCGAGGCGATCCGCGGCGTCACCGAGGAGACGACGACGGGCGTGCATCGCCTCTACGAGATGCAGAAGAAGGGCCAGCTCCTGTGGCCCGCCATCAACGTCAACGACTCGGTGACCAAGTCGAAGTTCGACAACCTCTACGGCTGCCGCGAGTCGCTGGTCGACGGCATCCGCCGCGGCACCGACGTGATGATGGCCGGCAAGATCGCCATGGTCGCGGGCTTCGGCGACGTCGGCAAGGGCTCGGCCGCCTCGCTGCGCAACGCCGGCTGCCGCGTGATGATCTCCGAGATCGATCCGATCTGCGCCCTGCAGGCCGCGATGGAAGGCTACGAGGTCGTCACCATGGACGACGCGGCGCCGCGCGCCGACATCTTCGTCACCGCGACCGGCAATCTCGACGTGATCACGGTCGATCACATGCGCAAGATGAAGGACCGTGCCATCGTCTGCAACATCGGCCACTTCGACAGCGAGATCCAGGTCGCGGGGCTGAAGAACTTCAAGTGGCACAACGTGAAGCCGCAGGTCGACGAGGTCGAGTTCCCGGACGGCCACCGCGTCATCCTGCTCTCGGAAGGGCGCCTCGTGAATCTCGGCAACGCCACCGGCCATCCGAGCTTCGTGATGTCGGCGTCGTTCACCAACCAGACGCTGGCCCAGATCGAGATCTTCGCCAACCCGGGCAAGTACGAGAAGAAGGTCTACGTGCTGCCGAAGGCGCTCGACGAGAAGGTCGCCCGCCTGCACCTCGCCAAGGTCGGCGCCAAGCTGACCCGCCTCTCCGACAAGCAGGCCACCTATATCGGCGTGCCGGTCGAAGGCCCGTTCAAGCCCGAGCTCTACCGCTACTGAGCCCCCCGCGCCGCCGGAGGGCGGCGCGGCCACGACACCATCAGGACGGCCGGGCTCGCCCGGCCGTTTTGCTATCGGACAGGCTGGCGGGCGACCGTCCGACGCACGATCGGGGGGGCCTCAGTCCGGTGCGGCGGCGTCCCCCTTGCCCGCAACATCCCGGATTTGACCTTCCCCCTGCCGCACTGCGATTATAAGAGTGAATCGGCCGGTCGGGCCGACATGCCGCGGCCGGGAAGGAGCATGTCCCCATGTGCCGCTGGATCGCCTATCGGGGCGAGACGATCGCACTCGAACACTACGTCACGGCGCCCGCCCGCTCGCTCGTCGCGCAAAGCATCCACGCCCTGGAATCCACCGCCGCCACCCATGGCGACGGCTTCGGGCTCGGCTGGTACGCCGACCACCCGGAGCCCGGCCTCTACCGCGAGGTGCGGCCGGCGTGGTCGGACGAGAACCTGCGCTATCTCTGCCGCCACATCCAGTCGCACCTGTTCTTCGCCCATGTGCGCTCGGCGACCGGCACGCCGATCACCCGGCCGAACTGCCACCCGTTCGCCTGCGGCAACTGGCTGTTCATGCACAACGGCTTCATCGGCGACTGGAACCGCATCCGCCGGCGGGTCGAGGGGCTGATCCCGGACGAGCTCTACGGCTCGCGCGCCGGCACCACCGACTCCGAGGCCGTGTTCCTGGCCATGCTGGGCGCCGGGCTCGACCGCGATCCGATCGGCGCCACGGCCCGCACCATGGCGGCCATCACCGAGATGACCCGCGAGGAGGGCCGCGCCGACCCGTTGCGCTTCACCGCGGCGATCGCCAACGGACGCGACCTCTACGCCTTCCGCTACGCCGTCAACGACCAGGCCAACACGCTCTACTACCGGGCCTCCGGCCAGGACGTGGTGTGCGTCTCCGAGCCGCTCGACGAGGACCGCACCGGCTGGCACGCCGTGGCGCCCGACCACGTCGTCGTCGCCCGCGCCGGCCGCCGGGTCGAGGTGCAGCCCTTCGCGGTCGCCAACGCGCTGGCCGCCGAGTAGGGCGCCGCGCCGGCCGGAGCCACGCCTCTTTCATCTCTCCCCGCGTGCGGGGAGAGGTCGGATTTCACGCCGCAGGCGGGAAATCCGGGTGAGGGGGCGTTTCCGCGAGTCTCGGCGCCTGGGAGACGCCCCCTCACCCGACTCGGACCTGCGGTCCGAGCCACCCTCTCCCCGCAAGCGGGGCGAGGGAAGGCAGGCCGCGCCCCCCTGCGCCCCCCGCCTCGCCTTGCCGCCGTTCGGGACGGATGATATCCCCCGGCGCATGACCACCCAGACCATCGACCGCATCCGCAACTTCTCCATCGTGGCCCATATCGACCACGGGAAGTCGACGCTCGCCGACCGGCTGATCCAACTCACCGGGGCGCTCTCCGAGCGCGAGATGCAGGGGCGCGAGCAGGTGCTCGACTCGATGGACATCGAGCGCGAGCGCGGCATCACCATCAAGGCCCAGACGGTGCGGCTCGCCTACCGGGCGAAGGACGGCAAGGACTACGTCCTCAACCTCATCGACACCCCCGGGCATGTCGACTTCGCCTACGAGGTCAACCGCTCGCTCGCCGCCTGCGAGGGCTCGCTGCTGGTCGTCGACGCCAGCCAGGGCGTCGAGGCGCAGACGCTGGCCAACGTCTACCAGGCGCTCGACAACAACCACGAGGTCGTGCCGGTCCTCAACAAGGTCGACCTGCCGGCTGCCGAGCCCGACAAGGTGAAGCAGCAGATCGAGGACGTGATCGGCCTCGATGCGTCGGACGCGCTGCAGATCTCGGCCAAGACCGGCATCGGCATCCCGGACGTGCTGGAGGCGATCGTCACCCGCCTGCCGGCCCCCAAGGGCGACCCCGACGCGCCGCTCAAGGCCCTGCTGGTCGATAGCTGGTACGACGCCTATCTGGGTGTCGTCGTGCTGCTGCGCGTCGTCGACGGCGCCATCAAGAAGGGCCAGAAGGTGCTCATGATGGGCACCGACGCGACCTACGAGGTCGACCGCGTCGGCGTGTTCACGCCCAAGATGCAGGAGAAGGACGCGTTAGGCCCCGGCGAGATCGGCTTCATCACGGCGTCGATCAAGGAGGTGGCCGACACCCGCGTCGGCGACACCATCACGGACGATCGCAAGCCGACCGCGAAGGCGCTGCCGGGCTTCCGCCCCGCGATCCCGGTGGTGTTCTGCGGCCTGTTCCCCGTGGACGCGGCGCAGTTCGAGGATCTGCGCGCCGCGATGGGAAAGCTGCGGCTCAACGACGCGAGCTTCACGTTCGAGATGGAGACGTCGGCGGCGCTCGGCTTCGGCTTCCGCTGCGGCTTCCTCGGTCTCCTGCATCTCGAGATCATCCAGGAGCGGCTGGAGCGCGAGTTCAATCTCGACCTGATCGCCACCGCGCCGAGCGTGATCTACAAGATCTACATGACCGACGGGTCCGAGATCGAGATCCACAATCCGGTCGACATGCCGGACGTGGTGAAGATCAAGGAGATCCACGAGCCGTGGATCCAGGCCACCATCATGACGCCGGACGAGTATCTCGGCAGCGTCTTGAAGCTGTGCCAGGACCGGCGCGGCGTGCAGACCGAGCTCACCTATGTGGGCAACCGCGCCATGGTGAAGTACGAGCTGCCGCTCAACGAGGTGGTGTTCGACTTTTATGATCGCCTGAAGTCGGTGTCGAAGGGCTACGCCTCGTTCGATTATCACCTCACCGACTACCGCGAGGCCGACCTCGTGAAGATGTCGATCCTGGTCAACGCCGAGCCGGTCGACGCGCTCTCCATGCTGGTTCATCGCACCCGCGCCGAGGGGCGCGGCCGCGCGATGTGCGAGAAGCTGAAGGAGCTGATCCCGCCGCACATGTTCCAGGTGCCGATCCAGGCGGCGATCGGGGCGAAGATCATCGCCCGCGAGACGGTGCGGGCGTTCCGCAAGGACGTGACGGCCAAGTGCTACGGCGGCGACATCACGCGCAAACGAAAACTCCTCGATAAGCAGAAGGAGGGCAAGAAGCGCATGCGCCAGTTCGGCAAGGTCGACATCCCGCAGGAGGCTTTTATTGCCGCGCTGAAGGTGGATGTGTGAAGCGGGCGCTGCCGTAGCCCGGATGGAGCGAAGCGCAATCCAGCTCTCGTCGACGACTGCTCCCGCATTCCGCTGCCGCTTCATGCGGGCTACGATGTGTTGAAGCTCGATGTGTGAAGTGATTGCCCGCGTCAGCCGCCGTCTTCTTCAGTGTCCTCGGCTTCGGGTTCGGGCGGCACGACGACTTCGGTCGTGCCTTCCGCCCACTTGAACGTCGTTTTGTTCCGCTGATCGTAGGCATCGACGATCGCTTCGATCGCGTTTTTGAACGACATCAATGATGCAGGTCGACCAGTTCGCGGCGGTGCGTCCATGACATCGAAGAACGCGACACGTCCGAAGTCATCCGGGTTCACCTCATAGAGGCCGACGAGAATTCGCTCGAACAAAGTCGGATCGTCGACCGGCTTCTCGCGACCCGCCCGATAGCGGAAAATCTGGACGGCCTGCCCGAAGCTCGACGGAGCGGAGCTTCCGTCGTCGCAGGCATCCAAAGGTAAGAAGACGATGGCGCAGAGCACGGCATAGGGTTGTCGTTCGTGATAATCGGCGGCCTCGGCTCTCAGCTCGTTGTCGACCCGCGTGTAGTTCTTCGTGTATCGCTTCGTTTTCGCGTCACGAAAGTTGATGGTCTTGATCGATACGCCGAGACCGAGGCCGAGCTCGATGGTGGAGTAGTTCACGTCGAGCTTCTTCAGTCCCTTCCCGGTTCGCGCCTTGGATTCCTGTCCTGCGCCGGAGGCGTCCGGCAGAATCCCGGAGAAAGAGCTGCGAAGCGCATCTGCAAATCGCTGAGCCAGTGCTCGAGACAAGGACTCGGCATAGTTCTTCTTGTCGGTGCTATTGCCGTCTGCGACCGCATCCCTCGGTCCGGCCCATGAAAGTTCTCGCCCGATATTGTTCTCGGTGAGGGATCGGTTTTCGGTCGAAAAACGTTTCGTCGCGGAGTTCTTCGACTTCGCCATGACGTCACCGCGAGTTCAGCGATAGGAGTTGCCGTTCGAGCCCGAGCGCATCGATCGTCTCGCACTCCCATACGACCACGACACGAAAGCCCAGCTTTCGGAGCGCCTCGGTCTTGATGGCATCCCTTCGGACGTTGCTGTCGAACTTGGCGACCCAAAAGTCCCGATTGCGTGATGGTGTCGTGGTTCGGGCGCAACCCTCGTGTCTGTGCCAGAAACACCCATTCACGAATACGGCCCACTTCCTCCGCTTGTTGGCGAAGTCGGGAGATCCCGGGAGCGATCTCACGTTACGCCGGTAGCCCAATTTCAGCTTGCGGAGCACGGCTGCAACGTCGTCTTCGGGTTTGGTGCGGCGTTGTCTCACGCGACGCATCAATGCAGATCGCTTCGGGTCGATCGGGCGTTCGCAAACCGGTGGCTTCATTCCGCGGCGTCGAGGCGGGGAAGTCGACCATCGACGAACCGGTCGATGGCACGAACATGGTCGAGATGGGAGCGAACACGTTCCTTGAACCCGGGCACGAAACGCAGCGAACTCTTCTCGATCCGAGACAGGAAGCCGGCCGTTGCGCGTTCCGACAACAAGGTCGGCTGGTACTTCAGGAATTCCTGAAGAGGCGGTCTGGTCTTCCAAGCCGGAAAGGCGGAGATGTGAACTTCGCGCCGGGTCTCTCCGTCGAAACGGGCGGCTCGTGGCCAGCGGACGCCCGTGAACGCGGCCGAGTCCCGCGAAGGATCGAAGCGAGAGGGCTTCGTCAAACGCTTTCCAATCCATGCCGCCACTGGTCGGGTCACCGCGTTACCGATCAACGACCATCGGAACGAAGCGCGCCCAACCGCGGCGGCCGGTTTCGTCCAGTCTGCCCGAAACCCCTGGAGCCGCTCCGCATCGCGTATATCGGGTGTGACGATCTCGCCGTTCGGCAGGAGGATTGCGGGTGGCGACGGAATCCCGACCGTCGAGCCATTCTTCAACGTCGGAACACAGTCGGGTCCCCAGCCCAGGCCGCGCGTGCCTTCCGTCCAGTAGAAGCCGTGCGCATGGGTACGGAGATCGGTCGCTTGAACGCGAGGCTGCACCTCGTCCACGAGCAGGACGTCCGATGGATCGCCTTCGGTACTCGCGAGGAAGAAGACACGTTCTCGTCGCTGCGGCAGGAACGCGAGCGAATTGACGACCCGGTACGCCCATCGATAGCCGCGCTCCTCGAAGGCGGACACCAGCCTGTCCATGGCGCTGCCGCGGTCGAGTTGCAGCATGAACGACACGTTTTCCAGCAAGACCCAGCGCGGTCTGCTTTGGTCGATCAACCTAAAAACATGGCCGACCAAGCCCGACTTGCGGCCGTTGATCCCGGCGGTCTTGCCGGCTTGGCTCAGGTCCTGGCAGGGAAAGCCGGCGGTGAGGAGATCGACATCGGCGGGCAATGATCTCAATCGTTCGACATCACCGATGTTCGGAACGTCGCTAAACCGCTCGGCTAAGACCGCGCGGGCGGGCTCCCAAACTTCGGACAGGACAACGCTCTCGTGGCCGCCTTGCCGCAACCCGAGCTCCAGCCCGCCGACGCCAGCAAACAATCCAGCAATCTTCATCGTCACCCCGTCGCCTCGACCCCAATGTTCATCAAACGTTCCGTCAAAGCAAGGGGAGCCCCGAAAACTTGCTCGGAAAATCGAGCGTGTAGCCGACTGGCGACAGCAGAGTGCGAAGCGACATCCGGGCTCTCGGCCACGGTCGTCCCGGCCTTCGCTGCGCTCAGCCCGGGCTACTCTCCCGGAACGTGGCGGTGGCTCGGGGTTTGTCCCTCGAACGAGGGACCGCGCCGATGGCCATTCCGCTTCCGAACCAGCCCTATCCGGCGTCGCCCGCCGAGCCGGAGCCGACGCCGGCCGATCCGAATCCGGCGCCGGCGCGGCCGCCGCAGCCGGGCGAGGGCTCGCCGTCCGAGCCGATCGGCATTCCACCGGCACGGCCGACCGAGACGCCGACGCCGGGCGAGCCGCTCGGCGTGCCGCCGTCCGGGCCGACCGAGATCCCGAGTTCTCCGACGAGCCCCACCCCGCAAGCTTGATCGCCGGGCGTCGCTGCGCCCAGCCTGGCGACGGCGTCCAGCTTCGGTTCGCCGACAGCAGCTTGCCCCGGACCGGGTCGGTGCGTAACATGTTACGCCGTCTCCGGAGCCGAACCATGCCTGCCCGCGTCAAGAAGCCGCCGCCGAAGAGCCCGCGCCAGCGCATGCAGGCGCGTCGCGAGCGGTTACGCGCGGAGGGGCTGCGGCCCGTGCAGAGATGGGTTCCGGATCTGCGTGATCCGAAGGTGCGCGAGGAGATTCGCCGGGAGGCCTCCCTGCTGGCGCAGCATCCCGACAACGCCGCCGTCGACGACTGGATCGAGGCTGCCGTCGACTGGAGCGACTGGCAGTGAAGCGCGGCGACGTCGTGCTGATGGTCGCGCTGGGCGATCTCGGAAAGCCGCGCCCGGCCGTCGTCGTTCAGGGCGACGACCTCGGTGACGAGACGACGACGGTGCTTGTCTGTCCGATGTCGTCCGATATTCGCGACAGCCCTCGCTTGCGCCCCGTGATCGAGGCGACCGTCGCCAACGGCTTGCGTGTCACGTCCCAGATCATGACCGAGAAGGTCGCTCCGATCCGCCGCGATCGAATCCGCCGCGCCCTCGGAGCGCTGGACCCCGAGGCTATCGAGCGGCTGGATCGCGCCCTGATGGTCGTGCTCGGCCTGGCGGGCTGAATCACAAACCACTGGGGCGTATTGCCCTCGCGGCGCGATAGACGTCGAGGAACGCGCATGTCCACCGACGACCCCCTCTACAAAAAAATCGCCCTGCGGCTGATCCCGTTCATGATGGTGCTCTACCTGGTCGCGTTTCTCGACCGGGTGAACGTGTCGTTCGCGGCGCTGACCATGAATGCCGAGCTGGGGCTGTCGGCCGCCGTGTACGGCTGGGGCGCCGGCATCTTCTTTCTCGGCTACTTTCTCTTCGAGGTGCCCAGCAACCTGATCCTGGAGCGGGTCGGGGCGCGACGGTGGATCGCCCGCATCATGATCACCTGGGGGCTCGTCTCGGCCGGCATGGCCTTCGTCCAGGGGCCGACGAGCTTTTATGTGCTGCGCTTCCTGCTCGGCGTCGCCGAGGCCGGTTTTCTCCCCGGCATGATTCTGTATCTCACCTATTGGTTCCCGCATGAAAAGCTCGCGCGCTTCGTCGGCCTGTTCATGATGGCGGTGCCGCTGGCGAGCGCGATCGGCGCGCCGCTGTCGAGCCTGCTCCTGCAGACCCACGGCTTTCTCGGCCTGTCCGGCTGGCAGTGGCTGTTCATCCTCGAAGGCCTGCCGGCCTGCGGGCTCGGTGTCGCGGTGCTGCTCTATCTGCCGGACGGCCCGAAGACTGCGCGCTGGCTCTCCGACGCCGAGCGCGCCACCGTGGCGGCACGGCTCGCCGCTGACCGGGCCGGTGCAAAGACCCGGCTGCACGCGGCGCTCGGCCCGGCGCTCGCCGACGCCCGCGTCTGGCTGCTCGGCCTCGCCTATTTCGGCATCGTGGTCGGGCTCTACGGCGTCGGCATGTGGCTGCCGCAGCTCGTCAAGGCGCTCGGCTACGGGATCGAGCAGGTCGGCCTCTTGGTCGCGATCCCCTATGCGGTCAGCGCCGCCGCGATGCTGTTTTGGGGCCGGCGCAGCGACCGCAAGGGCGAGCGCGTCGTGCATGTCGCCCTGCCGGCGATGCTGAGCGCCGCCGGCCTCCTCGCCGCCGTTCTGCTGCCGCCGAACATTTGGTCGATCGCCGCGCTCGGGGTCGCGACGGTCGGCATCTACGCGACGCTCGGACCGTTCTGGGGCGTGCCGCCGCTGTTTCTCGAGCGCACCGCCGCGGCCGGCGGCATCGCGATGATCAATTCGGTCGGCAATCTCGGCGGGTTTCTCGGGCCGATCGTCGTCGGCTTCAGCCTGCAGCACACCGGAAGCGCCCATGCCGGGCTCCTCGCCGTCACGGCCTGCCTCGCCGCCTCGGTCGCCGCCGTGCTGATCACGGGCCGCCGGCTGCACGCAGCGGCGCGCCCGGCCGCGGCCGGTGCCGCGTCCTGACACGCTCGACGCCTCGACGTCATTCCGGGGCGCAGCGAAGCTGCGAACCCGGAATCCAGCCGAGAACACGGCGTCTGTCGCTGGATTCCGGGTTCGCCTCTGCGAGGCGTCCCGGAATGACGGCGAAACGATCGCGACGCAAAGCGATCACTGCAGCCGCGGCGCGAGGTGCCCGAGCTTGTCCGGGTTGCGCACGAAATAGATCGCCGCGATGGCGCCGTCGACGATCTCGAACGCCATGGTCTGCGGCAGGCCGTCCGCATCCGTGATGATCAGGCCGGGCAGGCCGTTGAGCGTGGCGCCGCGGCTCGTGGCGATCACGCCCGGGAACTTGGTCGCGATGCCGGCGAAGAAGCGGGCGATGCGATCGGCCCCGACGATCGGGTTGAGGGCCGCGGTGCGGCGGCCGCCGCCGTCGCTGTGCAGCACCGCGTCGGCGGCGAGCAGGCGCGCGAGCCCGTCGGGGTCGCCGCGCTGCACCGCCTCGGCGAAGGCGGCGACCAGCCGCGAGCCGTGCTCGGCCGCCACCGGGAAGCGTGGCCGCGCGGTGCGCACATGGGTGCGCGCCCGCGCCGCGAGCTGGCGGCAGGCCTCCTCGCTGCGCCCGAGCAGCCCCGCCACTTCGGAGAAGTCGACATCGAACACGTCGTGCAGCAGGAACGCGGCGCGCTCCAGCGGCGACAGCCGCTCCAGCGCCAGCATCAGGCCGACCGAAAGGTCGGCCGCGTACTCGCTCGCCGTGCCGGCCGAAAGCTCCTCGGCACCGAGCAGCGGCTCCGGCAGCCACGGCCCCACATAGGTCTCGCGCCGCGCCCGGGCGGCGCGCAGCCGGTCGAGGCACAGCCGCGCCACGGTGCGCGACAGGAACGCCCTGACGTTTGCGACGCCGGCTCGGTCGGCGCCGTGCCAGCGCAGATAGGCGTCCTGCACGGCGTCCTCGGCCTCGGCCACCGAGCCGAGCATCCGATAGGCGAGGCCGACGAGGTGCCGGCGATGCGCCTCGAAGTCTTGGGCGGGATCGTCCGCCGTCCGAGGGACGTTCGGTCCCTTCGGGACGTGGGGCCTCTTCGGGGCGTTCGCCGGCTCGTCCATGCGGGGGCTCCGGGTCAGGCGGCCGCGGCGGTCGCCTTGTCGGCAGGATGCTGCACCCGAAAACCGATCGCCAGCCGGTTCCAGGTGTTGATCATGCCGATCGCGATCGACAGGGCGATCGCCTCGTCCTCGGAGAAGTGCGCCCGCACCGCTTCCCAGGCGGCGTCCGGGGCGTGCGTGTCGGCGACCCGGGTGAGCGCCTCGGCCCAGGCCAACGCCGCCCGCTCGCGCGGCGTATAGAGGGCGGACTCCTCCCAGGCGCTGAGCAGGACGAGCCGGGCGACGCTCTCGCCGGCCTTCAGGGCGTCGGCCGAGTGCATGTGCAGGCAGAAGGCGCAGCCGTTGATCTGCGACACCCGCATCTTGATCAGCTCGAGGATCGTGTGGTCGACGGCCTTGCCGACCCACGTCTCGACCCCGATCAGTGCCGTGACGCCCTCGTGCTTGCGGCCGAGCCAGTTCTTCACCCGCTCCTGCATGTCGGTCTCCTGTCTTTTGTCGCCCGCGATTCCGCGCGGGTCCGAACACAAGACGGAGCGGCCCGGCGGGACGTGACATGCCGGACAGGATATTTCTGCCGCCGTTGGCGCCGGGAGCTCCCTCGCGCTGCCACTTGCAGGCTCAAAATCCGCCGCTATATCCCCTTCGTTTCGATCACCATCCCGAGTGGCCGCCAGGACGCACGCCATGACTTCCGACGCCGTGAACCCCGACGCCGTGACCGCCGATACCGACGCCCCGACCGCCGAGACCCCGACCACCGCGCCGTCGCCGCCGGGCGAGACCCATGCCTTCCAGGCCGAGGTGGCCGAGCTCCTGCACCTCATGGTGCACTCGGTCTACTCGGAGACCGACGTCTTCCTGCGCGAGCTGATCTCCAACGCCTCGGACGCCTGCGACCGGCTGCGCTACGAGGCGATCGCGAACCCTGCGCTGCTCGCCGACGATCCCGAGCTGAAGATCAGCATCCGGGCCGACAAGTCGGACGCGATGCTGACGATCTCGGACAACGGCGTCGGCATGGACCGGCAGGAGCTGATCGACAATCTCGGCACCATCGCGCGCTCCGGCACCCGTGCCTTCGTCCAGAAGCTCGCCCAGGCCAAGGACGGCTCCGGCCTGATCGGCCAGTTCGGCGTCGGCTTCTACGCCGCCTTCATGGTGGCCGACCGCATCGCGGTGACGAGCCGCCGCGCCGGCAGCGCCGAGACATGGGTGTGGCGCTCGACCGGCAGCGCCGGCTTCGAGGTCGCGCCCGCCGACCCCGAGACGGCGGCGACGTTCTCCCGCGGCACCGAGATCGTGCTGCACCTGAAGAAGGACGCGAAGAAGTATCTCGACGAGTACGAGATCGAGCGCGTCGTCCACGCCTATTCGGACCACATCCAGTTCCCGATCATGCTGATCCCGGGCGGCAAGCGGCCGACCGGCGAGCCGCGCCAGCTCAACAGCGCGAGCGCGGTGTGGCAGCGCTCCAAGTCGGAGCTGAAGCCGGAGGACTACGCGCAGGCCTATCGCTCCATCTGCGGCGCCTTCGACGAGCCGGCCGTGACGTTGCACTACCGCGCCGAGGGCCGGCAGTCCTATGCGGTGCTGCTGTTCGTGCCGTCCGGCTCGTTGTTCGATCTCTACGATCCGGCCCGCAAGAGCCACCTGAAGCTCTATGTCCGGCGCGTCTACATCACCGACGACGCGTCGCTGCTGCCGAGCTGGCTGCGCTTCGTGCGCGGCGTCGTCGACTCCGAGGACCTGCCGCTCAATCTGTCGCGCGAGATGCTGCAGAACAATCCGCAGGTCGCGGCTATGCGCAAGGCGATCACCACCAAGGTGCTGGCCGAGCTGGAGAGCGTCGCGACGAAGGAGCCCGACAAGCTCGCGACCGTGTGGAACGAGTTCGGCGCCGTGATCAAGGAGGGCCTCTACGAGGACCCGGACCGGCGCGAGCAGATCCTCCCGCTCGCCCGCTTCACCTCGACCAAGGGCACGGGCCGCACCCTCGCCCAATATGTCGAGGCATTGCGCGAAAATCAGACCGAGATCTATTACCTCGCCGGCGAGGATCTCGATCGCCTCAAGGCCAATCCGAAGCTCGAGGCCGCCAAGGCGCGCGGCATCGAGGTGCTGCTGCTCACCGATCCGGTCGACGCGCTGTGGACGTCGCTGCGGCTCGACTTCAAGGGCAAGGGCTTCAAGTCGCTCAGCCAGGGCGAGATCGACTTCAGCCTGGTGCCGCTCGCGGATGACGCCAAGGCCGACGCCGAGGCCGAGACGAAGGACACGCCGGCCGTCGACGAGTCCGCGGTGATCGCCGCCGTGAAGCTGGCACTCGGCGAGCGCGTCTCCGACGTGAAGGCGTCGCAGCGTCTCACCGACAGCGCCGCCTGCCTGGTCGCCGGCGGAACGGGGCCCGACCGCGAGCTGGAGCGCCTGCTCGCCAAGCAGAGCCGCGCCTCCGGCACCAAGCCGATCCTCGAGCTGAACATGAAGCACGCGCTGGTCGGTGCGCTCTCGCGCGAGAGCGCCGGCGGTCACGCCGACGAGGCGGCCGATCTCGCGATGCTGCTGTTCGAGGAGGCGCAGATTCTCGACGGCGAGCTGCCCGACGACCCGGCCGCCTTCGCCCGCCGGCTCAACCGCCTCGTGACGCGCGGCCTGCCGGGCTGATCAGGACCGGTCGGGAGAGCGGCTTCTTCTGAAGTCGCTCTCCCGCGCGATCAGGCGCGGCCGCGCTTGCCTGTCGGCTTGCCGACCGCGCCCCGCGCGGCCTTTCGGGCTCCGGCGGGCTTGGTCTTGCCGGCGCGGAACGGCTTCTTCTCACGGAACGGCTTTCCTTCGTACGGAGGCTTGCCTTCGCGAAACGGCTTGTCCTCGCGAAGCGGCTTGTCCTCACGCGCCTCCTGGCGCCACGGCTTCTTCGCGAATCTCTTCTTCTCCGGCGCGGCCGGGCCGTTGTCGGACGGCGCGTGCGCCGTCGCGCCGCGCTCGTGGCGGGATCGGTCGCCGGGACGAACCCTGCCGCCGTGCGGCCGGGGCCGGCCGGCGGGCCGGTCGAGCTGTCCGGAGGGCGCCTGCGGGCCGTCGGGCAGCGGCTCGAGGCGGATGTTCGATTCCTTGTCGGGGCGGGCGATGGCCGCGGCGAACAGCTCGGCGGCGTCGGCTGCGATCTCGATCTCGCTGTGGCTGTCGCAGATCCGGATGGCGCCGACGGCGCGCTTGTCGATGCCGCCGCGGCGGCAGATCATCGGCAGCAGCCAGCGCGCTTCGGCGTTCTTGTTGCGCCCGACGCTGGCCCGATACCAGACGCTGCCGCCGGCGAGGCCGGCCTGCCGCTTCGGCCGGGCGTCGATCGGATCCCATCCGGGGTCCGACCCGTCGGCCTGTGCGGACGCGTGCGTTCTCGCCCGATCTGCCCACGCCTCGTCGCGATCACGCCGCGACCGGCTGGGGCGCTCGCCGGGGTCGACGATGTCCTCCGGGGACGGCAGGCCGGCGCGCAGAATCCGGGCCAGCGCGGTCGCGAGCTGCTCGGGGCTGCGCTGCGCGAGCAGCGCCTGCGCCCAGATCAGGTCGTCCTCGCTCGGCTCCTCGGCGAGCCTCGCGTCCTGCAGGACGCGCTCGAGATCGAGCCGGCGGATCTCCTCCGGCTGGGGCGCGCTGCCCCACACCGCGTCGATGCCGGCCTGGAACAGCATCGTCTCGACGCGCCGCCGGCGGGCGTTGGGCACCAGCAGGATGCTGACGCCCTTGCGGCCGGCGCGCCCGGTGCGGCCGGAGCGATGCTGAAGCACCGCCGGATCGTTCGGCAGCTCGGCGTGGATGACGAGGCCGAGATGGGGCAGATCGATGCCGCGTGCCGCGACGTCGGTGGCGACGCAGACGCGGGCGCGCCCGTCGCGCAGCGCCTGCAGCGCGAGCGTCCGCTCGTTCTGCGCCAGCTCCCCGGACAGCGCGACCACGGAGAAACCGCGCTCCAACAGGGCCGCCTGCAGGTGCCGCACGGCATTGCGGGTGTTGCAGAACACCAGCGCGCCGGGCGACTCGAAATAACGCAGCAGGTTGACGACCGCGTGCTCGACCTCGTGCGCCGCGACCCGGATGGCCCGGTACTCGATGTCGGCATGCCCGCTTTCGTCGCCGGCGACGTCGATGCGCAGCGCATCCTTCTGATACTCGCGGGCGAGCGCGACGATGCCGCGCGGAAGAGTCGCCGAGAACAGCAGCGTGCGGCGGCTGTCCGGCGTTGTCTCGAGGATCAGCTCCAAGTCCTCGCGAAAGCCGAGGTCGAGCATCTCGTCGGCCTCGTCGAGCACCACGGCCTTCAGGCCGGAGATGTCGAGGCGGTGCCGCCGCAGGTGGTCGCACAGCCGCCCCGGCGTCCCGACCACGATGTGGGCGCCCTCGGCCAGCTCGCGCTGTTCGCGGCGCGGGTCGGTGCCGCCGACGCAGGAGACGACGCGGGCGCCGGTGTGGCCGTAGAGCCAGGCGAGCTCGCGCTGCACCTGCAGGGCGAGCTCGCGGGTCGGCGCGACCACCAAAGCGAGGGGGGCGGCGCCGGGCTCGAAGCCGTCGGCGTCGCCGAGCAGGTCGTCCGCGATCGCCAGCCCGTAGGCGACCGTCTTGCCGGAGCCGGTCTGCGCCGACACCAGGAGATCGCGGCCGGCGGCGTCGTCGGCCAGCACGGCGGCCTGCACCGGGGTCGGATCGTCGTAGTTGCGCGCGGCGAGGGCGCGGGCGAGCGGCGGACGGGTCGGCAGGAATGTCACGGGAGGTCGGACCTGGGTTGGATAGAGGCCGCTGGCGGCTCGGGAGTGGAGAATCGAGCCGGTGGAATCGCGCGACTTCGGCGATCCGAGGCGGCGACGGGTCGGCAGCCGTCGCGTTCGACGGGCGGCTGCTCGCCCGGCGCCCTTGTAGCAGCCCGCGGCCGTGTCCGCCACGCCCGCCGCTGCCCGCTCATCGTTTTCTGTTTCGCGAACGTGACCCGCGGCCTGCCGGGCTGATCAGAAACGGCCGGGACCGATCAAACAAGAAAAGAGGACGCCGGCGGCGTCCTCTTTGGCGTTCGGGAGAGTGAGCGTGACGCGCAGGCCGGATCACAGGCCGACCTTGGTCACCACCAGCGCACTGCCGTTGTTGTAGGCGTGGGCGTAGAACAGGCCGCCGCTCTTGACGCCGTCGACGATGTAGGCGGTCTGGCTCGCATCGTTGCCGACCATCATCACGCCCGGCTCGTTGGTCGCGAAGCCGCGGTCCAGCCAGGTGCATTCGCCCGGCTGCGGGGCGACGCTGGTGCCGGCGGCGGTGCCCGGCGCGAAGCGCAGCGTCAGCTGGGTCGCGCCCGTCACCTCGGCCGACATCTGTCCGCCCGCGTTGCACACCAGCGGCGCGGAGGCGGGTGCGGCGACGGGCTGCGGCGGCGTGATCACCTGCGTCACCGGACGCGGCGCGACCGTCTGGGTAACGACGCGCTGCGGCACGACGCGCTGCGGATAGGCCTGCTGCTGCGCATAGGTCTGGTGCGGATACACCGGCACCGGGACGGGCAGCGGCAACACGTGCACGTCGCGACGCGGCGGGCACATCAGCTTGCCGCCGACCGTCACGCAGTTGCCCGGCCCCGGGCCGACGTCCGGCGGAGTCTTGGCCTGACCCTGGCCCTTGTTCGGGTCGGGCGCGCAGGTCGGCCCGACGCAGGGCTGCGGGCCCGGAGTCGGAGGCGTCGTGTCGGACTGCTTCGGCGGCAGCGGGAACTTCGGCTTGATCGAGTCGATCTTGTCGCTCTTCGGCAGCGTGAAATCGGGCTTCTTCGGGCCGTTTGGGGTGTTCGACCCGATCTGATCGCCTTTCGGCAGCGGAAACTTCGGCTTGACCGAGTCGATCTTGTCGCTCTTCGGCAGCGTGAAATCGGGTTTCTTCGGACCGGTCGGCGTCGTCGACCCGACCTGATCGCTCTTCGGCAACGGAAACTTCGGCTTGAAGGGGCCGGTCGCGGGACCTGCGCCGGGACCCGACGCGGGCTTGATGGCGTCCTTGGGCAGCAGCAGGATGTGCGGCTTGACCGGCTTCGACGGGGTGGCCGACGGCCCGACGGAGCTGGTCTGCGTCTGCGGCTTCGAGAGCGGCTTCGTCAGCGGAACCGGCGCGAGCTGCGGACGGCTCGCGACGGACGGCGTCGGCGTGACGCGGGTCGCGGTGACGCCGCCGGTCTGGACCGGGCGCTTGAAGGTCAGCGGCCCCGGCTTGGCGGCCGGATCCGCAGGGGCGGCGACAGTCGACGACGCAGACGCAACAACGAGCAGAGCCGAGGCAAGCGCGGCCGTTCCGAGATGCTTGGTCATGACGTCCCTCAGTTCGTTCGTCCGTCTCGCCGGCCGGGTGCCGACGACGCCCGCAGCATCCAGGAGTGGTGGAGGAGGAACTGTGAGACAGCTCACACAGGCCGCGGCGGGGGACGCCCGCGCGGTCGCGCGCTCAGAGGCCGGCGTCGCGAGACGCGGCGGCGGCCGGTGCCGGGAGCGGGGGCGCGTGCGGTTCCGCCGGCACGTCGTCCTGCGGACCCGACGTGAGCAGGCGTCCGAGCCGGCGGCCGAGCTTCTTCTGGAGGTCGTCCATCAGCGTGAACACGCTCGGCACCACGACGAGGCTCAGGAGCGTCGAGGTGATCAGGCCGCCGATCACGGCGACCGCCATCGGGGCGCGGAAGCCCGAATCGACGTCGAGGCCGAGCGCCACCGGGATCATGCCGGCCGTCATCGCGATGGTCGTCATCACGATCGGCCGGGCCCGCTTGTGGGCGGCGTCGAGGAGCGCGGCGTCGCGCGGCATGCCGGCCCGGATCGCCTCGATGGCGTACTCGACCAAGAGGATCGAGTTCTTGGCGACGATGCCCATCAGCATCAGGACGCCGATCACGGCCGAGATCGACAGCGCCTTGCCGGTGACGAGCAGCAGCGTCATGGCGCCGCCGACCGCGAGCGGCAGCGCCATCATGATGGTCAGCGGCTGCATGAATCCGCCGAACAGCACCACCATCACGACGTAGACGAGCAGCACGCCGGCGCCGAGCGCCACCGCGAAGCTGACGAACAGCTCGACCATGATCTCGGCGTCGCCGGTCTTCTGCTCGCGCACCGAGGCGGGCAGCTCGCGCATGATCGGCAGCGCGTGGATCTGCGTGAGCGCCTCGCCGAGCGGCAGGCCGTTCAGCTCCGCCTCGATCGCCGCCTTGCGGGTGCGGTCGAGCCGCTGGATCGTCGCCGGGCCGCTGGCGAGCCTGATCTCGGCGACCGCCTTGAGCGGCACGCTGGCGCCGCTCGTCGTCGAGACGCGGAGGTTCTCGATGGTCGGCAGGCTCGCCCGCGAGGCCGGGTCGATCTGCACCCGGATCGGGATCTGGCGGTTCGGCAGGTTGAACTTGGCGAGGTTCTGGTCGGCATCGCCGAGCGTCGCGATGCGGGCCGTGGCGGCGATCGAGGCGACCGAGACGCCGAGCTCGGCGGCGCGCTCCGGCATCGGCACGATCTGAATCTCGGGGCGCCGCAGGCTCGCCGTCGAGGCGGCGGTCGGGAACGACGGCAGGGTGCGCATCTGGCGCTCGAGTGCGGTCGCGGCGCGGTCGAGCTCGACCGGGTTGTCGCCGGTGAGCGTGATCGTCACCTTGGCGCCGCCCATGCCGTCGGCGCCGAAGCGGAAGCGGGTGCCGGGAATCTCGGCGAGGGCGGGCCGCAGCGCGGCCTCGATCTGCTGCTGGGTGAGGGGGCGCGCATTCGCCGGCACGTAGTTGATGTAGACGATGGCGTTGCGCGGATCGCCGCCGACCGAGGGCGCGCCCGGCCCCTGGCCGGCCGCCGCGACGCCGATCGCGGCGAACACGCTGGTCACGTCCGGCCGCGCCTTGGCGATGTCGGTGACGCGCTTCACCACGGCCTCGGTCTGGGCCAGCGTCGCGCCGGGCGGCAGCTCGACGCCGAGCGCCGAGCGGCCGGTGTCGCGCGCCGGCATCAGGTCGGACGGCACGAGCGGGATCAGCGCGATCGAGCCGGCGAAGATCACCAGCGCGCCGATCACGGTGAGCCAGCGGTGGCGGATCGAGGCGGCGAGGAAGCGCAGATAGACGCGCATCACCACGCCGTCGCGCGGACCCTTCTCCGGCTTCACCTTCAGGAAATAGGCGCCGAGCAGCGGCGTGAGCATGCGGGCGACGACCAGCGAGAACAGCACCGCGACCGACACGGTCACGCCGAACGGGAAGAAGAACTGGCCCGGGATGCCGGGCATGAACGCGACCGGCACGAACACGGCCACGATGGTCAGCGTCGTCGCCACCACGGCCAGCCCGATCTCGTCGGCGGCGTCGAGCGCTGCCCGATACGGCTTCTTGCCGTCGCGCATGTGGCGGACGATGTTCTCGATCTCGACGATGGCGTCGTCGACCAGGATGCCGACCACCAGCGACAGCGCGAGCAGCGTCACGCCGGAGAGCGCGAAGCCGAACGCCTTCATCACGAAGAAGGTCGGGATCAGCGACAGCGGCATGGCGAGCGCCGCGATGAAGGTCGCCCGCAGGTCGCGCAGGAACAGGAACACGACCAGCACGGCGAGCGCCGCGCCCTCGACCAGCGTCTCGATGGCGCCGCGATAGGATTCCTCGACGAACCGCACCGTCGAGGACACCCGGCGGATCTCGACGCCGGGCGTCGCCTGCTCCAGTGCCTCCAGCCGGGCCGCGACTTTCTTGGCGACATGCACCTCGCTGGAGCCGACGGTGCGCAGCACCTCGAAGGCGACGACGGGCTGATTGTCGAGCCTGGCCGACTGGCGCTGCTCGGCCGCCGTGTCCTCCACCGTGCCGAGCTCGGAGAGGCGCGCCTTGCGACCGCCCGGCAACGTGATCAGGCGGGCGCGCAGGTCGTCGACCGTCTCGGCGCTGCCGACCGTGCGGATCGACTGCTCGCTCGCGCCGAGCGTGCCGCGGCCGCCCGGGCTGTTGAGGTTCTGGCTGCGCAGCTGATTGTGGACGTCGACGGCCGTGATGCCGAGCGCCATCAGGCGGGCCGGGTCGAGCTCGATCCGGATCTCGCGGTCGACGCCGCCGACCCGGTTGACCCGGCTGACGCCGGCGATCGACAGCAGCGCGCGGGCGACCGTGTCGTCGATGAACCAGGAGAGCTGCGCCGTCGACATCGCCGGCGCCCGCACAGTGTAGGTGACGATGGCGCCGCCCGAGATGTCGACCCGGCTGACGATCGGCTCGAGAATGTCGGCCGGCAGGGTGGCGCGGGTCTGGGTGACCTTGTCGCGCACGTCGTTGACGGCGCGGTCGACGTTCTTGCCGATGTTGAACTCGACCACGGTGTTCGAGGCGCCGTCGTAGACCGTGGAGGTGATGTGCTTGATGTCGCCGAGGCCGGCGACCGCGTCCTCGATGCGCCGCGTCACCTGCGACTCGAGCTCGGCCGGCGCGGCGCCCGGCTGCTGCACCGTGACCACCACGGCGGGCAGGTCGATGTCCGGATTGTTGTTGATGCGCAGGCCCGGATAGGCGACGAGGCCGGCCATGGTCAGCACGACGAACAGCACCACGGTGGCGACCGGGTGGCGGATCGCCCAGGCCGAGATGTTGTTGCGGCCATGGACCACGGTCCGCGCCGGGCGGGGCGCGGCCGCGTCGTCGTTCGGCGGCGTGCTCATTCGGGCGGGCGCGCGTCGGCGCTGTCGATGCGGACGAGGTCGCCGTCGTTGAGAAAGCCGGCGCCGGCGAAGACGATGCGCTCGCCGCGGCCGAGGCCGCCGCGCACCTCCACCCAGCCGTCCTGGCGGGTTCCGGTGTCCAGGAGCTTCACGGCGACGCGGCCGTCCGGGCCGACCGCGAAGGCGGCCGGCCGGCCGTCGCGGAACACCAGCGCCTCCTGCGGCACCGCCAGCACCTCGGCGCTGCCGGTGGCGATCTCGGCGTTGGCGAACATGCCGGGCCGGAGCCCGCTGTCGCTCGGCAGCGCCACGTAGACGGTGCCGAGCCGGGTCGCCGGATCGACGACGGGCGCGACCAGCCGGACCCGGCCGGCGACCGCCGTGTCGCCGTGCACGACCTTCACGGGCTGGCCGACCGCGACGCTCGTGAGATCCAGCTCGGGCACCTGCGCCTGCAGCTCGACACGGCCGTCGCGGATCATCTTGAACAGCTCGGCGCCGACGCTCGACACGGTGCCGACCAGCGCGGTGCGCTTGGCGATGACGCCGTCGGTCGGCGCCCGCACCACGGTCTGGGCGATGCGCGCCTTCACCTCGTCGCGCTGCGCCCGGATCATGCCGAGCCGCGCCTCGGTGGCGCGCGCCGTCATCTGGCGCTGCTGGAAGGTCGCTTCGGCGATGTTGCGGCTCGCCTGCAGCTCCTGGGCGCGGCGGAGTTCCGCCTGGGCGTTCTGGGCGTTGGCCTCGGCCTCCAGGGCGGCCGCCTCGTACTGGGCGTGCTGCGCCTGCAGGATCGCGTCCTCGAAGCGGGCCAGCACCTGGCCCGCGGTCACCCGGTCGCCCTCGTCGACCGTGACCTCGACGATGCGCAGGCCGGCGATCTCGGCCGCGACGGTGAGCTGCTGCCAGGCGGCGACCGAGCCGGTGCCGACCACGCTGCGGGTGATGCGCCGGGTCTCGACGCCGGCGACCGAGACGGTGAGGGCCGGCCGCGCCTCGGCGCGGGCCGGCGCCGCGGCCGGAGCCTGTGCGGGCGCAGAGGCGGGCGCGGCCGCATAGGCGGCGAGGCCGGCGGCGATCAGCACCAGCGGCAACGCGACGATCACCGGGCGCCAGCGGCGTCGCGACAGGGCAGGGGCGGGGGCATCGGCGGCCGACGGGCGGTCGGTCGTAAATCCCTCGGTCGGAAATCGCTCGGTCACGTCGAAAATCTCTACCGGGTCTCGGCGCTCGGGGCGCGGTCGCCCCACCGGACCATAAGGGCGACTAGACCATCCAAAATTGTGTCGATTCGACGGTGCGCCCGCGCCCCGCGGGGCTTTTCGTCGCCCGATCCTGCCGGTTGCGCGACGCCGGGGAACGTCCGGGGCGCGAGGGCGTTGATCCGGGCTCCCAGGGCTCGAAGGGTCACGCATCGCGTCGCCCTGTCTGCGAACCGAGCCGCGGCGCGCCACCTCAAGGCACCTTCGACACCCGATCCGAGACGTCGCCGGCATCCGATCGGCACGGCGCGATCATCCGAGCAACCTGCAGGAACCGACATGCGGAACACCCGAGTGGTCTCATCCCCCGCCAGGACGTCGACCTCGGCCCGTACGAAGCCGGCGGGCGAGGTCGGCGGCCGCCGCGCCTTCACGATCGGGCTCGAGGAGGAGTTCTTCCTGGTCGGCGCCCGCACGCTCGCGGTGCCGCGCCGCGTCGATCCCGCCGTCTTCCGCCGCGCCGAGGCGGTGACGCGAGGGCGCGCCAAGCCCGAGTTCCTGCAGGCCCAGATCGAGATCGTCTCCGGGGTGCACGACACCCTGCGCGGCGCCCGGGCCGAGATGGCGGAGCTGCGCGAGGCGGTGGCGGATACCGCCGACGCGCACGGGCTCGCCGTGCTGGCCGCCGGCACCCATCCGGGCGCCGACTGGCGCCGCGTCCGCCAGACCGAGGCGCAGCGCTACGACCGGGTGATGGACCAGCTCCAGATGATCGGCCGCCGCGATCTCCTGTGCGGCCTGCACGTCCATGTCGAGCTGCCCGATCCGGCCCGCCGGGTCGAGATCATGCGCCGCATGGTGCCCTACCTGCCGCTGCTCCTGGCGCTGTCGACCTCGTCGCCGTTCTGGGCCGGGCTGCCGACCGGGCTGAAGGGGTACCGCCTCGCCGCCTATGCGGAGCTGCCGCGCACCGGCCTGCCGCCGGCGTTCCGCAGCGAGGCCGAGTACCGCACCTATGTCGACGCGATGGCCCGCGCCGGGGCGATCCCGGACGCCAGCTATCTGTGGTGGGCGATCCGCCCGTCCGCGTCGCTCCCGACGCTGGAGCTGCGCGCGCCCGACTGCTGCACCCGGCTCGACGACGCCATCGCGGTCGCGGCGCTCTACCGGGTGCTGGCCCGCCATCTCTATCGCACCCGCCCGGCGGCCGACGACATGCCGGCCGTGACCCATGCGCTCGCGCAGGAGAACCAGTGGCGGGCGCAGCGCTCCGGCGTCCAGGCGAGCTTCGTCACCCGCGACGGGCCGGAGCCGGTCGCGGCCGTGCTGGAACGCCTGCTGCGCCAGGCGGCCGACGACATCGACGCGCTCGACTGCGCCGCCGAGGTCGCGCACTGCCGCACCATCGTCGCCGAGGGCACCTCGGCGGATGCCCAGCTCGCCGTCTACGAGCAGCACGTCGCGGGCGGCCATCGGGCGGCACTGCGCGCCGTGCTGCAGTGGCTGCGCGACGAGACGATCGCGACGCGGGCCGATCCGGAGCCGCGCACGATCGCCGGCCCGCCGCTGCTGCCGAGCCACGACCCGGAGGCCGATCGGGACAGCCTCTGAGGTCGCCGACCGGCGCCCGCGGCCGCAGCCTGCGGTCCCTCGGCCCTCCGCGGAGGGCCGAAGGGCGTTGTTGCGCGACGGGCGGCTTGCGACCATTCTCGCGATCCCGCACACGGGGATCGCGACCGTGGCGAGCCTCCCCGGCTCGGGTGTCGCGATCACCGCGCCACCCCCGGAGCACGAGGCCTCCGTGACGTCCGCCGATCCCTCCGACGCCGTGAAGGGCGTGCCGGCCGCCGAGCCCGCGCCGGCGCAGCCGGCCTCGGCCGCTCCCGTGGTCGCCGTCCTGCGCCGCTACGCGCCCGGCCTGGCGTTCGCCGCTGCGGTAGCGCTCGCCGCGCTCGCCGCCGAGCCGCTGGTCGGCCGGGCGCTGCCGATCCCCGCCATGGTGATCGCGCTGCTGATCGGCGTCGCCTTCAATCGCGTCGCCGCGCGGCCGCTGTTCGAGCCGGGGCTGACCTACAGCGTGAAAAAGCTCCTGCGCATCGCCATCGCGCTGCTCGGCACCCGCATCGCGCTCGGCGACATTGTCGCGCTCGGCCTGCCCGTCGCCTTGCTGATCGTCGCCGGCATGGCGGCGACGATCGTGTCCGGCGTCTGGTTCGCCCGTCTGCTCGACCTCGACCGCCGCTACGGCGCGCTCGCCGGCGCCTCGACGGCCGTGTGCGGCGCCTCGGCGGCGCTCGCCACCGCAACGGTGGTTCCGAACTATCCCAGCAAGGCGGCCGACGTCGCCTTCACGGTGATCGCCGCCAACGCCTTCTCGACCCTGGTGATGATCCTCTATCCGCCGCTCTGCGCGCTGCTCGGCCTCGACGCCCAGGCGACCGGCATCATGCTGGGCGGCACCGTGCACGACATGGCCCAGGTGGTCGGCGCCGGCTACGCCGTCTCCGAGCCGGTCGGCAACACGGCCGTGATCGTGAAGCTATTCCGCATCTTCCTGCTGCTGCCCGTGGTGCTGATCGTCGGCTGGTGGCTGCTGCCGCGCGACGGCGCGCAGGTTCACGCCAAGGTGCCGGTGCCGGTGTTCGCGCTGGTGTTCCTCGCGCTGTGCCTCGTCAACAGCGTCGTGCCGGCCGTGCCCGGTGCCGCCGCGCTCTATGCGCCCGTGAAGACGGCGTTCCACGTCGCCTCGACGGCCGGCCTGCTGATCGCCATCTCGGCGCTCGGCCTGCAGACCTCGCCGGCCGCGATCCTGCGCATCGGCTGGCGGCACGTCGCCGTGTTCGTCGGCGCCACGCTGGTGATTCTCGCCGTGGTGACGGGCGGACTGATCGTCCTGCACTGACGGCGACCCGATTCCGGGAGACGGAGGGAGCCCATGCCCAAGATCGACATCGACGCCGTTCCGCTCGACACCGGCATCGGCTATCCGGCGCAGTTCCGCGGGCCGGTCGAAGGCCGCGTCCGCCAACGGCTCGGGCGGGCCGCCGGGCTCACCCGGTTCGGTGTCAACCTGTGCCGCCTGGCCCCCGGCGTCGCCTCGTCGCTGCGGCACTGGCACACCGACGAGGACGAGCTCGTCTACGTGCTGGAGGGCGAAGTGGTGCTGGTCGAGGACACCGGCGAGACGGTGCTGAAGGCCGGCGAGGCCGCCGCCTGGCAGGCCGGCAGCGGCCTCGGCCACTGCCTGGTCAACCGCTCCGACCGCGACGCCGTGGTGCTGGAGATCGGCAACCGGGCCGCGACCGACACGGTCGACTATCCCGGGCTCGACCTCAAGATCGAGCGCACCGCGAGCACCGGCCGCTACGTGCACCGTAACGGCGAGCCGTACTGAGCGACATGCGCCGGCCGTGCCCTGGACAAGGCGCGTCGGGCCGCAGGGCCCGGTGCGCCGCAGAGCCGGGGCCCAGGGGCGGCACGACAGGCATCTCGGCAAGAGCTTCGTCTGATCGCCCTGGGTCCCGGTTCGCGGCGCGTCGCCGCGCCCGGGACACGAGGTCCCGGTCCGCCGCTTGCGCGCGCCCGCGGCAGTGGGCAAGATCGGTTCCCCGACAAAACAAAGAAACGTTCGGGACGGAAACGCCAGTCGCACCACGACGCCCGGGAGGAGCCCCCGCATGCGTGTCTCTCGTCGATTCCTCTCGGCCGCCATCGTCTCGACTGGCCTCGCGCTCGGTCTCGCCGCCGTCGCGGCGCCGGCCCGCGCCGACGTGAAGATCGGGGCGGTCCTCTCGACGACCGGGCTCGCCGAATATCTCGGCGCGCCGGAGAAGCGGACCCTGGAGCTGTGGGTCGACGCGATCAACGCGGCCGGCGGCGTCGGCGGCGAGAAGCTGAACCTGATCGTGCACGACGACGGCGGCGACCCGGAGACGGCCCGCAAGCTCACCGAGCGCCTCGTCGGGCAGGACAAGGTGGCGGCCGTCATCGGCGGCACCACCACGGCGACGACGCTCGCCATGATCCCGGTGGTCGAGGCCGCGCAGGTGCCGTTCGTGTCGCTCGCCGGCGCCGTCCAGATCGTCGAGCCGGTGCGCAAATGGGTGTTCAAGACCCCGCACACCGACCGCATGGCCTGCGAGAAGATTTTTGCGGACCTCAAGCGCCGTAAGCTGACCACCATCGCGATCGTCTCCGGCACCGACGCCTTCGGCCGCTCGATGCGCGAGCAGTGCGTCAAGGCGGCGCCCAGCGCCGGCATCACGGTCGCGCACGAGGAGATCTACGGCCCGGCCGACACCGACGTCTCGGCCCAGATGGCGGCGCTCAAGCGCAAGCCCGGCCTGCAGGCCGTCGTGGTGGCCGGCCACGGCCAGGGGCCGGCGATCGTCACCCGGGCCTACCGCCAGGCCGGGCTGACCCTGCCGCTCTACCAGAGCCACGGCGTCGCCTCGAAGCAGTTCATCGCGCTCGCCGGCCCGGCCGCCGAGGGCGTCCGGCTGCCGGCCGCGCCGCTCCTGGTCGCCGACAAGCTCGCCGACGGCGACCCGCAGAAGGCCGTGCTGCAGGAGTACGCGAAGACCTGGCAGCAGAAGACCGGGCAGCCGGTGTCGGCCTTCGGCGGCCACGCCTATGACGGGCTGATGCTGGTGGTCGATGCGGCCAAGCGGGCCGGCGGCTTCGACCCGGCGAAGCTGCGCGACGCCCTCGAGGCGACGCGCGGCCATGTCGGCACCGGCGGCATCGTCACCATGTCGCCGACCGACCACACCGGCCTCGACCTCTCGGCCCTGCGCATGCTGGAGATCCGCAAGGGCGACTGGGTGCTGCTCTCCGAGCAGGGCTCCTGAGCGCAGAGCTCCCGAAGCTCGTCAAAAGCCTGGACCGAAACGAGAATTGCTCCAAACGGGGCGGACTTTGACCTAGGACAAAGCCGCTCGGGGGAGGCCCCGCCCAATCTTCGCGCAGGGACCGGCGCCGTGTCGGTCCCGCGGCTCTGCGACTCGTGACGCGACACCTGTCGACGTCAAAGGCGCAGCCGCCCATCCCGATACGACCCGAAAGCGACCGGCGCGTCCGGCCCGGGCGATCGGCACCCGCGAGGACGTCCATGCTCGATCACGACATCATCAGCGCCCTCAAGCAGGTGCTCGATCCCGAGATGGGCATCTCGATCGTCGATCTCGGCCTCGTCTACCGGGCCGACTGGACCGCCGAAGGCATCGTCGTCGACATGACCACGACGGCGCCCACCTGCCCGTTCGGCGAGGTGATGGCGCGGGCCGCCAAGGCGGCGCTCCGGCGCACCTTCACCGAGACGCCGAGCGTCCAGGTCCGGCTGCTCTGGGATCCGCCCTGGAGCCCGGAGCGGATGACCGAGGAAGGCCGCTTCGCGCTCGGCTGGGAGTTCGGCGAGCCGTTCTCCGACACGCGGCACTGACGCATTTCGACTGTCGACGCGGCGCCCGCGCGGCGCCCGGCGCGGCGTCTCCCGGTCCCCCGGGAGGCGCCGCGATCACGTTTGTGTACAAATGATCGCACCCCCCGTCGAACCGGTTGCTCTCGCCGGTCCCGGGATGATTGACTGCGTTCACACGCCGGCGGCGTGCTCCAGCTGATCGACCGACGACGACCCGCGCGGGGCGGTGCCCCCGCGACCGGGCTGGAGCCGCCGCGCCGACGAGCTCGCGTCCCTGTCACCCGAACACGGAACTCCGATGCATTTCGATCTGACCGACGAGCAGCGCATGGTCCAGGAGACGGCGCGGCGCTTCGCCCTCGAGGACATCGCGCCGACCCTGGTGGAGGAGGAGAAGGCGCACGCCTTCAAGACCGATCGCGTCGCCCGCATGGGCGCGCTCGGCTTCTTCGGCTGCGCGCTCGCCGAGGAGCTCGGCGGCACCGGGATGGGCTTTCTCGAGTCGGTGCTGATGGCCGAGCAGATCGCCAAGATCTCGGCCTCGTGGCGGCTGCCCTTCAACATGCAGAATCTCGGCCCGGCCCTGACGGTGGCGAAGTTCGGCACGCCCGAGCAGAAGAGCAAGTACATCCCGGGCTGGGTCGCCGGCACGCAGCTCGGCTTCTTCGCCATCACCGAGCCGAACACCGGCTCGGACGTCGCCTCGATGAAGACGCATGCGATCGACAAGGGCGACCACTTCGAGGTCCACGGCAGCAAGATGTGGATCTCGCAGGCGCATGTCGGCGACGCCGGCCTCCTCTACGCCTATACGGACCGTTCGGCAGGCAACAAGGGCCTCACCGCCTTCCTGATCGAGCCGAAGACCTGGGCCGGCGTCTCGGCGCGGGCGATCGAGACCAAGCTCGGCCTGCACTGCGCGCCGACCGGCGAGTTCGTCTTCGACGGCATGAAGGTGCCGAAGGAGAACGTGCTCGGTAAGCCGGGCGACGGCTTCCGCATCTGCATGTGGCAGCTCAACCAGACGCGGATCGGCTGCGCGGCGGGCGCGCTCGGCGTCGCCGGCGGCTGCCTCGACCTCGCGGTCGACTACGCCAACGGCCGCACCCAGTTCGGCAAGCCGATCTCGCAGCATCAGATGGTGCAGGCCCAGATCGCCGATATGGCGGCCGAGCACGCGGCGGCGCAGCTCCTCGTCTACCGGGCCGCCTGGCTGAAGGATCAGGGCAAGCCGAGCCAGTACGAGACCTCGGTCGCCAAGCTGTTCGCCTCCGAGGCGGCCGTGCACGCCGCCAACGAGTGCATGAAGGTGTTCGGCTCGTTCGGCTTCTCCACCGAGTACCCGGCCGAGCGCTTCTATCGCGATGCGAAGTCGCTGCAGGTGGTCGAGGGCACCTCGAACATCCAACGCATGATCATCGCCGGCATGGCCTGCGGCTTCACGCCCAACCGGGAGTGACCGCTTTTCCGACGCGCGCGCCTCCGAACCAAACGCGCCGCCGCGGCTTCTAACAGGACACAACCGCGGCGGGCGCGGGCGACGAGCCCTCCCGCCGCCCGAGGAGTGTCCGATGCGCGCGATCCTTCTGTCGCTGGCGGCTCTCGGCGCCGCCGTCGCCTTCGTTCCGTCGCCCGCGAGCGCCCAGACCGGGCCGATCTATCCCTGGTGCGCCCAGTACGGTGGCCGCAGCGGCGCCACCAACTGCTATTTCGCCAATCTCTGGCAGTGCCAGCAGGCGATCAGCGGCAACGGCGGCTGGTGTTACCGCAACCCGTTCTCGGCCCAGGCCTCCGAGCCGCGCGACCGCCGGCGCACGCGTCAGGACTATCGCCCGTACTGACGCCGCGACCACGGTCGTTCGCCGGTCGCCGAGACGCGCCTTCGAGGCGCGGTACGCACGCAGTCTTGATCGTGGCGCGTCCCGCCGCCGTCGGCGCCGTGCTAGCGTCGATGTCCTCGAATCCGTGCTGGAGGTCGCAATGCGTGCGCTACTCGTGACGGCGGGACTCGCGGCGGTGATGGTCGTCGCGGCCGTGCCCGCGAGCCGGGCCCAGGTGCCGTCCTCGGTCGGCCCGATCTATCCCTGGTGCGCCGACTATGGCGGTCGCGGTGGCGGCGGCACCAACTGCTACTTCTCCAATCTCGGGCAATGCCAGCAGGCGATCAGCGGCAACGGCGGCTGGTGCTACCGCAACCCGTTCTCGGCCCAGGCCTCCGAGCCGCGTGACCGCCGGCGCAGCGGTCAGAACTACCGCCAATACTGAGGCCGGGACACGCCGCCCTCGGCCTGCGCCGACCGACGGCCATGGGCCGCGTCGGCACGCGGTCGTGAACATCGCGCGTGCTGCGGGCGGTGTCACCATGCTAGCGTGGCCATTCTCGAATCTGCGTTGGAGGTCGCGATGCGCGCGTTTCTCGTGACGGCCGGGCTCGCCGCCGCAATGGTGGTCGCCGGCGCGGCCGCGAGCCAGGCCCAGGTGCCGTCCCCGGCCGGGCCGATCTATCCCTGGTGCGCCCAGTACGGCGGCGCGTGGGGCGGCGGCACCAACTGCTACTTCGCCAATCTGTGGCAGTGCCAGCAGGCGATCAGCGGCAATGGCGGCTTCTGCTACGAGAACCCGTTCTCGTGGGGCCTCAATACGGCGCCGCCGCCGCGCAAGAGCCGCAAGAGCCGCAACCCGGCCGGCTGATCCGGCCGGTGCGGTGGACGACGCGGCGGGCGGCATGATCTCCTTGCTGGTGCGGCTCGCCCTGGGCGCCGCTCTCGTCTATGCCGGCCTGGTGCTGGTGCTGTTCCTCGCCCAGCGCACCCTGATGTACCCGGCCGAGACGCGCCGCACCGCGCCGGCCGCGGCCGGGCTGCCGCAGGCCGAGGAGATCACGCTCGCGACCGCCGACGGCGAGCGGATCGTCGCCTGGCACGTCCCGCCGCGTGGCGAAAAGCCCGTCATCCTTTATCTGCACGGCAATGGCGGCGCCTTGCGCCACCGGGCACCACGCTTTTCCGCGCTGGCTGGCGACGGCTTCGGCCTGCTGGCGGTGTCGTTCCGCGGCTATGGCGGGTCGACCGGCGCGCCGAGCGAGGCCGGGCTGATCGCCGACGCCGCGGCCGCCCACGCCGTCGCGGCGGAGCGCTACGGCGCCGGCCGCATCGTCGTGTTCGGCGAATCGCTCGGCACCGGCGTCGCCGTGGCGCTGGCCGCGACCCGGCCGGTCGGGCGGCTGATCCTGCAGGCGCCCTACACGTCGACGGCCGACGTCGCCCGCATCGCCTATCCGTTCGCGCCGATCGGGCTGTTGATGAAGGACCAGTTCCGCTCGGATCTGCGGGCGCCGGATGTCACGGCACCGGTCCTGATCCTGCACGGGACGCAGGACTCGGTGATCCCGATCGCCTTCGGCGAGGCGCTGTTCGCCGCCTTCCGCAGCGACAAGCGCCTCGTCCGCCTGCAAGGCGGCGATCACGAGGATCTCGACGATTTCGGCGCGCTCGACGCGGTGCGGGATTTTCTCGCCGGGGCGCGACCGGCCGCGGAGTGATGCTCCACCGTCATTCCGGGGCGCGCGGAACGCGCGAACCCGGACTCCAGCGGCACGCTCCCGGCTCCTGGCTGGATTCCGGGTTCGGGCCTTCGGCCCGCCCCGGAACGATCGCGAGCCAGTCTGGGCGTATTATCAGTTGAACGTCGTGTAGGTTCGGCCCGGCTCGCCGCCGACGCGGCGAAAGCCGTCGGCGGCCGCCTGGTAGCCCTGGCGCAGGGCGAGGGCGCGGGCGTAGGAGCCGGCCGCCTTCTCCTTGTCGTTCATGCGCTCGTAGGCGAGGCCGCGGCTGGTCCAGGCCTGGACGTTCTCGGGCTCGAGCTCGACCGCGTCGTCGAGGTCGCCGGCGGCGGCCTTGAGGTCGCCGACCGCCAGATAGGTGAGGCCGCGGGCGATGAACGGCTCGGCCTGCTGCTGCGACAGACCGATGGCCGTCGAGAAGTCGTCGATGGCGAACTGGTACTGGCGCTGGCTCTGATAGAGGAGCCCGCGATTGTAGTAGGCCTGGGCGTTGTCGGGCCGGATCTGGACCGCCTTGTTGAAGTCCTGCAGGGCGCGCAGCAGCTCGCCCTTGTCGCGATACGCCATGCCGCGGCCCACATAGGCGACCGCATAGGCCGGGTCGATCTGCAGGGCGCGGTCGTAGTCGGCGAGCGCCTGGTCGAGCTTGCCGGTCTGGCGATAGGCGAGCCCGCGGTTGGCGTAGGCCTGGGCGTAGTTCGGGTCGATCTGGATCGCCTTGTCGAAATCGGCGAGCGCGTCCTGGTAGCGCCCCGACTGGCCGAGCACCGAGCCGCGCATGTTGTAGGCCTGCGGATCGTTCGGGTTCTTCGACAGCACCGCGGTGAGCGACGCGAGATTCGCGGGCGAGGCCGCCGAGGTCGCGTCGTCGACCATCGTGGTCGGCATGTTCATGATCGTCGAGCAGCCGCCGAGCGCCAGCGCGCCGGCCGTTAGGCCGGCCAGAAGCGTCTTCGAGATCAAAGATTTGGCGAGGAGGCTGCGGGACCCGGGACCGGCGCTGCGACGGCGGTTGGACCAGCCGAGACTTTCGCTACCGGAACCCATGGTCTTCCTCGTGACGCGCATCGACAGGGTCGCGGTACGGTGCGGCCCAGCCCTGGGTCACGGACAATCGCGGCGATCTTGCGGCGACGCCGGCCGTCTGCGCGAAACGCGGGGCTGCGCTGCCGCCCCGCCACGCAAAACGAGCGGGCGGCCGGGCCACCCGCTCGCGAAACGTCGTTCGACCGGTCGGATCAGCGCGGGGCGCTGCTGCGGAAGCCGCCGCCGCCACCGCCCATGCCGGGACGGGCGCCCGGGCCGCCGGCCCGCGGGGCGGGCTTCGGCTTGCCGGGGATCAGACCCTCGCGCTGGGCGCGCTTGCGGGCCAGCTTGCGGGCACGGCGGATCGCCTCGGCCTTCTCCCGCGCCTTGCGCTCGGAGGGCTTCTCGTAGTGACCGCGCAGCTTCATCTCGCGGAAGATACCCTCGCGCTGCATCTTCTTCTTCAGCGCCTTGAGGGCCTGGTCGACGTTGTTGTCACGAACGAGTACCTGCACGAAGCGTCCTCTCGAAGGTCTTGTCGGTTGATCTGGCGGGCCGTCCGCCAGCGGTCGAACGATCGCGCGGGCTCCCAGGTGGGCGGGCGTTTAGCAGAATATCCGGGCGAAGTCCATCATGCGTCGCGCCATTCGGACGGTGGATCCGAGATTGTGCGGACGATCGCGGCCGGCTCGGCCGCGCTCTGCAGCCGCGCCGCCGGTCAGGCCACCAGCCGCAACTCCGGGGCGACGAGGAACGCCTCTCCGGCGCCGATCGCGCCGACCGGGTCGGCGGCCCTCGCGTCGGCATTCGGCGGTTCGGCGGCCTCGTACATGGCGAAATACCGGGCGGGTGCCGGCGGCAGTGCCGCGAACGGCTCGCCTCCGAGGTCGCGGCTGATCTCGATCTGGTCCACCAAGGCCTGCCGCAAGGCGACGCTCAAGCCGGCGAGGTCATCGGCCTGCACGGCGATGTCGTGCTCGAGGCATTGAGCACACCACATGCTCCGCTCTCGGAATGCGATCGCCCTGATCCGAAGTGCCTGCATCGAGGTCCTTGTCGGCCGACTTTGTGGAAAGCGGGACCGTGCTGGTCCGGACGTCCAGGATCACTGTACCGCTGCACGGGTTCGCGGCAGAGTGGCGACCGTCGCGGGCATGACACCTCAGAGTTTGCCGCGGACTGCGGCTCGGTGCAATGCCGGTCCGGATGGCAGCAGGTCTCGATCGGATCGACAATGCGTACGGTTTTGCCGGCCTATCCGCGACAGAAGCAGCTGATCGATATCGCTGTTCGGAACGGCTGCAGGCATGTCGTCATCCGCGGAAATGACATCCTCCAGACCGCCGACCGGACGAAATTCGTCGTGCTGCAGCCGATCCACGACGACGCCTTCTACACGCATGCGGTCGCTTCGGCCTATGCCCGCGTCCTCGGTCTCGACATCCAGCCGGATTTTACGAAGTCCGACTGGAACCCGAGCGACAGCGAACAGACGTGACCGTCGGCCGCGCGGCGATGGTCTCGCACGGGTGCCTCAGTCCACGAACACCCGGTTCACGTGGCCCATCTTGCGGCCGGGGCGGACGATCGGCTTGCCATAGAGGTGGACCGAGGCGCCCGGGACGGCGAGCCAGGCCTTGTGCTCGTCGACCTCGGCGCCGATCAGGTTGATCATCTCGGCCCGGCCGTGGCGGACCGGCACGGCGAGCGGCCAGCCGGCCACCGCGCGGATGTGCTGCTCGAACTGCGACACCGTGCAGCCGTCCTGGGTCCAGTGGCCGGAATTGTGGACGCGCGGCGCGATCTCGTTGACCAGCACGCGGCCGCCGGGGCCGGCCCCGCCGTCGGCGACCCAAAACATTTCGACCGCCATCACGCCGACATAGCCGAACGCATCGGCGATCCGGCCGGCGATGTCGCGGGCCGCCGCGGCGATCTCGGCCGGCACGGCGGCCGGGACCCGGGTGACCTTGAGGATGTGGTCGCGGTGCTCGTTCTCGCACAGGTCGAAGGTCTGGACGGTGCCGTCGAGGCCGCGCGCGACCACCACGGAAACCTCGCGCTCGAACGGCACGAAGGCCTCGAGGATCGCCGGCTGCTGTCCGATCTCGTCCCAGGCAACGCCGGGATCGTCGTTGGCCCGGATCGTCACCTGGCCCTTGCCGTCGTAGCCGAACCGCCGCGTCTTCAGCACGGCCGGCCGGCCGAGCGCGGCGAGGGCCGCGTCGAGCGAGGCGCGATCGTCGACCGCCGCATAGGGGGCAGTGGCGATGCCGAGCGCGGTCACAAAATTCTTCTCGGTCAGCCGGTCCTGGGTGGTCGCGAGGATCTTCGGGTCGGGCAGGACGGGCTTGCGGGCCGACAGGAACGTCGCGGTCTCGGCCGGGACGTTCTCGAACTCGTAGGTGACCACGTCGACGTCGTTGGCGAAGCGGTCGAGCGCCTCCTTGTCGGTGTAGTCGGCCTCGGTGACCCGCCGCACCACGTCGAAGGCGCAGGACTGCGGGTCCGGGCACAGCACGTGGCACTTGAAGCCGAGCCGGGCGGCGGCGAGGGCCAGCATGCGGCCGAGCTGGCCGCCGCCGAGGATGCCGATGGTGGCGTCCGGCCCGAGCGGACGCGGCGCAACGATCACGCGGAGGCCTCCTCGGACGGCGCCTCGGCGACCGACTCGGTCTGCCGGCGGCGCCAGGCGTCGAGCCGGTCGGCGAGATCCGCGTCGTGCAGCGCCAGGATGGAGGCCGCGAGCAGCGCCGCGTTGATGGCGCCGGCGCGGCCGATGGCGAGCGTGCCGACCGGCACGCCGGGCGGCATCTGGACGATCGAGTAGAGCGAATCGACCCCCGACAGCGCTTTCGACTCCACCGGCACGCCGAGCACCGGCAGCGGCGTCATCGCCGCCGTCATGCCGGGCAGGTGGGCGGCGCCGCCGGCGCCCGCGATGATCACCTGAAAGCCTTCCGCCTTGGCGCCCTTGGCGAAGGCGTAGAGCCGGTCGGGCGTGCGGTGGGCCGAGACGATGCGGGTGACGTGGCCGACGCCGAGCGCGGCCAGTGTCTCGGCGGCGTGCCGCATGGTGGCCCAGTCGGACTGGCTGCCCATGATGATGGCGACCGGAGTCGCGGCCACGGCTCTCTCGGACAATGGCTCTCTCGGACAAGCAAAGGACCGCCGGGGCGGTCGACGCGCGGTTTTATCGGCTGGGGTAACGGGCGGCAAGCGAGCCGGTCGGCCGAACGCGCCGAAACGGCCGTCGCTTCGGCCGGAGTCGCGAATCACGTACAGCGGAGAGCATCACAGGGCGCGCGGCGGCCGGGACATGCGGGGCAAGACGGCGGAACGGCAGACGCAGCGGACCGGGGCGGCCGGCCGCAAGCCGGCGCCGTCGTCGCCGGCCGAGGCTCCGTCGACCGCGCCCGCAGTCCCCCAACACCGCCCCGCGCCGGGGCGGTCGCAGCCGGGCCGGCTGGCGGACGAGGTCGACCGGCTGGAAGCCGGCGTCGCGAAAAAGCTCGCCCGCGAGGTCGCCCGCCTGGAATCCGAGCTCGCGGCGATGCGGACGCGCCTCGCCGAACTCGAAGCCCATGCCGACCGCGACCCGCTCACCGGCCTCCTCAACCGCCGCGGCTTCGAGCGCGAGCTTTTGCGCGCGAGTGCCCATGTCCAGCGCTACGGCGGCCGGCTGGTGCTGGTCTATCTCGATCTCGACGACTTCAAGCCGGTCAACGACACCCACGGCCACGCCGCCGGCGACGCCGTGCTGCAGGCCGTCGCGGCGCTGCTGCAAGGCCATGTCCGCGCCTCCGATCTGGTCGCCCGGCTCGGCGGCGACGAGTTCGCGGTGCTGTTGTGGAACCTGTCGGACCACGATGCCGAGACCAAGGCGGCCGTGCTGGAGGCGATGATCGCGGCCGCCCGGGTGCCGTGGCGGGAGGGCGAGATCGCCGTCGGCGCCTCGGCCGGCTCGGCCGCGCTCACGGACCCGGACGCCGCCGCCGAGGCCCTCGCCCGCGCCGACGCTGCCATGTACGCGCGAAAGCGCCAGCGGAGCGGAGGGGGCGGGTAGAGTCTGCTTACCGGCGAGCACTGCGACCGTGTCCCGGACGCGCTGCAGCGCGAAGCGATGCGCCGCGAGCCGGGACCCAGAGGCCGCCGGCTCGGACGTTCGATCGAGGCGTCTGTGTCGTGAACAGCGTGCCGTGCCGCCCGTCGTGCGGCCCCTGGGCCCCGGCTCTGCGGGGCGTCGGGCTTTTCGCCCTACACCCCTTGTCCCGGGGCACGCCGTGTATGGGCAGGCGGTATCGAGCCGGCCGGCCGCCGATCAGGCGATGATGTCGGGCGTCATCTGGTCTTCGATGAAGGAGATGCGGTCCTTCAGCCAGAGCTTGCGCTTCTTGAGGCGCTGCACCTGGAGGATGTCGGACCCGGGCGTGTCCTGCAGGACCGAGATCGCGACATCGAGGTCGCGATGCTCCTGGCGCAGGCGCTCGAGCTGTCCCTTGAGGTCGGCTTCGTTCTCGTTCATCGGACCGCGTTTGCCACCGTACGGTCGGTCACCGGACCGTCGGAGACCATGGGACCGCTGCACCGGCCGCGGTCCTGTCATGCCCGGGTCGAACGTGATCGCGGCCTGTCGCCGCATGTATCGCCCGGCGTCGCCGTTTTTTCAAGGTTCCCAGAGTGGCCCGACTCGATCACGGCAACGATCACGAAACGGTGTCGTGCGGGATGCCATCGATCGTCGTCGACACCAAAGTGTCATCGTGGCACACTGTCAGAGTCAGGCAGCAATCTGACATGAGGAGAAAAGGCACATGGCCACGCTCTCGCTTGCTGAACTCGAACAACGGCACCGGATGCTGGAAGCGGAACTCAATGATGCGCTCCAGCATCCGTCAGTCGATGATCTCCAGCTCGCCGAGTTGAAGCGTCGGAAACTGCAGCTCAAGGACGCCATCGTTCGGATGCAGCACCTGAGCAGCGTACACTGAGGATTAGTTCGGAATAATTCATCGTAGTGTTTGGTAGATCCGCCGGCTCTCGGAAACGAGGCCGGCGGTTCTGTTTTACGGGCACCCGCCCGTCCGGAGGCGATCCGGAGATCGTCTCCGCCGGCGTCGCGAACGACTGCGGGCGCACCGTCAGATCTTGCGCAGCTCGGCGGCCGCTCGCGCCAGGATCTCGACGATCCGGGCCTCCGTCTCGGCGTCGCGGCCGAACCGCTCGGCGGCGATGTCGCGCAGATTGTCGACCGCCGCGTCGACCAGGCGGGATACCCGCGGGCCGCGCTCGCCGTCCTCGCGCTCCACCCGCTGCCGCCAGCGCTCGGCCTTCTCGCCGATCGCCGCGAGGCGCTCCAGCACGGCGTCGACCACGGCCTGGTTCTCGGCCAGATGGGCGCGGCCATCGTCCGTGATGGTGTACAGCTTCTTGCTGCCCTCGGTCTGTGCCGTGACGTGCCCGGCCTCCTCCAGGAAGGTCAGGGTCGGATAGACCATGCCGGGGCTCGGCGCGTACCAGCCGCCGGTCTTCTCCTCCAGGACCTTGATGATCTCGTAGCCGTGACGCGGCTGCTCGGCGATGAGCGCGAGCGCCAGCAGGCGCAGGT
Organism: Rhodoplanes elegans; assembly: GCF_016653355.1. Classification (GTDB taxonomy): domain Bacteria; phylum Pseudomonadota; class Alphaproteobacteria; order Rhizobiales; family Xanthobacteraceae; genus Rhodoplanes; species Rhodoplanes elegans. The sequence continues at coordinate 8,260 of NZ_NHSK01000079.1, read as the reverse complement.
CGCCCTGGGCCAGCATGCGCCCGATGCGGGCGAAGTCGCCGCCGCCGAAGCCGCCGCGGCCGCCGAAGCCGGGCCCGCCGCCGAATCGGCCGCGGCCGCCGTGCCGGCCGGCCGCCCAGTGGCCCGGGTGCTCGTCGTGTCGATCGTCGTGCGGTCCGCCGTGGCGGCCGTGATGCCGCGGATGGTGGCCGTCCCGCGGGTCGCAATGATGTCCGTGCATTCGTGTTCTCCTGTCTAAGATATATCTCCAGATAGAACGAAGGGTGTCATAGCACAAGATATATCTTAGATATTTTTTGTCGTGCTTCTTCGGATGCGCTTGCGAACGCGCACCGGGACTGGTTCGCTGGGCGCGCGAGGAACTCACAAGGAGATAAAAATGCGCGGGGACGTTTCGCGGCGCCGGGTGCTGGCGCTCGCGACCATCTCATTGTTCAGCTTCACGATTTTCGGCGCGGCGGGAGTGCTGTCGGGCGGCCCGGCGGCCGCCCAGGACGCGGCCTTTCCGACCCGGCCCGTCACCCTGATCGTTCCGTTCCCGGCGGGCGGCGGCAACGACGCCACGGCCCGGGTGGTCGCCGACAAGATGTCGGGGGCGCTGGGCCAGCAGGTGATCGTCGACAACCGCGGCGGCGGCGGCGGCAACATCGGCACGCGCGCGGTCGCCCGGGCCCCGGCCGACGGCTACACGCTGCTGCTCGGCTACACCGGGACGCTGTCGATCAATCCGAGCGTCTACCGCAACGCCGGCTACGACCCCCGCAAGGACTTCGCCGCGATCGGCATGATCGGCGTGTCGCCGAGCGTCTTCGTGGTCAATCCCAAGGTGGCGGCGACCTCTATCGCCGAGTTCATCGCGCTCGCCAAGGCGACCCCCGGCAAGCTCGACTACGCCTCGTCGAGCGCCGGCACGGTCGGCCACATCATGGCGGAGCTGTTCGCCAAGGAGGCCGGGATCAAGCTGTCGCACATCCCCTACAAGGGGACGGCGCCGGCCCTCAACGACCTCGTCGGCGGGCACGTGGCGATGATGATCGTGCCGATCGTCCCGGTACTCGGCAACGTCAAGGGCGGCACGCTGCGTCCGCTCGGGGTGACCAGCAAGACGCGCAGCGCGCTGCTGCCCGACGTGCCGACCGTCGCCGAGGCGGGCCTGCCCGGCTTCTCGGCCGAGCTGCAGTACGGGCTGCTGGCGCCGGCCGGCACGCCGCCCGCCGTGGTGGCGAAGCTCAACGCCGCGCTGAACGCGGCGCTCGCGAACCCCGACGTGAAGGCCCGCTTCGCCGCCGAGGGCCTGGAGCCGCGGCCGATGACCCCGCAGCAATACGCCGACTATATCGACACCGAGGAGAAGACCTGGGGCACGCTGGTGCGCTCGCTCGACATCAAGGTCGAGTGAGCGGCGCCGGCCGGCGCCGGTGCATCGCCGGCGCCCGAGCTTCCCCTCGGGGGTGCGCCCGAAAGGTCGAGACGCCCGAGGGCTGTGAAAGGCCCGTCTCGTCATTCCGGAAGCCGCGAAGCGGCTGTCCGGAATCCATGTCCCCAGTCCGATTGGTTTTGGAAGCACAGGGGTTATGGGTTCCGGGCTCCGGCCTTCGGCCGGCCCCGGAACGACCAGAATCGGAATTCCGACAGTCTGCTGGGGAGGCGGTGAAAACGTTTTCACCGCCTTTCGGCGGGCTGCCGAACGTCGGGCTGCTCGCGCTGCGCAGTGGCCGCTTGCCGCGGCGCGAGCGTCACCGGACCAAGACGACCAGACCAACCAGACCAACAACAAGCAGGAGCGACCATGCGTGCCGATCACCCCCGCCGCCGCGCGCTCGCGGCGATTCTGGCGCTCGCCGGCCTCGCGCTGGCGGGACCGGCCCCGTCCGCATCGGCGCAGTCCGGCGGCGCGACCCCCGCGGCCGGCGACGCCGCCGGCTGGCCGTCGCGGCCCATCACCCTGATCGTCCCGTTCCCGGCCGGCGGCGGCAACGACGCCATGGCCCGCATCGTCGCCGACAAGCTGTCCGGCGCGCTCGGCCAGCAGGTCATCGTCGACAACCGCGGCGGCGGCGGCGGCAATATCGGGACCCGGGCGGTTGCCCGCGCGGCGCCGGACGGCTACACGCTGCTGCTCGGCCACACCGGCACCATCTCGGTCAATCCGAGTCTGTTCGCCACGGCCGGCTACGACCCGCGCAAGGACTTCGCCCCGATCGGCCTGATGGCGACCATGCCGGTGGTGCTGCTCGCCCATCCGTCCTTCCCGGGCAAGACGGTCGCCGACGTGATCGCCGCCGCCAAGGCGGCGCCCGGCAAGATCAGCATCGGCACCTCGGCGGTGGGCACCGGCGGCTACATGACGGCCGAGCTGTTCAAGGCGAGCGCCGGCATCGAGGCGACGCTCGTCCCCTACAAGGGGACCGGCCCGATGATGAACGACCTCGTCGGCGGCCACGTGCCGATCGCCTTCGGGATCCTGGCGCCGGCGCTCGGCAACATCGAGGCCAAGACCTTGCGGGTGATCGCCGTGATGAGCCGCGAGCGCTTTCCGCTGCTGCCCGACGTGCCCACCGCCGACGAGTCCGGGCTGCCGGGCTTCGAGTCGGTCCTGCACTACGGCCTGCTGGCGCCGGCCGGCACGCCGGCCCCGATCGTCTCGAAGATCAACGCCGCCCTGCAGGCGCTGGTGAAGACCGAGGACGTCGCCAAGCGCATCCGCGCCGAAGGCGGCGCGCCACTCACCAGCACGCCCTCTGAATACGCCGCCGACATCGACCGCGAGGAGAAGAAGTGGGGCGACCTGGTGCGGCGCCTGGGGCTGAAGGGGGATTGAACCTCTCCGGCCGACTGATCAGGATGACACGCGTCGCCGCACACTCCGCTCGTCCCCGCGAAGGCGGGGACCAGGGGCCTGGGGCGACATCGTCGCCGCGTTCGAGATTGGTCGGGGCAGAGGCCTTCTTTGTCTACATTCTGGCGAGTGACCGCAACGGAACACTCTATGTCGGCATGACTGACAATCTGGTGCGGCGTGTCTGGGAACACAGAACCGGCGCCGTCGCGGGATTCACCCGTCAGTACGGCGTGAAGACGCTGGTCTGGTTTGAGTGCCACGGTAGCCGACACTCGGCCTTTCTGCGCGAGCGGCAATTAAAAAAATAGAATCGTGCCTGGAAGCTCCGTCTCGTCGAGGAGCAAAATCCGGCATGGCGCGATCTGTGGGCCGAGATCGCCGGATAGTGGCGAGTGCTCGCCCCAAGCTCCGCTCATGCCCGCGCAGGCGAGCATCCAGGGGCGGCAGGGCGTGCGGCCCCTGGGTCCCCGCCTTCGCGGGGACGAGCGGAATTCGGAACCCCTGCCGATCCCCCGCGCACGGCCCTCCGCTCACGCCCCCTTGGCCATGTCGCGGAGCTTGAACTTCTGGATCTTGCCCGTGGAGGTCTTGGGGATCTCGGTGAACACCACGTGGCGCGGGCACTTGAAGGCGGCGAGGTGCTCGCGGCACCAGGTGATCAGATCCTCGGCGCTCGCGCTCTTGCCCTCGCGCAGCTCGACGAAGGCGCAGGGCGTCTCGCCCCATTTCTCGTCGGGTTTCGCCACCACGGCGACGGCGGCGACGGCCGGGTGCTTGTAGAGCGCGTCCTCGACCTCGATCGACGAGATGTTCTCGCCGCCCGAGATGATGATGTCCTTGGCGCGGTCCTTGAGCTGGACGTAGCCGTCCGGATGCATCACGCCGAGATCGCCGGAGTGGAACCAGCCGCCCGCGAACGCCTCGTCGGTCGCCTTCTTGTTCTTCAGGTAGCCCTTCATCACGACGTTGCCGCGGAACATCACCTCGCCGAGCGTCGTGCCGTCGGCCGGCACCGGCACCATGTGGGCCGGGTCCATCACGGTGAGGTCGTCGAGGCCGACATAGGGCACGCCCTGGCGCGCCTTCAGGGCGCCCCACTGCTCGACCGGCAGGGCGTCCCAGTCGCGGTGCCAGTCGTTGATCACCGACGGGCCGTAGGTCTCGGTGAGGCCGTAGAGATGCGTCACCTCGAAGCCGGCCTCCTTCATGGCGACCAGCACCGACTCGGGCGGCGGCGCCGCGGCGGTGAAGAACTGCACCGGGCCGGCGAGCGGCTTGCGCTCGTGGTCGGCGGCGTTGAGGAGCGTCGACATGACGATCGGCGCGCCGCACAGATGGGTGACACCGTGCTCCGCCATCAGCTCGTACATCAGCCCGGCGCGCACCTGGCGCAGGCACACATGGGTGCCGGCGACCACCGAGATCGACCACGGGAAGCACCAGCCGTTGCAATGGAACATCGGCAGGGTCCACAGATAGACCGGGTGCTTGCCCATCCCGCAATTGACGACGTTGCCGGTGGCGGTCAGCGCGGCGCCGCGGTGATGATAGACGACGCCCTTCGGGTTGCCCGTGGTGCCCGACGTGTAGTTCAGCGAGATCGCGTCCCACTCGTCGCCGGGATGCTTTCGCACGAAATCCGTATCGCCTTCGGCGACGAACGCCTCGTAGTCGAGCGTGCCGATGCGCTCGCCCGCACCCGTGAACTCGGGATCATCGTAGTCGATCACCAGCGGCGTCACCTTGGCGGCCGCCAGGGCGGGCTTCATGACGCGCGAGAACTCGCGGTCGGTGATCACCACCTTGGCGTCGGCGTGGTCGAGCGAGAAGCCGATGATGGCGGCGTCGAGCCGGGTGTTGAGCGTGTTCAGCACCGCGCCCGTCATCGGCACGCCGTAGTGGCATTCGAGCATGGCCGGCGTGTTCGCCAGCATCACCGAGACGGTGTCGCCGCGCCCGATGCCGCGTTTCGCCAGCGCCGAGGCGAGCCGTTTTGCACGCTTATGGAAATCCCGATACGTCCGGCGCAGTGGCCCGTGCACCACGGCGAGGTGGTCGGGATGGGTGCGGGCGGCGCGCTCGAGGAAGACGAGCGGGGTGAGCGGCTGATGGTTGGCGGGGTTGCGGTCGAGATCGGTGTCGTAGGCGTTCGCGGCCATTGGGCAATTCGCTCCCTGGAAAACCGACCCACGTTAGCGAAGCCGTCGATGCCCTCCAATACGCCGCTCGGCGGAGACGATGTCGCGGCCGGCGCTTGGCGGTCCGCCGGCCCGCGGCTCAGTCGCGGCCGAACACCAGGTGCGAGCCGCCCTGCCAGATCAGCGAGACCGAGATCAGGAAGATCAGCGCGTAGCTGATCTTGTAGAACAGCTCGGTCGGGGTCCGCCGAACCAGCCAGATGCCGAGGAAGTTGGTCGCGACCGCGAGCGGCAGCAGCACGACCGAGGTGCCGAGCGCCTCGCCCGTGAACTGGCCGAGCGCGAAATAGGGCAGCACCTTGAGGGCGTTCACCACGGCGAAGAAGATCGTCGTGGTGCCGACGAGGCGCAGCTTCGGCAGCTTCTGCGGCAGCACGAACACCTGGAAGGGCGGCCCGCCGCCCTGCGACAGCGTCGAGGTGAATCCCGACAGGCCGCCCCAGAACACGCCCGCGGCCGGGTTCGGCGGCTTGCCCGCCTTGGGGGGCCGGCCGAACCAGACGTTGAGCACGAAGCCGAGCCCGATCAGCCCGACCGCGATGCGGATCAGGTCGTCCGAGACATGCGCCGCGATCGCCCAGGCGATCCCGACCCCGATCGCCGCGCCGGGCAGCAGGATCTTCAGGTTCCACGGGTCCCAGTCGCGGCGATAGACCCACACCGAGATGAGGTCCTGGATGATGACGATCGGCAGCAGGATGGCGGCGGCCTGCAGGGGCGGCGCATAGAGCGCGAGCAGCGGCGTCGCCATCGTGCCGACGCCGGCGAAGCCGCCCTTCGAAAGGCCGATGGCCGTCACGGCCGGCAGGGCGACGAAGTAGAAGATCGGATCTTGGATGATGTCCACGGTCGACAGGCGGCGTGAGGCGGGAAGCAGGGGCCGCGCATCAAAGCCGATCCGGGCGCGCCGCGCCAGCAGGGATTAGTCCGCGGCGCCGCATGGCGCGCCGCCGGTGTGGCGATCCGCCGCCGGCCGCCGGCCGCGGCGACGACCAAAGGCTAAGGGGCAACACTCTTGCAAACCGGTGCGAGTACGGCACAATCGCGGCCAAAAGCCCCCGGGGACAGAAACACGGCAGCCGCGTCCGGCTCCTGCGCTCGCGCGTCGGGGCCGAAGGGCGTGCCGATCAGGAGGAAGCGACGTGACGAATTCCGCACCCGCAGTGCATCTGGACTCCGCCCGCCACGACGCCGGCGCCGGCGCCACCCGTTATCACGAGGTCTATGCGCAGTCGCTGAAGGACCCGGTGGCGTTCTGGGGCGAGGCCGCCGAGGCGATCGACTGGTACGAGAAGCCGAAGACGATCTTCGATCCGAGCCTCGGCCCCTACGGCCGCTGGTTCGTCGGCGGTGTCTGCAACACCTGCTACAACGCGGTGGACCGTCACGTGCTGAACGGCCGCGCCAACCAGCCGGCCATCATCTACGATTCGCCCGTCACGGCGACCAAGCGCACGATGACCTACGGCGATCTCCTGCAGGAGGTGCGCACGCTCGCCGCCATCCTGCGCGACTTCGGCGTCGGCAAGGGCGATCGCGTCATCCTCTACATGCCGATGGTGCCGGAGGCGCTGATCGGCATGCTGGCCTGCGCCCGCATCGGCGCGATCCACTCCGTGGTGTTCGGCGGCTTCGCGGCCAAGGAGCTCGCCACCCGCATCGACGACGCCAAGCCGAAGGTGATCCTCACCGCGAGCTGCGGCATCGAGCCGGGTCGCGTCGTCGCCTACAAGCCGCTGCTCGACGCCGCCATCACGTTCGCCTCGGAGAAGCCGTCGGCCGTGCTGGTGCTGCAGCGGCCGCAGACCCAGGCCGAGCTCATTTCCGGACGTGATCACGACTGGGCGACGCTGCGCGCCACCGCGCTCAAGTCGGGCCGCGTCGCCGAATGCGTCCAGGTCGCGGCGACCGATCCGCTCTACATCCTGTACACGTCGGGCACCACCGGCCGGCCGAAGGGCGTGGTGCGCGACAACGGCGGCCACATGGTCGCGCTCAAGTGGACGATGCCGAACCTCTATGACGTCGCCCCCGGCGAGGTGTACTGGGCGGCCTCCGACGTCGGCTGGGTGGTCGGCCACTCCTACATCGTCTACGCGCCGCTGCTGCACGGCTGCACCACCATCCTCTACGAGGGCAAGCCGATCGGCACGCCGGACGCCGGCGCCTTCTGGCGGGTGATCGCCGAGCACAATTGCGTGACCATGTTCACGGCGCCGACCGCGTTCCGGGCGATCAAGAAGGAGGATCCGGACGCCAAGCACCTCGAGCGCTACGACCTCTCGAAGCTGCGCGCCCTGTTCCTGGCCGGCGAGCGCGCCGACCCCGACACCGTGATGTGGGCCGAGCGCATCCTCGGCGTGCCGGTGATCGATCACTGGTGGCAGACCGAGACGGCGTGGGCGATCGCCGGCAACCCGGTCGGCCTCGGCCGCCTGCCGGTGAAGCCCGGCTCGCCGACCGTCGCCATGCCGGGCTACGACGTCCGCATCGTCGACGAGGGCTGCCACGAGCTGCCGACCAACAAGATGGGCTCGATCGTCGTCAAGCTGCCGCTGCCGCCGGCCTGCCTGCCGACCCTGTGGCAGCAGGACGACCGCTTCGTCGAGAGCTATCTCCACGAGTATCCGGGCTACTACAAGACCGCGGATGCCGGCTTCAAGGACGAGGACGGCTACCTCTACATCATGGGTCGCACCGACGACATCATCAACGTCGCCGGACACCGCCTGTCGACGGGCGGCATGGAGGAGGTGCTCGCCTCGCATCCGAACGTCGCCGAGTGCGCCGTCATCGGCATCAAGGACGAGCTGAAGGGCGAGGTGCCGTGCGGCTTCGTCGTGCTCAAGGCCGGCGTCGACAAGAAGCCGAGCGACATCGAGCAGGAGATCGTCAAGCTGGTGCGCGACAAGATTGGCCCGGTCGCGGCGTTCAAGATCGCCATCTGCGTCAACCGTCTGCCGAAGACGCGCTCCGGCAAGATCCTCCGCGGCACCATGAAGAAGATCGCCGACCACGACCCGTGGACCATGCCGGCCACCATCGACGACCCGGCCGCGCTCGACGAGATCGACGCGGCCCTCAAGGGCCACGGCATCGGCGGCGGCTGAGGCCACGCGGCCCTCGGCGCGTCGGGAGGGGCGGAGCTGCGAGGCCGGTGCCGGTGCCGGCACGTAATGCGGCAACCTTCTCCCTCCCCCGCCTGCGGGGGAGGGAGAAG
>NZ_NHSK01000078.1 GCF_016653355.1 Rhodoplanes elegans | reverse complement strand
CCCGCCCCTGTGCGGCGCGCCCGCCGCGCCCGGCCCGCCGATCCCCGCGGACCGCCCGGGCCCCGTCTCAGTCCGTCAATCGCCGAGGACCACGTTCAGATGAATCGACTCATCGTTTCCGAACCATCGAAGTGCATCGGATGCAGGACCTGCGAGGTCGCCTGTGTTCTTGCGCATTCCCGCACGAATACTGTCGGCGCGATGTCGAAGACCGACTTCGCCCCGCGCCTGAAGCTGATCCGGACGCTGAAGATCTCGACGCCGGTGACCTGCCATCACTGCGACGACGCCCCCTGCCTCAACGCCTGCCCGGCCGGCGCGATCGTCTACCGGGCCGACACCGTGCAGGTCGACCAGGAGCGCTGCATCGGCTGCAAGACCTGCGTGGTCGCTTGCCCGTTCGGCGCCATGGACGTGATCAGCGTGCCGGCCACCCGTAGCTTCGCCGGCGTCCAGATCGCCAGCGGCACCAAGGCCGAGGCTCACAAATGCGACCTCTGCATCGGCCGCGAGGCGGGCCCGGCCTGCGCCGAGGCGTGCCCGACCAAGGCCCTGCACGTCATGGACGCCAACGCCCTCGAAGCCACCCGCAAGCTGCGCCAGGAGCAGGCGGCCCTCGAGGCGCCCGGGCTCGGCGCGGTCGCCTGAGCAACGCCCCCTTTCACACCGCGAGGTGACACCATGGAAAAGCACATCTCGGTCTGCCCGTATTGCGGATCCGGCTGCAAGTTCAACCTGCTGGTCGAGAACGACAAGGTCGTCGGGGTCGAGCCGCTGAACGGCGTGACCAACCAGGGCGAACTCTGCCTCAAGGGCTGGTACGGCTTCGACTTCATCAACGACACCAAGATCCTTACGCCGCGCCTGAAGCAGCCGATGCTGCGCGAGCGCCGCGACCAGCCGTTCCGCGCCGTGTCGTGGGACGAGGCGATCAGCTACACGGCGAAGCGCCTTTCCGAGATCAAGGCGAAGCACGGCCCCGATTCGATCATGATGACCGGGTCGTCGCGCGGCACCGGCAACGAGTCGAACTACGTCGCGCAGAAGTTCGCCCGCGCCGTGATCGGCACCAACAACATCGATTGCTGCGCCCGCGTCTGCCACGGCCCGTCGGTCGCCGGCCTGATGGTGACGCTCGGCAACGGCGCCATGTCGAACTCGATCTGCGAGATCGAGAACACCGACTGCATCCTGTGCTTCGGCTACAACGCGGCCGATTCGCACCCGATCGTCGCCCGCCGGATCATCAAGGCGAAGGAGAAGGGCGCCAAGATCATCGTCTGCGATCCGCGCTACATCGAGACGGCCCGCATCGCCGACCAGTGGCTGCAGCTCAAGAACGGCTCCAACATGGCGCTGGTGAACGCCTTCGCCAACGTCCTGATCAACGAGGGGCTGTACGACCGCGCCTACGTGGCGCGCAACACCGAGGGCTTCGACGAGTACAAGAAGATCGTCGCCAAATACACGCCAGAATACGTCGAGGAGATCACCGGGCTGAAGGCGTCGGAGATCCGCGAGGCGATGCGGACCTACGCCAAGGCGAAGACCGCCACCATCCTGTGGGGCATGGGCGTCACCCAGTGGGGCCAGGCCGTCGACGTGGTGAAGGGGCTGTCCGGCCTCGCGCTGCTCACCGGCAATCTCGGCAAGCCGAATGTCGGCGTCGGCCCGGTGCGCGGCCAGAACAACGTACAGGGCGCCTGCGACATGGGCGCGCTGCCGAACGTGTTCCCGGGCTACCAGCCGGTCGCCGACGCGGCGGCGCGCGACAAGTTCGCCAAGGCGTGGGGCGTCCCGAGCCTGCCCGAGAAGGTCGGCATGGCGATCACCGACGTGCCGCACGCGGCCGAGGAGGGCAAGCTCAAGTGCATGTACATCTTCGGCGAGGACCCGGCGCAGACCGAGCCGGACCTCGACACCGTGCGCAAGGGCTTCGAGGCGCTGGACTTCATCATCGTCCAGGACATCTTCATGACGAAGACGGCGATGTTCGCCGACGTCGTGCTGCCGGCCACCTCGTGGGGCGAGCACGACGGCGTGTTCTCGTCGGCGGACCGCGGCTTCCAGCGCTTCTACAAGGCCGTCAACGCCAAGGGCGACGTGAAGCACGACTGGGAGATCCACGGCCTGATCGCCACCGCGATGGGCTATCCGATGAAGTACACGAGCACGGAGGAGATCTGGAACGAGCTGATCTCGCTGTGCCCGATCTACAAGGGCGCGACCTACGAGAAGCTCGCCGGGCTCGGCTACGTCCAGTGGCCCTGCCCCGACGTCGAGCATCCCGGCACGCCGTGGCTCTACGAGGGCAACCAGTTCCAGACCAAGAGCGGCAAGGGCCTGCTGTTCGCCGCCGAATGGCGTCCGCCGCTGGAGAAGGTCGACGCCGAGTATCCGCTCGGCCTGTGCACGGTGCGCGAGGTCGGCCACTACTCGTGCCGCTCGATGACCGGCAACTGCAACGCGCTGGCGACGCTCGCCGACGAGCCCGGCTACGTCACCATCAACCCGAAGGACGCCGCCGAGGTCGGCGTCAAGGACCAGGAGCTGGTCTGGGTGCAGTCGCGTCGCGGCAAGGTGATCGCCCGCGCGAGCGTCACCGAGCGGACCAATGTCGGCGCCGTGTACATGACCTATCAGTGGTGGATCGGCGCCTGCAACGAGCTCACGGTCCATCACGTCGATCCGATCTCGAAGACGCCGGAGTACAAGTTCTCCGCCGTCCGGCTGGAGACGATCGCCGACCAGGTGTGGGCCGAGACTTACGTCCAGCAGGAGTACGGGGACCTCAAGGCCAAGCTCGCCCGTGCCGCGACGCCGGTCGCGCCCGTCCGCGCGCTCGAGCCGGCGGAATGACCGTCGCCTGAGCCGTCACCAGGCGGCGGCGCACGCGCCGTCGCCGATCCCGTCCCACACGCGGGACAGGCGACACCGGACCGGTGTTCGCAGGAGAAGCGGCATGCACGAGCTGACCATCTGCGACAGCCTGATCGGCATGCTGGCGGAAGAGCGCCGCCGGCGCGGCTTCCGCACCGTCACGCGCCTGCGGATCGAGATCGGCACGCTGAGCTGCCTCGATCCGGAAGCGCTGCGATTCGCCTTCGACGTGTCGACCCGCGAGACCTTCCTTCACGGCACCGTGCTGGAGATCGATCGGCCGCCCGGCCGGGCCACCTGCCTCGACTGCGGCGCCGACGTCGCCGTGTCGTCCCGCCTGGACGCCTGCCCGCATTGCGGCGGCGTTCGTCTCGACCCCCACGGGGGCGATCAGCTACGTCTGATCGAGATGGAGATTCTCTGATGTGCGAGCACTGCGGCCGCGATCACGCGCCGAAGCCCGAACCCGCCAAAACGTCCGCCCGGGATGGGCATCCACCGCACCGGCACGACGGCGCCGCGACGCCCGCTCACGCCCCGGCCGCGCAGCACGAGGCAGCCGGTGACGCTCCCTCGCGGGCGACCGCCGCCCCTACCGCTTGAGCCGAATCGACGCCGCCGGACCCGCCCCATGTGCATCGCCCTGCCCCGCCGGATCGTCGCCGTGGTCGACCGCGATCGCTTCATGGTTGCGCTCGCGCCCGAGGCGAGCGCCGGGCCCGGCGATGCCGACACCATCTCGGTGTCGCTGCTGGCCGATGGTCCCGCCGCCGCCGACGCGCTGGTCGGCGCCTGGGTGCTGGTGCATGCTGGTTTCGCCCTCGCCATCGTCGACGCGGAGGACGCCCGCTCGCGCCTCCAGGTGTTCGCCGCGATGCGCGGCGACTCGACCGAGATCGATTTCGGAGACTTCGCCGCCGTGACTGGGCGCGGCTCCGGGCCGCGCCCGACATAGAGGTTCCCCCGATAGGCCCCGATCTCGCCGCACATTAGAATAGGTCGCTCCGCGGGGAGCGCCCGGCTCCCGGAACTCACTCCAGCACGTCGTCATGCAAGAGAAACTCGAGTTCCTGCTGGCTCTCGCACGCGAGAAGCACTTCGGGCGTGCGGCCCAGGTCTGCGGCGTCTCGCAGCCCAATCTTTCGGCAGCGATCAAACAGCTCGAAAGCACGCTCGGCGTTCCTTTGGTGGACCGCGGTGCCCGCTTCCTCGGCTTCACGCCGGAGGGCGAGCGCGTGCTCGAGTGGGCGCGGCGGATCGTCGGCGACATGCGCGCAATGCACGCCGACGTCGAGACCATGAAGCTCGGCCTCAAGGGTCATCTGCGCATCGCCGCCATCCCGACCGCGCTGCCGGTGATCTACAAGCTCACCTCGGCGTTCTGGCTGCGCCATCCCGGCATCAAGATCTCGATCGCCTCGCACACCTCGACCGAGGTGCTGTCGCTCCTGGAAAACCTGGAGGCCGACGCCGGGCTCACCTATCTGGACAACGAGCCGGTCGGCCGCGTCGCCGAGGTGCCGCTCTATCGCGAACGTTATTATCTGGTGACGCCGGGCAACGGAAAGTTCGCCGGCCGCGCCTCGGTGACGTGGGAGGAGGCGGCCACGGTTCCGCTGTGCCTGCTCACCCCCGACATGCAGAACCGGCGCATCATCGACCGCATCTTCAAGGAGGCCGGCGTCGTCGCCGAGCCGGTGCTGGAATCGAGCTCGATCGTGGTGCTGGCGACGCATTTGCGCGCCGGCGTCCTGTCCACCGTGATGCCGCGAGCGATGGCCGAGGAGCTCGCCATGCCGAACGGCATCGTGGCGATCCCGATCGTGGCGCCCGACGTGTCGACCCTGATCGGCTTGGTCGTCGCCAAGCGCGACCCGCAGCCGCCGCTCACCGCCGCCCTCATCGCCGAGGCCCGCATGCTGGCGCCGGCGCTGTCGACCATGACCTGATCGACCCCGGCCACCGCTCCGATCGCAGATCGCCGCTGTCGACGATGACGGACGGTCCTCCGATATCGCGGAGGCCGGCGTTTCGGCATCTCGCAACCGCGAGAACACTTTTCCCTCCGGGACGCTCAGGAAGAACAAACACGTCGCATCGACCCACGATGCGACGGCGATCTCGCTTTTTCTCCGCGGATCTTGAGTTCCGCGGCGCGCGCCGCCTCTCTTGAGGGCGGCGGCAGCCCCGCGCGGCGGCGGCCCTGTCCCGAACGTCAACGACCGTCATCGAGAAAGAGCCGCATGCCGATGCCGCGATTTCGCTACTTCCCCGTCTCCTGGGTCGTCTCCGGACGGACCGTGGTGGTCGTCGGCGACGGCGAGGCCGCGCTGCAGAAGCTGCGCCTGCTCACGCGTACCGAGGCCCGGCTGGTGCTGTGCGGATCCGCTCCGATCCCGGCGCTCGCCGCGTTCGTCGCCGATCACGGCATCATCCGTGTGGCGGCGCCGGTCAGCCCGACGGTGCTGCACGATGCGTCGCTCATGTTCGTCGCCACGGGTGACGCGGAGGAGGACGCGCGGCTCGCCGCGCTCGCGCGCACCTGCGGCGTGCCCGTCAACGTCGTCGATCGCCCGCATTTGTGCGACTTCGCGACGCCGGCGATCGTCGATCGCGCGCCGATCTCGATCGCCATTGCGACCGACGGCCACGCGCCGGTGCTGGCCCAGATGGTGCGGGCCAGGATCGAGGCGCTGTTCGAGCCCTCCTTCGGCCGCCTCGCGGCGCTCGCCGAATCGCTGCGCGCGATCGTGCTGGACCGCCTGCCCGACAACGCGGCGCGCCGGCGCTTCTGGTCGTCGATCTTTTCCGGCCGCACGGCCGCAGCGGCCCTCGCCGGCGAGGACGACCGCGCCCGGGTGATCGCGCTGAAAACGCTCGCCGAAGCCGAGGCGGCGCCTGCACCCGGCGGAAAAGTCTTTCTGGTCGGCGCCGGGCCGGGCGCCGCGGATCTGCTCACGCTGCGCGCGCACCGCCTGCTGCTCGAGGCCGATGTGATCGTCCACGACGCGCTGGTGCCGGACGCCGTGGTCGCGATGGGCCGCCGCGACGCGACCCGCATCGCGGTCGGCAAGCACAAGGGGCCAGCGTCGGAGACAGCGCCGGACGTCGCTGCGCTGCTGGTGCGACTCGCTCGTGAGGGCCGCTGCGTCGTGCGCCTCACGTCCGGCGATCCGGCGGCAGCCGACCAGGGCGCCGAGGCGATCGCGATGCTGCGTGCCGCCGGCGTCGCGCACGAGGTCGTGCCCGGCATCACCGCGACGCGTGACATCGCCGCCGACCACACCGCGACCGGCGACGTCGCACCGGCCGCCGCCTGAGGGTCTCCCATGTCCAAGCGACCGAAGACGTTCCAGCCGGTGGTCGCGACCGCCAACGACCTCGCCAGCGGGGCGGTCGTGTTCCGCGACCGCGACGGCGCCTGGTCGCGCGACATCGCCGACGCCGAGGTCGCCGCGACGCCGGACGAGGCCGAGGCGCTGTTCGCGCGCGCCCGCGCCGACCAGGACGCCCGGCATCTCGTGGTCGACGTGGCCGCCATCGAGGTGGTGCGCGACGGCGCCTTCGTGCGTCCCGCCGCGCTGCGCGAGCTGATCCGCACCAGCGGGCCGACCATCGTGCTGCCCGCCGACGCGCCGCAGTCCGGCGCGCCCGCCGCCTGCCGCAACCCCGGCGCCTGAACCGGAGGAGCCCGATGTATCGCTACGACGAGTTCGACCAAGACTTCGTCCACGAGCGGGTCGCGGAGTTTCGTGATCAGGTCGCACGACGGCTGTCCGGTGAGCTGACAGAGGACCAGTTCAAGCCGCTGCGGCTGATGAACGGCGTCTATCTGCAGCTCCACGCCTACATGCTGCGGATCGCCATCCCCTACGGGACGCTGTCGTCGCGCCAGCTTCGTCTGCTCGCGACCATCGCGCGCGACCACGACAAGGGCTACGGCCACTTCACCACGCGGCAGAACCTACAGTTCAACTGGATCGCCCTGAAGGAGGTGCCGGACATCCTGGAGAAGCTCGCGGGCGTCGAGATGCACGCGATCCAGACCTCGGGCAACTGCATCCGCAACGTGACGGCGGACCACTTCGCCGGCGCCGCCGCCGACGAGATCGCCGACCCGCGGCCCTATGCCGAGCTCCTGCGGCAGTGGTCGTCCCTGCATCCCGAGTTCATGTTCTTGCCGCGAAAGTTCAAGCTCGCCGTGACGGGCGCGCCGCACGACCGCGCGGCGATCCAGACGCACGACATCGGGCTCCAGGTGACACGCGACGCGACCGGTGCGCTCGGCTTCGTCGTCTTTGTCGGCGGCGGCCAGGGCCGCACTCCGATGATCGCGCGAAAGCTGCGCAACTTCTTGCCCGAGGGAGATCTGATCGCCTACTGCGAGGCGATCCTGCGGGTCTACAATCTGGAGGGGCGGCGCGACAACAAGTACAAGGCGCGAATCAAGATCCTGGTGCATGAGACCGGCGAGGCGGCGTTCAAGGAAGCGGTCGAAGCCGAGTTCGCCGAGTTGAAGGGCAAGACATTGCGGCTGCCGGCCGACGAGGTCGCGCGCATTCGTGATTACTTCGTCCCGCCCGCCTTCGCGGCGCTGCCGGCCCACTCCGCCGTGTTCGATCGTGCCGTCGCGAGCGACCCGGACTTCGCCCGCTTCGCCGCCCGCAACGTGCACGAGCACACGGCGCCCGGCTACGCCATCGTGACGGTGTCGCTGAAGCCGGTCGGCGCGCCGCCCGGCGACGCGACGGCGGCGCAGATGGAGGCGGTCGCCGACATCGCCGCGCACTACTCCTTCGACGAGATCCGGGTGAGCCACGAGCAGAACCTGGTGCTGCCGCATGTCCGGCGCGACGATCTGCCGGCCGTGTTCGCCGCGTTGAAAGCCGCCGGGCTGGCGACGCCGAACGCCGGGCTCGTCACCGACATCATCTCGTGCCCCGGGCTCGACTACTGCGCGCTCGCCACCGCGCGCTCGATCCCGGTCGCCGAGCGGATTTCCGAGCGCTTCGCCGACCTCGATCGTCAGCACGACATCGGCGACCTGAAGATCAAGATCTCCGGCTGCATCAACGCCTGCGGCCATCATCACGTCGGCCACATCGGCATTCTCGGGCTCGAGCGCAAGGGCGAGGAGTTCTATCAGATCACGCTCGGCGGCTCCGGCGACGAGACCTGCTCCGTCGGCGAGATCGTCGGCCCGGGCTTCTCGTCGGCCACCATCGTCGATGCGATCGAGACCGTGGTCGACACGTATCTGACCCTGCGCACGTCGCCGCAGGAGACGTTTCTGGCCGCCTATCGCCGCATCGGCGAAGCGCCGTTCCGGGAGGCCCTCTATGCCGCCGCGGGATGAGACGACTCCGGCGGAGGTCGGGGATGGGCTCTTCCCCCCACCCCCGCCCCCTCCCCGCCACGCGCTTCGCGCGCGGGAGGAGGG
>NZ_NHSK01000077.1 GCF_016653355.1 Rhodoplanes elegans | reverse complement strand
CGGCTCGGCTCACCGCCGGCTGGGTCAGCCGCAGCGCCGCGGCCGCCGCCGTCATGCCGCCGGCGGTCGCCACCTGATCGAAGGCGCGCAGCCGGCCGAGCCGGGTCCCGTCCACGCGAAGCATCCTCTCTCGACGGCCGACCGGGCCGGCAGGCGGGTCGACCTGAACAATTCGACTTAGCATGAATTCATGGCGCGCGGCAGCGTTGGAATGCCGGCCGAACGGCCGAAAAATGCTGAACTGGCGCTCCCAGGAGCCGCCCATGACCGCCATCATCGACATCCACACGCATGTGATCTCGCCGGATACGGCGCGCTATCCGCTGGCGCCGCTCGGCGGCAAGCAGTCGGACTGGTCGCACGCCCATCCGTGCACGGCCGAGGAACTCGTCGCGGCGCTCGACGAGGCGGGCGTCGCGAAGGCCGCCGTGGTGCAGGCTTCCACGGCCTACGGCTTCGACAATTCCTACGCGGCCCACGCGATCGCGACCTTCCCGGAGCGCTTCACCGGCGTGTTCTCGATGGACCTGTTCGCGCCCGACGCCGCCGCCGTGTTCGACCGCTGGGTGGCGAAGGGGTTTTCGGGGCTGCGCCTGTTCACCACCGGCACGACGCAGCCCGGCCAGGCCGGCTGGCTCGCCGACCCGCGCACCTTCCCGATCTGGGAGCGGGCCGAGGCGGCCGGCCTGCCGGTGTGCGTGCAGATGCGGCCCGAGGGCGTCGATCAGCTCACGGTGCTGCTCGACCGCTTCCGCAAGGTTCCCGTGGTGCTCGACCATCTCTCGCGCGTCGACCTCTCCGACGGCGCGCCCTATGACAAGGCCGACTGGCTGTGGCGCCTCGCCGAGCGGCCCAACGTGGTGCTGAAGCTGACCAGCCGGACGGTGCGCGAGGCGTCGAACGGGGCGTCGCGGCCGGAGGACTTCTTCCCGCGCCTCGTCCGCGTGTACGGTGCGGAGCGCATCGCCTGGGGCTCCAACTTCCCGGCCGAGCCGGGGCCGGTGAGCCGCATTCTCGACGCTGCCCGCGCAGCGCTCGCCTGCCTGTCCGAGACCGACCGGGAAAAGATCTTCGCCGGCACGGCGCGCCGGCTCTATCCCGCCCTCGCCGCCGCGCCGGTGCCCGCCTGATCACCCTGCCTTCCTGGTGCCGTTCGAGGCATCGGGCAAAAACAACGACCGGAGGACCTCCATGACCGCCCCCCTCGCGCCGCTGCACACCGACCGTCGCAATCTGCTCCTCGGCGGCCTCGCCGGGGCGCTCGCCGCGCTGCTGCCGGCGGCCGCGCGGGCTCAGGCCGGCTATCCGAGCCGGCCGGTTCGCATCATCGTGCCCTACGGCGCGGGCGGCATCGCCGACGTGACCATGCGGATGGTGGCGCAGAAGCTCTCCGACAAGTTCGGCCAACAGTTCATCATCGACAACCGGCCGGGCGCCGCCGGCGTGATCGGCATCAACTCGGTGGTCGCCTCAACCCCGGACGGCTACACGCTGGCGATGATCGGCGGCGGGCTCACGGCGGCGAAGTCGCTGTTCAAGTCGCTGCCCTACGACCTCGAGCGCGACCTGGTGCCGATCTCGACCACGGCCGCCTACGGCCTGGTGATCGCGACCAAGGCGGGCTCGCCGCTGAAGAGCGTCGCGGACATCATCGCAGCCGCCAAGGCGTCGCCCGGCAAGCTCAACTTCGGCTCGATCAATCCCGGCAGCAACCAGCATCTCGGCGGCGAGCTGTTTAAGTCGATGGCCGGCATCACCGTGACGGCGATCCCGTTCAAGACCACGCCGCAACTCGTCACCGCGATGCTCCAGGGCGACGTCGACGTGCTGTTCGAGTACCAGGCCGCCCTGCAGGGTCCGCTGGAGGAGCGCCAGATCGTCGCCGTGGCGACGACCGCGACGCAGCGGGCGCCCTCGCTGCCGAACGTGCCGACCGTCGCCGAGAGCGGCCTGCCCGGCTACGAGGTGACGAGCTGGAACGGCCTTGCGGCACCGGCGGCGACGCCGCCCGACATCGTCGCGACGCTCAACAAGGCCGTGGTCGAGGTGCTGGCGCTGCCCGACATTCAATCCGCCGCGACGAAGTACGGCATGCGGGCGGAAGGCTGCTCGGTGGAGGACTTCAAGGCCCGGATCGCCCGCGAGGTGGCGAAATGGGCCAAGGTGGTGGAAGCCGCCGGCATCGAGAAGAAGTAGGCGGAGGGACTGTCGGCTCGGCGCCGGCCCAGTGGCACGTCTTCGTGTCCCGGACGCGGTGCATCGCACCGCGAGCCGGGACCCGGGCGATCAGACGACGAGATCGTCCGGCGGCCCCTGGGCCCCGGTTCTGCGGCACGGCGCGCCTGCGGCCCGCCGTGCCTTGTCCGGGGCACGCGGCCGAGACACGCGGCCAAGGGTCTACAAGATCCGGCTCAGCGGTTCACGCAGGTCCAGACGAAGCTCGCGCGCTGCGACGGTGTGAAGGCGTGCTCGCGCGCCTGCTGCTCGCAGGCGGGGCGCCGCTCGCGCCTTGCGGCGAGCTCGTCGCGCAGCATCTCGCCGGGACTGGCCGATGCCACCACCTGTCCGACCGGCGACGTCGATCGCGTGCAGGCCGTGGCCGTGAGGCCGATGGCGACCGCGCAGAGAAGGCCGACGGCATTCCGCATGGGGATCACACCTCGAAACCGGGTTATCCCCCTCCCCGGGCGAAGATTAACACCGGGCGTCCGGTCTTGAACAGCAGGTGGTTTTCCTGAACCCCATGCGCAGGGCGCGGGCATGCCGGCGACCGCCGGTGCCGGGAGGCGCGCCGATTCGGCTGGCCCGACGGTGGGCGGCCAGCCGCTCCGGAAGGATCATGGAACCAATCGGCGCGATCCGCATTGAAACGTATCACCGGCAGCGGCAACGGGCGTCGGTGGCTGAGAGACCGTTCGTGCTCCCGCTCGTCAGACGGGAGCCTGTTCATGCGCTCGCTCACTTATCGCCTTGTTCTATCAGGCGACGATGTCGCGTGGGAGGTTCGCACGGGCGATGGTCGCCTGGTCTCCTCCGGGAGAGCCGGTGACACCGTCGCGGCAAGAGCGGCCGCGTTGGCTACGGTGTGCGGTTCTCGTTCGCCAGCGCAGGCGATGGGTCCGGACGTCTCAGAAATCGGCGGTTCAGAAATCGGCGGTTCCTGTCTGGACGGTTCAGGGGAACCGAGTACACCGGCCGACCGCCCTCGTCCTCCACGACGATAAAGGCCCCTTCGACGAAATCGGGGTCGACATTCCGGGCGAGCTCGGACGCGACCTGTCGCGCGTTCTCGACGGCGTCGAGGACGGAGGGGAGGTCATCCCCCGTGACGTCCCGGGCCGACCGTCCGCCGGTGAGATGGAAGAAGAAGCGGGGCATGCCGAAGCTCCAGCCGTTTATCACAAGCCCCCGGCCGCCGAATTGTTCCGAGCCAGACCGGAAGCCTGCTCGTCCGCCCTGCCTTCCCGACCGGCTCGCCGCTCCGCCCACAATCGAGCGGCCGACGCAAAGCGTCGATCAGCGATCACCGAATGAACTGTAAGGCTGTTCGGGGAAGTCTGCCAAGTCTCTGAAAAGACTGGCGGGAGCGACGGGGCTCGAACCCGCGACCTCCGGCGTGACAGGCCCTGTGATCTAACCGCAGCATCAAGGATTGTTCCGAGTTCTGCGCCTCGGGAATCCGGCCTGATTCGGGGAAGAGTTGGAACGCGCCGAGCCCCGCCTACCCGCTCGACGACGGGAGCGGAGGGCCCCACTTCGACCCCCCTCCTTGCCAAGTGGAACCTGCTCCAGGCGGCGCACGCGGATCCAGGCCTGTCGCCCCGGGCGAAGGTGGTGTTCGGGGTGCTGCTCAACTGCCACAACTCGCGCACCGGCCGATGCGACCCCCGCGTCGAGGTGCTGGCCGAGCTCTCGGGCTGCAAACGGCGGGTCGTCTCCGACGTGATCGGCGAGCTCGCCGCAGGCGGATGGTTGACTGTCCAGCGGCGGCCGGGCTCGTCGATCTACACCCTGAATTTCGACCGCGTCGGGCCGGTCGAAGATGTGCAGGATTCCGCACAGCTCGACGGCCACGAAGATGTGCGGGAAACCGCACAGCAAGATGTGCAGGATTCCGCGCAGCTAGCAGCCGATGAACCGGCGAAGATGTGCGGAATCCCGCATGACAGATGTGCGGAATCCCGCATATCCGATGTGCGGGATTCCGCATGCCCTATAGAGAAACCGGGAAATGAAACCGGGAAAAGAAACCGGGAAGAGTCTCTTTCGGTCATCCACGACGGCGAGCTGTTCCCGCCACCGACCGCCAGCGGGCCGCCGGGCCGCCCTGCCCGGACGGCCAAGCCGAGCATGGCCGAGGTCGACCGGGCCTTCGCCGAGTTCTGGGACGCCTACCCCCGCCGGAAGGCCAAAGGGGCGGCAGAGCGCGCCTTCGCCGCGGCGCTGAAGGCCGGCGCAGATCCCGCCGCCGTCATCGCTGGGGCCCGCCGCTACGCCGCAGAGCGTGCCGGGCAGGACCCGAAGTTCACGAAGCACCCGACGACGTGGCTCAACGCCGAAGCGTGGCTCGACGAGCCCGACGCCCTCGACGGCGCAGCGCGGCGCACGGGGATCGCCTCCGCCGTCGCCGGGATTGCGAGCTTCCTGGAGGATCGCCGATGACCCACCAGCAGGTTGCCACGGTGAGCCCGAGCGGCCGCTCGATCGAACTGGTCGAGCGCGCGGTCGGCGATGTCGCCGCCATCACGGCCAGGCTCACCCGGGCCATCGAATACGCCGGCTACGGGATCGATCCCGACCGCGAGCTGATTCCGGCGCTCACCGCAGCCCGCCAGCTCCAGACCGACGGCGTGCCGGATCGGATCGGGGCGTGGCTCAACAAGGCCCGTGTGCCGGCCACGGACGACGAGATTGCGAAGCACCTCGCGCTGCTCGTTGCTGCCTTTCCGCATGCCGGTCGTGATCACGACCTCGCGCTCTACGGCCGACTCTTGGCCGAGGATGTCAGGGCGACGCAGCCGACGGTCGGTGCGCTCTCCGCCGCGGTGCGCACGCTCCGAACCACGCGGGAGTGGCTCCCGGCGATCGCTGCAGTTCTCGCCGAGGTCGCCGTGCAGGAGTCGAAGCTCAGGGTTGCCACGCACAGCCTCGCCCGGCTCGACAAGGTGGTCGAGCAGGCGAGCGCCGCCCTGCCAGAACTCGAAAAACGAGCAGGGGCGCGGCGCCGACGAGCGATCGCTCCGTTCGAGAAACCCGCGAGCAACGAGGCCGCCCAATGAGAACCCGGAGCCACGCCCAGCGCCGCGCGACGGCGTCATCTGCCGTCGACGGCGTCCCCTGGCCCGCGCGCGTCGTCGACACCATCACGCTGATGGCGCGCGCCAAGCAGATCGGCTCTGCCGAGCACGCCGCGGCGCTGCGTTACCGATCGGCTTTCGAACGCACGTACGGCGGCAGCTCGCACCTGCTCGATCCGGACCGCACGCCGTCGGCGCCGTCGAGCGGCTCGCACTCGGCCGCGCGGCTGGCGGCCGGGCTGCTGCTCAACGAGGCGGATCGCGCGCTCGCCCGGGTTGGCGGGACCGTGGTCGTCGAGATGGTGGTGGGCCGCGGCTACACGATCGACGACGCGGCGGGCAGCCTGTTCGGCCGCGACGAGCAGGGGCGGACACGGAAGGCTGACCGTGATCACGTCGGGGCTTGGCTGAAGCTGTCGCTGCGTCGGCTCGCCAAGCTGTGGGGAAGCGGTCGTGATCAGGTTGCGACCGGCTGAGGCCTGTGCTAATAAATCGGCACGATCAGGAACTGCGCCCGCCCGGCCCCGCCGCGGCGGGTTTTGCATTTCAGGGACATCGATGGGACTGCTCAGAACCCTCTTCGGCGCTGGCGCCGCGGAGCGCAAAGGCATGGCCGCTCCGACCATGGCGACCGCGATCTCGTGGGCCGAGCTGCTCGGCCTGCCCGTGGCGCCGGGCACCGTGACATCGGGCGACGCGCTGCGCGTGCCGGCCTATGCCGGCTCCGTCCGTCTGATCTCGGAGGCGCTGTCCGTGCTCCCGGCGCGCATCATCAAGGTCAGCGACGCCGGCGAGCGCGAGCACGTCCGCGGCGATCGCCGGGCCCGGCTGCTCGACCGTCCGTGTTCGTGGCTGTCCTGGTCCGAGTTCGTCGCCGGCCTCACCATCGACGCCATGCAGCGCGGCCACGCCTTCGCGCTGGCGACGCGCGGCCCCGACGGCGAGATCCGCGAGTTGCTGCCGCTCGGCGCGGCGTGCACGGTCGACCAGGCCGCGCCCACCGAGCCACCGGTCTACCGGATCAGCTTGGCCGACGGGACCAACGAGGTCCACACCCGTGCCGACATCCTGCACATCCGCTGCTTCGACGGCCGCGCGATGCCGGAGGTGCTGGCCGGGCCGCTGTCGCTGTCGCTCTCCCTGATGCGGCACGTCGAGAACCTGTTCCGGCGCGGCGCCAAGCCGGGCGGCTACCTGAAGCCGAAGAAGCAGCTCTCGGAAGATGCGAAGAAGAACCTGAAGAAGGCCTTCGATGCGGCGGCGTCCGGCCCGGAGAATGCCGGCCGGACCTTGCTGCTCGAGCCGGACGTCGATTTCGATCCGGCCGTGATGACGTCGGTCGACGCCGAGCTGACGGGCGTGTGGGAGCGCGCGACCCTAGAGATCGCCCGCGGCATGCGGGTGAGCCCGCACCAGATCGCCGAGCAGCAGAAGGCTCCGAGCGGCAACGCCGAGACGATGGGCGCCGAGTTCGTGCGGTACTGCCTCCTGCCCTGGATTCGGATGTGGGAGGGCGCGCTGGAGATCGTGCTGTTCGGCCCCGACGAGTGGCCGTTCGAGGTCGAGTTCGACGCGACAGAGTTCGAGCGGGCCGAGTTCGCCTCCCGGTTCGAGGGCCTCGCCAAGGCCGTGACGCACGGGATCCTGAACCCGAACGAGGCGCGCAGCACGATCGGCATGCCGCCGTACCAGGGTGGCGAGAAGTACGTCATGCAGGGCGCGAACGTCCCGGTGTCGGCGCTCGGCGCGCCGCCCGCTGCCGCACCGCAGCCGCCGGCCGGAGGCGCGCAGCAATGAGCAGGATCGAGTTCAAGGCCTCTCTCGCGGTCGACGAGGCCGGCACGATCACGGGCCTCGCGTGGCCGTTCGGCACGCCCGACCGCGTAGGCGACATGGTCGCGCCTGGCGCCTTCAAGGGGGCGGCCCCGCCGGTGCCGATGCTGTTCCAACACAACCCCGCCGAGCCCGTGGGAGCGTGGAACGTGATCGAGGAGAAGGCGGACGGACTTCACGTCACGGGCCGTCTCCTGATCGAGGACGTCGCGCGCGCCCGCGAGGTTCGCGCCTTCGTCCAGTCCGGTGCCGTGCGCGGTCTGTCCATCGGCTTCGTCACCAAGAGCGCCACCGGCCGCAAGGGCGGCGGCCGCACGATCACGGCGCTCGACCTCGCCGAAATCTCGCTCGTCACCATCCCCATGCACCCCGGCGCGCGCGTGACCGGGGCCAAGTCCGCCGCGGCCGCTATCGCGCTCGCCGAGGCGATCAACCGGGCCGCCGCGGCCCTCCGAACGAGGTGATCACCATGAAGCATTTTCGGCCGACGCCCGCGGGTGTCATCGAATTGAAGGGCGACGACGGCGCCGCCGACGACCCGAACACCCTCGTGACCAAGGCCCTCGACGAGCTGAAGGCGACGGTCGACGAGCGCCTGAAGGCGGTCGAGACCAAGGCGGCCGACCTCGACAAGCTGACCAAGCGCCTCGACGACGTCGAGACCAAGGTCGCGCGTCCGGCCGTGAAGAAGGGCGCCGAGGACGAGCCGGCGGCGATCGAGAAGAAGGCCTTCGACGTCTACCTTCGCAACGGCAAGGACGGCCTCGGCGAGGTCGAGCGCAAGGCGCTGACCGTGTCGAGCGACCCGGGCGGCGGGTATCTGGCGCCGGCCGAGTTCAGCACCGAGTTCATCCGCGACCTGGTGCAGTTCTCGCCGATCCGCAGCATCGCCAGCGTGCGCAGCACCGGCAACCCGTCGGTGATCTATCCGCGGCGCACCGCGATCACCAACGCGGCGTGGCGCGGCGAGACGCAGGCGCAGACCGGGTCCGAGCCCGCCTTCGGTCAGCTCGAGGTGCCGGTCCGCGAGCTGAACACCTATGTCGACGTGTCGAACCAGCTCCTCCAGGACAGCGGCGCCAGCGCCGAGGCCGAGGTGCGGCTGGCGCTCGCCGACGACTTCGGCAAGAAGGAAGGCGCTGCGTTCGTCTCGGGTGACGGCGTCCTGGCCCCCATGGGCTTCATGAGCGATGCGACCATCGCCTACACGGCGAACGGCCACGCCACGAACCTCTCTGCCGACGCCCTGATCACGCTGATGTACGCGCTGCCGGCGCTCTACCGGAATCGCGGCTCGTGGCTGATGAACGGCTCGACCCTCGCAACGATCCGGAAGCTCAAGGACGGCCAGAACAACTATCTGTGGCAGCCGAGCTTCCAGGCCGGCCAGCCCGAGACGATTCTCGGTCGCCCCGTGGTCGAGGCGGTCGACATTCCGGACGTCGGGTCGGGCGCGTTCCCGATCATCTTCGGCGACTTCAACACCGGCTATCGGATCGTCGACCGGATCGGCCTGTCGGTCCTCGTGAACCCGTACCTGCTCGCGACGACCGGCATGACCCGGTTCCACGCCACGCGCCGCGTCGGCGGCGGCGTCATCGCGGCGGCTGCGCTGCGCAAGCTGAAGATGGCGACGAGCTGATCGCCGGACCGAAGGAGAACCCATCATGCGTGACGGACACAGCAACATCGGCCCGGTGCTCGCCATCGGCCCCGCCACCCTGTCGGCCGACAACACGCCGGTCGCGATCGATCGCCTCGGCTTCGAGTCGCTCGCCCTGCTGCTGGCGATCGGCGCCGGCGGCATCACCTTCACCGATACGAACAAGATCGAGTTTGTGCTGAAGCACGGCGACACCGACACCGTGAACGACCACGTCGCGGTGTCGCAGAGCGACGTGCTCGGCGTCACCGTCGCGGCCGGCGGCATCGTCAAGTCGCTGGTCGCGGCACACGCCGCGGCCGACGTGACGAAGCTCTCCTACATCGGCAGCAAGCGCTACGTCAGCGTGCTGGCCGACTTCGGCGGCACGCACAGCACCGGCACCCCCATCGCCGTCATGGTGGTGAAGGGTCACCCGGCGAGCGCCCCGGTGGCGTGACGAAATCTCGGCCGGCGCGGAGCTCGGCCAAGATAGGGCGGCAATCCTCTAGGGGTGAGCCGGCGCGTCCCAAGAACCCCGAGACCTGATCGCTGCCGCCCGACTCGCGAGGGTCTTCATGGCGCCAATCAGGTCAACGCCGGCACCAATTCGAGAGTCTGATTCATGCTTATCTGGTTGACACACCCCCTAGGGATCGACGGCGCGCGCCGATTTTGGAGGTCAGTATGACCACTACCGATAGAGGCACCGGACAGACCTTGGCCATGATCAAGGCGCTCCCTGCAACCGGCTCGGTTGTCGTGGTTCACAACTCGGGGCTTCGCGAATACGTCAAGCAGATGATCCATGACGTGCGCGGCGCGGACGTGCTGAAAGCGACGACCGTCATCATATGCAATCGCAGTGACTTGGCGCGTGGCTACCTGACCGGCCGTCGCGTTCCTGTGATTGTCGATCACGTCTTCTATGCTGCCGTCCCGCCAACCGTTGAGGCTTCGGTGCGCCAACTGGTGCGCGACTGCAATGTCATGGTCTGATTTTGGGCAGGTTCGCTCGGGTCTGTGGCTGCGGTCGGGTGGTGCGACCCGGCGAGCCCTGCTCGTGCCGACCAGCACGGGCACCGGACCTGCGGCCCTCGGCGAGGCAGCGCGGTTATGACCACGAGTGGGAACAGCTTCGTGCGTCGGTCCTCGCCGAGCAGCCTAGGTGCGCCAAGTGCGGTGCGCCCGCCGAGCACGTCGACCACATCCAGCCTGTCAGGTTCAGGCCTGACCTTCGCCTCGTCAGGTCGAACCTTCGGCCCCTCTGCGAGCGCTGCCACAACGCGCGGTCGGCCCGCCAGCAAGCCGAATGGCGGCGACGGGAGGGGGGAGTCTGAGATCCGGCGCTGATCCACCGGACCGCCGCCGTCCACTGCCGTGGGACAGACCCTGTTTTTTTCCGCCCGGGAGGAGCCCGTGAGCCTGACCCTGATCACCCCGCCGGCCGCCGCGCCCGTCACGTTGGCCGAGGCCAAAGCGCATCTCAACGTGACCGGCGACGCCGATGACGCGCTGATCACCCGCCTGATCGCCGCGGCGACCGCTCGGTTCGACGGCCGGGACGGGCTGTGCGGCCCGCTGATCGAGCAGACGTGGCAAGCCCAGTTCGACGGGTTCCCGCGCGGCCGCCTGGAGCTACCGCTGCCGCCGGTGAGCGCCGTCACCGCGGTCACCTATCGCGACGCGGCCGGCGCCACCCAGACGCTCGCCGCCGACCAGTACGACGTCTACGGGCTCGACGTGCTCGACGGCGCCTACGTCCTGCCGGCGACCGCCTGGCCGGCCACCGACCTCCGGCCCGAGGCCGTCGCGGTGACCTTCACGGCCGGCTACGGCGCCGCGGCCGACACCGTCCCGGAGCCGATCCGGCAAGCCATCCTCGCCACCGTCGCGACGCTCTACGGCCAGCGGGAGGACGCCTATCTGGGGCAGGCCCAGCTCATCACGGTGCCGGCCGTCGCGCTCGACCTGATCGCCTCACACCGGCCGTGGAGCTTCTGACCATGGAGGGCCTCGACAAGTTCGTCCGCAAGATGCGCGCCATGTCCGAGCAGACGAAGCAGGAGCTGCAGGCCGAGACGACGCGGGCCGCGAACGAGATGGTGGCGCTCGCCAAGGGGCTGGCGCCGTTCAAGACCGGGGCGCTCCGGGCGTCGATCCAGGCCAGCAACGGCCCGCCGCCGGCGCACGCGCAATTCGCCGGGAAGTCGCGCAACGAGATCGCGACCACGGTCACCAGCGGCAACACCTCGGCCCGACACAGCGCGCT
Source organism: Rhodoplanes elegans (assembly GCF_016653355.1). Classification (GTDB taxonomy): domain Bacteria; phylum Pseudomonadota; class Alphaproteobacteria; order Rhizobiales; family Xanthobacteraceae; genus Rhodoplanes; species Rhodoplanes elegans. Next base: position 10,640 of record NZ_NHSK01000077.1, on the reverse strand, counting down.
CGTCGAATTCGGGACGAAGCCGCACATCGTCGGCGGCATCTACGAGGGCGCGCGCCACCCCGGCAGCGAGCCGCACCCGTTCTTCTGGCCGGCCTTCCGAGCCCAGAAGCGGGCGTTCGCGCGACGCATGGCGAAGGCGGTCCGGACCGCGGCGCGCCGGCAGGCCGAGGGGGGCTGACATGCTCGACACCGAACGACAGCGGCTCGCCGAGGTGGTGTGGCGCATAGCGCACTTCATGCTGGGCACCATCGACATGGATCCGGCCGAGCGGGAACGGCGCGTCGTCGCGATGCTCGACGGGCTCGACGACCGTCAACAGCAGGTCGCCGTCATGGGCGCGAAGATCGTGCTCGACCGTTTGGCCGAGGACGCCTCCGAGGCCAACAAGGCGGCCCTCGGCCTGATCATGGCGGCCGATCCGCTCACCCCGACGAGGCAGTAACATGCTGGCCGGACAGCTCGACCGCGTGATCGACCTGCAGCGGATGGAGGTCATCGAGGACCCGGTCACCGGCGAGTGGCAAGAGGTGTTCACGACCTATGCCACCGAACGGGCCAAGCTGGCGGAGACCGGAGGCCGCGAGTTCTTCGCCGCGAACACCACGATCGCCGAGCAGAAGGCGACGTTCCTGATCCGCTGGCGCGGCGACGTGCTGGTGACCGATCGCGTCTCCTACGGCGGCAAGGCCTACAACATCAACTCGACCCGCGAGGTGGGCCGGCGCGTCGGGCTCGAGCTTCAGTGCACGGTGCGGCCATGACGAAGCAGACCACGAAGGTCACGGTCCCGCCGCCGCCGGCGCACCTCGACAAGGCAGCCGCCGCGCTGTGGAAGAAGCTCGCCACGTCGCTGGCGCGCCGCGGCGTGCTCTCCGACTCGACCGGCCCGTTACTCGCCGCCTACTGCTCGGATGCCGCCCTGGTCGCGGTCTACGGCGCGGCGCTGAAGCGCGAAGGCGCGATCGTGACGACGGACGGCGTCTCCAAGCCGCACCCGCTGGCGCGCCCCTATGCACAGGCGACGGCTCGCATGCTCAGCTTCGCCCGCCGCCTCCGGCTGCTCGACCAGCCGCAAGCCCCTCCTGGACCGAAGAGCGCGTACGATGCACTGGGCTTGTTCGACTGACCCGATCCCGGATCCGCACGGCCGGGCGGCGAAGCTCCTCGCCTTCGTCGACCTGTTGCGGCACCCGAAGTCCGAGCACGCCGACAAGCGGCTCGACCTCGCCCCGTTCTGGCGGCGCATCCTCGCCCGCATCTACGGGCCGAGTGACGACCAGGGCCGCCGGCAGGTGCGGACCGCCTTCATCATGATCGGCCGGGGCGCGCGGAAGTCGACCACGGCCGGCGTGATCGCGCTCGCCCACACCGTGGGCCCGTTCCGGACGCCGAACAGCCTCGTGGTGTCGGCCGGCGTCGACCGCGAGCAGGCCGGGCTTGCCTTCGGCGAGGCGGCGTCGATGCTCGCCCTCGACGAGCTCCTCTCGCCCCGGACCAAGATTCGGGCGTGGGAGAACCGCATCGTGCACGTGAAGAGCGGCGCCGAGTATCACGCGATCAGCGCCGACGCCGATGCCCAGCTCGGCAAGACGCCGGCGGTCGTGATCGCGGACGAGCTGTGCGCGGCGTGGCGCGGCCGCACCGCCGTCGATTTGTGGGGCGCCCTGAAGACCGGCACTGCGAAGGTGCCCAACGCACTGACCATCATCATCAGCACCGCCGGTGACGGGCGCGACCAGGCGCTCGGGCTCGACCTTTACCGCTACGCGAAGCGCGTCGAGTCCGGCGAGGTGGTCGATCCGTCCTTCCTGCCCGTGATCTTCGAGGCGCCGGCCGATCTGCCGTGGGACGACGAGGCGACGTGGCGGCTCGCGAATCCCGGGCTCGACGCTGGCTTCCCGGACCTCGCGTCGCTCCGGGACTCGGTGCGGATGGCGAAGGAGCTTCCCGCGTTCCGCCGGCAGTTCGAGCAGCTCCATCTCAACCGCTGGCAGGACGGCACCGCGGCCGGATGGGTCGACATGGCGGTCTGGGACGAGGGCTCGGCGCCGATCGACGTGAAGGCGCTGGCCGGCCGCACCGCCTGGCTCGGCGTCGACCTGTCGAAGAGCTTCGACCTCACCGCCGTGGTGCTGGTGCTGCGCGACGACGACGGCGGCTACACCGTGGTGCCGTTCTGCTTCCTGCCGACCGACACGGTGCGGCTGCGCGCCGCGAACAGCGATCAGCCGTGGCGCGAGTGGGAGTCCGCCGGTCACCTGATCGTCACGCCCGGGTCGGTGCAGGACGAGGCCGCAATCGAGGCGAAGATCGTCGAGCTCTGCACCACCTTCGACGTCCGCGAGATCGCGTTCGATCCCCGATTCGGCGGCCGCATCATGACTCGGCTCGCCGAGGACGGACACCCGGTCGTCGAGCATGCGCAGAGCGCGCTCCACTACACCGACGGGATCACTGAATTCCAGCGCGTCGTTCTCGAGAGGAAGCTGCGGCACGGCGGCCACCCGGTGCTGCGCTGGTGCGTGTCCAACGTCACGCCCGTGGTGGGCGATACCGGGCTCGTGCGCTTTTCGAAGAAGCGCAGCGCCGACGCCATCGACGCCGCGCAGGCCGCGGCCATGGCGATCGGTCGGGCGATGCACAGCGACGGCAGCACGATCTACGGCGCCAAGGACTGGCGCCTCGACGACGTCCTATTCGGGTGAGGTGATCAGATGGCCGAGTCAGTCCAGGTCGCGCGGCTGGTCGCGAGCTTCGAAGCGAACAGCAGGAAGTTCGACCAGAGCATCAGGAAGATCGAGGCCGACAGCCGGCGCACCGCGGCGCTGCTGAAGCAGCACCTCGGCGCCGGCGGGCGGCTCACCGAAGGGCTCGACGCCAGCTTCGCCAAGTCGGCCCGCGCCGCCGAGGCGTCGCTGGCGAAGGTGAGCGGCTCGGCGCTCGGGGCCGAAGCATCGCTCGTCGCTCTCCGGAGAGGCTTCGTGCTGCTCGCCGGGGCCGTCTCCGTCCAGCAGGTCGGCCAGCTCGCGGACCAGTACACGACCCTGCAGAACGCCCTCAAGATCTCCGGCCTGGAAGGCGACAGCCTGTCGAAGGTCTATCGCCAGCTCTACGAATCGGCGCAGAGCAACGCCGTGCCGATCGAGGCGCTCGTGAAGCTCTACGGTCGCGTGTCCTCCGCACAGAAGGAGCTGCACGCCTCGTCGAGCGAGCTGATCAAGCTCACCGACGCCGTGGCGCTCGCCTTGAAGGTCGCCGGCACCGACGCGACGGAAGCGAGCGGCGCGCTGCTCCAGCTCGGCCAGGCGCTGGCCGGCGGGAAGGTGCAGGCCGAGGAGTACAACTCGCTCTTGGACGGGGCGCGGCCGATCTTGCAGGCTGCCGCGGCCGGGCTGAAGGAGGCTGGCGGTTCCGTCGGTGAGCTGACGAAGCTGGTGAAGGACGGCAAGGTCAGCTCCGAGGCGTTCTTCCGCGCCATCCTCGCCGGCGTGCCCGTGCTCGAGCAAGCCGCCAAGAGCGCTGATCCGACGCTCTCTTCGGCCTGGGTGAAGCTGAAGAACCGCATGGTCGACGCGGCCGGCGCTACCGACAGCGCCACCGGCGCGACGAAGGCGCTCGTCCAGATCATGGAGGGCCTCGGACGGGCAATGGACAAGGTGTCCGGCCGGTCGTGGGTCGACAACATCGACGGCTTCAGAGACAGCGTCCGGGCGGTCGAGATCACGAAGGAACTGATCGAGCTGGAAAAGCAGCTCGCCGCGGCCGGCGCGCTGGCGGGCCAAACCAAGCTGCGCGGCGACTACGCGATGGCGCAGACCCTGCAGACCCGCATCAACAGCCTCAACGACGAGTTCAACCGGATCAAGGACCGCGGCCTCAAAGCGACCATGTCGCCCCCCGTCGAGCCGACCACCAAGCCGCCGGTCACGATCCCGCCGGACAAGCAAGTCTCGATCGAGAAGTTCCCGGTCAAGGAAGACAAGGACAAGGGCGGCGCAGACACGAACGCCTTCGAACGGGCCGTCGCTCAGACGCAGAAGCACATCGCGGTTATGACCGCCGAAAACGCGGTGATCGGTCAGAACGCCGAAGCGCGGGAGCGCGCCCGAACCGTGGCGATGCTCGAAACCGCGGCGAAGGAGGCGAACGCCGAGGCGGGCATGAAGAACACCGCCGTCACGGAGGCGCAGCGCGCGAAGATCAACGAGGTCGCCGACGCGATGGAGAAGGCCGCGCAGCGTGAGCGGCTCTTGACAGAGGCGTTCATGCGGATCGACCGCGCCGCCGACACTGCGGCCGACGCTTTCACCTCTTACGTTACGGGATCGCAAACCGCGAGCCAGGCCTTCAAGAACTTCGCGGATAGCGTGATCAGCGACCTGATCCGCATGGAGGCGAAGGCGTCGATCATGAATTTGTTCGGCTACGGCAGTGCGGGCAGCTCCGGTGGCAGCATCCTCTCGGGGCTGAAGTCGTTCCTCGGATTCGCGGGCGGCGGGTTGGTGCAGGGGGCCGGCACCGCGACCAGCGACAGCATTCCGGCCCGGCTTTCGGCCGGCGAGTTCGTGGTGCGTGCCGAGGCGACCCGGCGCACACTGCCGCTCCTGCATGCCATCAACGAGAGCGGCGGCCGCGTCCCCCGCTTCGCCTCAGGCGGGCTCGTCGGAGACTTCATGGCGGCCGGCGACCGCGCCGTGATGGCGAGCCTCGACGGGGCAAGCCGGGCGCCGCCGGCGCTCGCCAAGCTGTCGCAGGGCACGCCGATCGCGGTCAACGTCGTGGTGAACAACAACGCCAGCGCGGCCGTGAAGACGGAGAGCCGGCGAAACTCCGACGGTGGGCTCGACCTCGAGGTGATCATCGACCAGGCGCAGGCCCGCAACATCGGGCGGCCCGGGTCAGCCACGGATGCCGCGCTGGCGACGCGCAACCGGCTCGTGCGGAGGTGATCCCATGACCACGCCCGTCACCGTCGTCGTCACGCTGCTCCGGGCCGCGCCCGACGTCGCCGAGATCGCCGGCACGCGCATCTACGCCGGCGCAGCACCGCAGACCAGCGCGCCGCCCGACCTCGTCGTGGTCCGGACCGGCGAGGCCGAGGCCTACGACCTGGACGGCGCGACCGGGGCGCCCGAGACGAAGGTCGTGGTGGCGTGCCGGGCGGCAACCTACGCGGACGCGGACCGGCTCTCGCGGGCCGCCGTGGCGGCGCTGAAGGACGGCGTGCACGTCCAGGGCGCCCGGCACTGGACCGTCACGCGCGACCTCGTGTCGGACATCTCGCCGGTCGATGACGCCGGGTCGCGGACCTGGGTCGCCATGGAGGGGTTCGAGGTGATCGCCGAGTAGCGTCGCGACTCCGGGGGGCAACGGGCGCGGCATCGGGGCGGCCGGGGGCGACCTCGGCCGACTTTCTTCACCTCCGCTTAGGCCGATCATTTGGATCGTACAGGTGCTTCTCCGTATGGCCGCAGTTCGTGCACCTCAGTGTTCGCTCTTGCACCCCAGCGAAGGCGAAGTCAGGGTGCTCCTGGGATGCAATTACTTTCAGATGACCGGCCTCACAAAGCGGACAAGCTTCTCCGGAGCTTAGAGCTGTAATCTTTTTTTCAAGCTCTTTGATCTTCAGATCTCTCTCATGAATGCTCTCGCGAGCATCCGACAATGCGATCTTCACGTCTGCGAGTGTGGCATATAGATCGGCCATCTTCGCTTTGAGCGCAGCGGCGTCGAATCCCTTGTCGAGTTCTCTCAGGTCTTTCACAACTCCGATTGCCTGACCAAGCAATGAAAGTGCTGCAGCGATATCCATGCGATCCTCGTCAATACGCTTCGAAGCGGTCTTCAGCGCTGCCGGTCAGGCCTGCGCTCATCGAGCCACGCATCGTGCTCGTCCGATTTCATGATCAGCATCGCGAGCGGAGAAATATATTGCGCTCGGAATGTAATGTAGTCGGCGGGATTGGCGATGTGAACCTCAATTACACATTCCGATGCGTCCCAGTACTCAACGTAATAGTGGCCGGCATAATGCTTGTGAACTTCGAGCGTATGCCCAGCGTCCCCAAACGTCTCGTCGCGGATGAGGCCGACGGACGAAAGTGCCGCGTGCCAGAGGTCAATGTCCCCATCGAATGCCGGCTTTATCCAATCTGGCCGCTCGATCGCTTCTAATTTCCCGCCTGAGAATCGATAGGTCTTGTGCATTGCCATGGTTCCCCCTGGCGCCGGCCCGAACAGAATCTCGATGGATCGTTCGACGACAGCCTACAACCTCTGAGCGGCGCAGTCGCGGGGGAGAATTAGCGCGCCTGCGCTACGTCCCGAAGATACCAGTCGACGTGCATCGCTTGGTGATCCTCCATCTGCTTCGTCAGCACCCCGAAAACTCCGCCAGTCCATGTGCCGAATGCGCGCGTGCCGTCTGCTCGGTAGAGCTTCTCCGGCAGGGTGCGGATCGTGTAAATCGGGTTCTGAGACCCGTAGTCGCGGCCGATCTCCTGAAAGTCGGCGCCTGACAGGATGAACTTAGTGCTGCCGCGATAGGCGAGGTGAGCTGCGGTGAAGCTCCGCGTTCGCAGGGTGTGCGCAATCTGGAACATGACGCGGTCAACGTCGGCCATGCTCGCCGTGGAACCCAGAGAGACCAAGTCCAGGACGATGACGGTCGGGTCTACGCCGTATCGAAGGTGCGGAACCATCGTCACGGTTTCGTTTCGCGGGTCTTCGCGAAGCTCGAGCAGCGCGGGTCCCGTGACGTAGAAGCCATTCAGCGCGGCGGCGCCGAATAGCGCTACGGCCACCGCGACGAGTAGCGCTCGCATCGCAGATCCCCCCACCCGAGGCGACCATAGCAGAAACAGCGCGATCACGCCCCGGGGAGGGGCGCTGCGCGGTGTTGTTGATTTTGAAACCGAATACGGGCAGTCTGGTAAGCGGAGCGTAGCAACTCCCGCCAAAGGCCTTGCCGGGCCCGTTTGGCACCAGAGCGATGGCAGGGCGATCCTTGCCGGGATCAACCGTCGCCATTGATGTAGGACGCGCTGGTTAGCCGCCAGCGTGAACGGCACCACTATGCCGGGAAGGCGGCGGCTATACAAGACCCTTCGGGGAAAGGCCGTCGCGCGTCGTCTCTGGCGGCGTTGCTAACTTCCCGGCGCCAGTGCTGCCCACTGGCACCCGGCCGTAGCAAGCCGGTTTGATCCAGAGACCATCATGACCACCCTGCATCCCGTGATGCCTGCTGCCGCCCGTGCGGCGGGCGCTGCCGCGTTCTGCGCCGCGCCGATGGCTACCCTCGCCCCGGCCGAGCTCCGCGCCGCCCGCCGGGCCGCCGAGGCCGAGATCGAGCGCCTGATCTCGCTGCTCGACGAACTCGACGGCGACCCGGACATCGAGGAGGACGACCCGCTCGAAGACGACGACGCCGACGAAGACGCGGAGCCCGGGGAAGAAGACGACCCGCTCGAATCGAATTTCGGTGTCGCGTGCTTCGCGGGTGATGACGAACTGGAGGCGGACCCGGCAGAGTCCGGCGTCGCCGACCAGGACGCCCTCGAAGAGGTCTACGGGAGGGTGTCATGATCGAGCCGCTCGTTCCGATCGCCGTCCTCGCCGCGATCCTCTCGGCGCTCGCCGGCTTCGCGGCCGGTCGGGTCTCGCCCCTTCGACCGCAGCACCTCGGGGTGCGCATCGGGAGGCGCCCGTGACCGATGCTTCCGCCTCTGCCGTAGACTGGAACTCGTTCGAGGATCAGGTCGACGCCGTGGCCGAGTACGCCTCGATGCTCGACCTGCTCTCCAGCCACGACGACCTCGACAACCGCCAGCGCCGGGCGTTCCGTCGCATCGCCGGTGATCTCGGCGCCAATGGCATAGCGCTCCGGGCGACGTTCGACGCGCTGCACCGCGAGCGCGTGGCGCGGCGTGTCGGCGGCGCCGAACAGCGGCCCGAGACGGCCGAGGCCTGACCAGTCGGCCCGCTCCGGGCAATCCGGGGCGGGCCCGCTGATGTCCACCACAATAGCCAGCTATTAGAAGCGGTTACTGGAATTTTGGGGTGAAAAACCGCCGTTCGATGGCCACCAACTTTCCGGTCCGCCCGGCGGATCTGCCTGGGGGCGGCGCGGGGCAGTTCTCCTATTGTTGTAACCGAAGGTCAATGCTATGGTCTTAACATAAGCTTGGCGCCGAATGTCGAGACAGGGCGCCCCAACCGAGCAGAGGCGCCGCAATGTTCTACCTCGCCCCGACCCCGATCGCGATGCGCGTCACCCGCCTCGACCCGCTGAAATTCAACGAGGCCGTCGCGCGCCGCTGGTACCATCCGCGCACCACCGCCGTGCCCGGCGCCCCGCGCAAATTCGACGTTTGGGAGATGGTCGGCTGCTACGTGATGGCCCGGCTGCTGGCGACGAAGATGCAGCTCTCCATCGCTGCCTCTCGCGCCTGCTCGGTCCGAGAGGTCGCCGAGCTGGCGCCCGACCGCACGCGAACCGTGACGTGGGCATCCTGGGAGACGGGCGACGCGGTCTACTCCGATGCGGCGCCGCCCGATGAGATGCCGCCGCCCGAGGCGACCAAGATCACCTTCGACGTCTTCGCGATCCGCGGCGTGATCATCGACCGCCTCGCGGAGATCCACGCCGACTCGACCGAGGACGCCTGAACATGCGCTTTCGCGTCGACCCTCGCGACGTGCCGCCGGAGGTCGCCGCCCGGCGCCTCGGCGTCACGGCCGAGCGGTTCGCCGCGATGCTGCCGTCGCTCATCGCCCGCGGCTTCCCGCGGCCGGACCCGGACACGGGCAACCTCGACCTCACCGCGATCGATCGCTGGTGCGACGCCCGCCATCCTCACCTCTTCGGCGCCGGCGTGGCGATACAGGCCCGTGACTCCAGCACCGTCGCGCAGGATCGGATCGCCGCGATGCGTCGAGGCGGAGCGGCATGACCCGGGTGAAGATCAGACACTACCGCGTGAAGCGGCGGAAAGGCTTCTGGGAGCCGACCCCGACGATGAAACGCCTTGGCTTTTTCGCGGTCCCATGCGGCCCAGACGGGCCCGAAGCATGGGCGATCGCGGAGGCTTGGAATCGCCGGTGGGATCAGACGCGGCGCGGCGAGGCGCCCTCCCCCGCCATGGTGTCGGCCGAGAACCTGTCGCCGGACCAAGCCGAGGAACTGACCGTCTATCCGCCGCGGTCGCTCGGCGAATCGTTTCGCCGCTATCGTCGCACCGACGAGTGGGCGACGAAGCAGCCGCGGACACGCGAGGAGTGGTGGCGGTGCTGGCGGCGCATCAAGCCAGTCTTCGGCGACTGTGATCCGCGCACCGTGTCGCTCGAGGACATCTCGGCTTGGCGACGCGCGATCGAGGATACGGTCTCGCTTCGCGAGGCGCACAGGTGCGTGAAGATCTGGCGCGCCCTTTGGAAGGTGTCGGCCGCGCTCGGCTACTGCGTCCGCGACGCCGACCCATCTCTCGGCGTTCGCAACCGCGCAGCCGCGGGCCGGTCGCTAACCTGGTCTGAGGGCGAGATCGCCCGGGTCGCGAAGCGCGCGTGGCGGATGGGGTACTACGGCCTCGCGGCCGTCGTCGCCGTCGCCTGGGACACCCAGATGAGCCCCGGCGACGTCCGGGCTCTGCGTGCCTCTCAGCTCGCCCGCAGGGCCGCTGGCGAGGCGTTCTTCACGGAGCGCGGCAAGACCGGGAAGCCGGTCGGTGGAGCGCTCAGTTGTAGCGCGCAAAATCGGATGGCATAGCGCGCAAGATCGGATGGCAGCGGTTTTGCCCTAGCGTGTGGGCTCCTGCAGGCCGTTCCGAATGCTTCCCTAGGGGCAGTCCAAGGGGGCCGAGTACACTGCCCGCCCGCGCTCGTCCTCGACGACCACAAATGCATCTTTGGTAAGATCGGGGTCGATGTTCCGAGCGAGTTCGAACGCCACTTGACGGGCGTTCTCGACCGCATCGAGGACCGAGAGGAAGTCTCCACCTATTTCGTCCCGGGCCGATCTCCTGCCCGTGAGATGGAAGAAGAACCGGGGCATACCGAAGCTCCAGCGATCTGTGCACGCCCAGAACTCTCAATTGGTCCGAAGCGGTGTCTTCTTGCACTGCCTGCCGGCAGGGGGTGACGCTGCGGTGGGCTTTTCAACCAGAGGCTACCGAAATTCTTGCTTCGCGCCCAGCGATGGCCGGTCGTTTCATGTTTTCCGCAGTCCGTTTGCTCACCTAACGAGCTAGCCGGCATTAGGAGCCACCGTTGAAGCCGCCTTGACGGCCTCTTCGAGGCGCCGGCACGCCACCTCGTAGTAGGCCGGCTCGACCTCGATCCCGATGTAGGGCAGCCCCCGGGCGACGCAGGCGACCCCGACCGTCCCGGACCCCATGAAGGGATCGAGGACCGGCCCCTCCATGACGCCGAGCAGCCCGGCCATCAGCTCGACCGGCTTGCCGGCGATGTGGTGCTTCACCTTCGGCACTGGTGCCCGGAACACGCCCGGAGCGACCGGGCCGGCCAGGATCCGCGACCCGTTGGTGGCCCACACGGCGTACTCGGCCTGCACCCGATATCGGCCGAGCTGGGGCCGGCTGGCCTCGGTCTTGTCCCAGGGCACGATCCCCCGCCACACCCACCC